>JAEUKO010000025.1:0-24733 GCA_016794285.1 Alphaproteobacteria bacterium | reverse complement strand
CGGGTGCTGAACCACAGCCGCGAAGGCGCGCTGATTCTCAGCGGCCTCAAACTCGAGAACGGCGATCTGGTGATTGTGCAGGTCGGCGACCAGCAGGTCACTGGCTACGCCCTGGATTCGGTGTACGAGGCGTTCGGCGATGTCATGGGCGGCAAACGGTCCACTGGTCCGATGCGCGGATCGGATGTCCAGTTCAGTTTGGACATCACGTTGGAAGAAGCCTTCAAAGGCAAAGAATCCAAAATAAAAATCCCAACGGTCCAGCCTTGCGATAGTTGCGCTGGAACCGGATCTGCTGATGGGGGCCGGCCTGAAAAATGCGCGAGCTGTGACGGAAGTGGACGCGTTCGCGCCACACAAGGATTCTTCACCATTGAGAGAACTTGTCCAAGCTGTAACGGGGCCGGAACCATTATTAAATCGCCTTGCAAAAAATGCGCAGGGGCCGGAAGAATGCGCGGCGAAAAAACCGTGAGTGTTTCTATTCCTTCTGGAATTTCGGAAGGTCAACGCGTCCGCCTGACCGGCGAGGGAGAAGCTGGTGTGCGCGGCGGATCGCCCGGGGATCTCTACATTCTGATTGGGATTAAGCCTCATGCTTTCTTCCGTCGCGATGGGGCAAATCTTTATTGCCGCGTTCCTATTCCTATGACGACAGCCGCTCTTGGCGGTTCGGTGGATGTGCCAACGATTGACGGCGAGCGCACCAAAATTAAAATTCCAACCGGAACCCAAACAGGCCAACAGCTTCGTGTCAAAACCAAGGGTATGACGATTATGCGTTCCGAAGCGCGGGGCGATATGTACATAGAAGTTTTTGTCGAAACGCCTGTCAATCTCGATAAAAAACAAACCGATCTGATGAAACAACTCGGAGAAACTTTGGAAAAATCGGGCCAAAAGCATACTCCGGAAAGCGAAGGATTCTTTCAGAAGATGAAAGAATTCTGGGATGATTTGCGCGAATGAAAATCGGAATTGCCGGATGCACAGGGCGTATGGGGGCTCTTCTTGTCAAAGAAGTTTTGGCGAGTGCGCCTCAGTTGTACTTGGCGGGTGGCATTACCCGTGACAAGGTCAAGGCCCCTTTGTCGGTTCCTCTTTTGACAAATGCCGAAGATTTGTTTGCGTCTTCGGATGTTGTTATTGATTTCACGGCTCCGGAAGCGTCTGTTCTGCACGCGAGGATAGCCGCTCGCACTGGCAAGCCGCTTGTCATCGGGACGACAGGGTTTAGCGAAGCTGAACGCATTGAAGTCACTGAGCAAGCCAAATCCGTTCCAATTCTTCTAACTCCTAACGCAAGCTTGGGCGTGAACGTTATGTTGGAGCTCGTTAAAAAGACGGCTTCTTTGCTCGGGTCCGATTTTGCTATTGAAATTCTTGAAGCCCATCACAGCCAAAAACAGGACGCCCCTTCGGGAACGGCTTTGGCTCTTGGACAAGCTGCCGCCGAGGGGCGTGAAATCGATTTGCGCAGCCATGCTGTTTACAGCCGTCACGGACGAACAGGCCCACGGCAAGATCGTGAGATTGGATTTTCAGTTCTTCGTGGGGGAGATATTGTCGGAGAGCATACGGTTTATTTCATCGGACAAGGCGAACGCATTGAACTGACTCACCGTGCCACAGATAGAGCTATTTTTGCCAAAGGAGCCTTAAAAGCAGCGCGGTGGCTGGCAGGGCAAAAAGCCGGATTTTACACAATGGCGGATTTTCTTCGCCTTGCGTAAAACAAAAAAGGCTAACTTCTTTCGCGCAGCGCGAAGTGACGCATTGCTTAAAAGGATTCTGGTTTTTATCTCTGGTTCTTGATACACTCCCTTTTCAAGGGTCGGATCACCGCCCTCTCTAGAACGCTCTGTTCAAACAGTCCTTAAATTTCCTGCGTTTTCTTAATCAAAATTTTTTGGGAGCTTTTCAATGCTAAGCCGTTTCAAAGTTGGTCTTCAAATTGGTCTTATTGGGGTTATTGCCCTTTTGGGGTTGGTCGTTGTTGGGGCGTTGTATTCCAACAGCCTCTCCCAAACGGAGGAGAATGTCGTTGCGGAGCAGGGAGCCCTTGAAGAAGAGCGTCTCATGAGTGACATCCAAATTGACCTGCTTGGGTTGCGGCGGCATGAAAAGGATTTTTTCCTCCGTCTGGATCCCAAATATATTGCTTCGCATGCTTCTGCGGCTAAGAAAGCCAATGAGGATATGGAAAAGCTTCTCTCTTTAACAGAGGACAAGGCAGCGAAGGATTTGCTGGTCGCTATTCAAGCTGGTGTCGGGCAATATTTGTCTGCCTTCCATAATGTTGTTGAGGATTACAAAGAAGTTGGGTTGACCAAAGAAGAAGGGCTACAAGGGAAGCTTCGCGCTTCGGTTCACGAAATTGAAGGCGTTCTGAAAAAATATGACGATGCCGTTTTGAAATCTTCCATGCTTATGATGCGTCGTCACGAGAAAGATTTCATGCTTCGTGAAGAAGACAAATCTATTGAAGACTTGAAAAAAGAATCGGCGAACTTTGCAAAAGTTCTGGAAGTATCTCTTCTTCCTGTTGAGGAAAAACCAGGCATTTCAAAACAGCTTGACGCATATGTTAAGGCTTTTGGAGAGTTGGCTGGTGTAACCCTTCGCCGGAAAGAAGATACGGCGAAGCTCTCTTCAATCTATCGTGAAATTGAACCTAAGCTGAATGAATACATCACGTTGGTCCAGAAACACTATCAGGAGGCCAAAGAGCACGCGAGTACTGAGCAATCAGAAATTACGCGCTTTATGTATCTTTCTCTCTCAACTGTGGCGGTCTTGACCTTTTTGCTCGCTTTGCTGATTGGCCGCGCTATTTCTGCCCCAATTGTTCGCATGACAGATGTTATGAGGACGCTGGCTAATGGAAATTTAAGTGCAGTTATTCCAGACTCTCATCGCAAGGATGAAATTGGCCAAATGGCGGCAGCGGTGCAGGTCTTTAAGGACAAAGCTATTGAAGCGGAAGCCCTCAAGGAGGAACAAAAAGCTCTTGAGATTCGGGCTGCGGCTGACAGGAAAGCGTCTATGAACGGTATTGCCGACTCGTTCGAACGGCAGGTTATGGGCGTGATTAACTCGGTGAGTTCTTGCGCTACGGAACTTCAGGGCAGTGCTGAGAGTCTTTCTACAATCTCGGATCGGACCAATCGTCAGGTTATTTCGGTGTCGGGTGCAACGGAAGAGGCTTCGGTGAACGTTCAAACAGTTGCTGCAGCGACCGAAGAGCTTGTTAGTTCTGTTGCTGAAATCAACCGTCAAATTTGCGCAACTTCGGCGAAAACCCAAGAGGCTTCGGCCGAAGCGGTTCGGGCCAATCGGGTTGTGAGCGAGCTACAAACGACTGCGCAGGAAATTGGCGCGGTTGTCACCTTGATTGATGACATTGCTGCCCAGACCAATCTTCTAGCTCTTAACGCTACGATTGAGGCAGCTCGGGCCGGAGATGCAGGGAAAGGTTTTGCTGTGGTTGCCAACGAAGTTAAAAGATTGGCTGAGCAAACCGGAAAAGCAACCGAAGAAATACGCGGGAAAATTGGCAATATTCAGGATATGGCCAACACGTCTGCGCAGGCGGTGGATAGCATTGCCCAGATGGTCAGGCAAGCCTCGGAAGGAGCGAGCATTATTGCCTCTGCTGCGGAAGAACAAGGCGCTGCTACCGCAGAAATATCAAAGAGTATCAACGAAGCCTCAAACGGAACCCGCGAAGTGGCAGAAAATATTACCGGAGTAGCAGAGGCTTCCTCTGAAGCCGGACGAATGGCTTCTGAAGTTTTGAGTGCCTCTTCTGAGCTGAGCCGTCAATCCGAAAAACTTCGGCAGGAGGTTCAGTCCTTTATCTCGGGAATACGGCATTAAGGACTTGGCCCGTACAAAATAAATGGCACAATGCCCGCGCAAGCGGGCATTTGTTTTTGAAAAATGCCGAGAGTGGCGGTATTCTAAACTTTTCCAGCAGGGTTGGTAAAAAACAAGGCAGAAAAAATGGATGAAATTCGTCAAGCCGATTCTTTGAAAACAGACTTGAAATCCTACAGGAAGCAATTGGCCGATTGCGTTGTGTTGACTCACGACAAAAAAATATACTTGCAACGCCGCCCCGATACTTGGGGAAAGCACGCTGGGGTTGTGAATCTTTTTGGAGGCCACGTTGAAGAAGGTGAAAATGCTACGCAAGCAGTTATTCGGGAGTTAAATGAAGAGACTGGCGGCATCATTGAGCCAAAATATTTGGTCTTCGTTGGAGCGGTTACTGAGGGGTGGACCAACCATACCGAGATTGTTCACGTTTATTTTTGGCACGATACAAAGAACACCATCACGGGGTGCTACGAAGCTGAACCTATTTCGTTTGATACAGTAGAAGAAGCTCTCGCTCACCCCAAACTGATGGATTATGCAAGATGGGCGTTAACAGAGTGCAAGAACAGAGGGTTTCTATAGAAAATGAATGTAGAGACTATTGCTTTGTAGGCACTGATTTTTCAGCTTAGGTAAAATGGTTAATCGCCTAAACCAAAACCATCCTCTGGCTTTTATAGAGAAAAAGCTTATGTTCAAGACTCGAGTCAATCGAACAAACTCATAATGGAGATTACAAATGGATATAAAACAAAACGTTGGGAAAATGGACAAGATGGTTCGCGTGATCGCTGGGGTCGTGCTGGTTATTTTGGGCCTGTCCCTTGAAGGGATGAGCTGGCTGGGTTTTGTTGGACTGGTTCCACTCGTAACGGCTGCCCTTGGATATTGTCCGGCCTATTGTCTTCTCGGCAAGGACACAATGAATTGTTGCGGTGGTGGCTCCTGCAAACCAGAAGGGGCTTGTTCCTCTGAGTCTACAGCTGATAAAAAACAGGATTCTTGTTGCGGTGGCGGTAAGTGCAGCGAATAGGCTGGTCTAACCCCATTTCTTTTCTGGTAATTTGAGAACTGGCTTGCCATACTCGGGAAGCAGGAGGGATTCCTCTTCTGTTTTTTCCCGATTTGGTCTCGTTCACAGAAGGTTTTCTCATGGCAAAAACAGTGGCTTTATTACTGGGGGGATGGTCCGCAGAGCGGGAAGTTTCTCTCGTCAAAGGCAAGGTGGTCGAAGCCGCTTTGGTCGAAGAGGGTTATACCGTTCGGACCATTGATGTTCGGAAGAATTTGCCGGCCTTGGTGGCTGCGCTGACTCCTCTACCGGATGTAATTTTCAATAATTTGCATGGGCGGGGTGGGGAGGATGGCATTATTCAAGGTGTCCTTGAAATGCTTGGTGTTCCCTATACCCATTCGGGAGTTCTGGCCTCGGCCATTGGCATGAATAAGGCAATGTGTCGGGCGATTGCTGCGAGTGTCGGGGTTCCAATTGCCAAAGGGCGGATTGCGTCTTTGGCTGAAATCAAAGCGGGGGCCGTTCTTCCTCCTCCTTATGTTATTAAACCAATTCAAGAGGGCTCTAGCGTCGGCGTTCATATTGTTATGAGCCATGACGCGGAATCCCTAGCCAAAATAGATCAATGGCCGTTTGGCGGCGAGGCGTTGGTGGAAGAATATATTCCCGGCCGAGAGCTAACAGTTGCGGTTCTGGACGGCAAGGCGCAGGCTGTGACTGAAATTATTTCCCATACTTCGTTTTTTGATTACGAGGCAAAATACAAGGATGACCGGACGGAACTTATTTTGCCCGCGCCGATTCCTCAAGAAGTCTATAATAAAGCCTTGGAATATGCGGCAACGGTGTATAATGTTCTCGGTTGTCGGGGGCTTGCCCGCTGTGATTTTCGGTTTGATGACCGCAAGGTCGGGGAAGGGGTTCCGTATGGGCTCTGTTTCCTTGAAATCAACACACAGCCCGGGTGTACCCCGCAGTCTATTGGTCCATCTCAGGTCGTTTATAATGGCCTGTCTTTTGGCGCACTCTGCGCCCATTTGGTTGAAACGGCATCATGTCAGGATCCGGAACGCGTCGAACAACTATCCTAAACCGTAGGGCTGGTCAGTCAGCACGGTTGAGTTATTGGGCCAAGCGCATTGGCCCAGCTTTTGCGCTTGTCTTGATTGTTGGATACGCGGGTGTTTATGCGTGGTCGTCTGGATGGGTGGACCAGAAGCAAAGAAGTTTCGTGCATTCTTTTCATGAAGCAATGGTCCGAAATGGCTTCATGGTTGATACTATTCTGGTTGAGGGCCGCGTTTTTGCCAGTCGTGATGGACTTAAAAATTTGATTGATGTGGAGCGCGGAGATTCAATCTATCAAGCCGATCTTGATGATGTGCGCGCGCGTCTTGAAGAGGTGACGTGGGTCAAGTCGGCGGTAGTGGAACGGCATTTGCCGGACACAGTTTACATTCGTTTGATCGAGAGGACTCCCCTTGCTCTTTGGCAAAAGAATAACAAGCTTTCCGTGGTAGATGAAGACGGTGTGGTCTTGACTGATATGGGGCTTGAGCGGTTCAAAAACCTACTGATTATTGTCGGAGAACACGCGCCGAGCCATGCGGCTGAACTGGTGGCAATGATTGAGGCCGAACCTGATCTGAAATCGCGGGTTGAATCAGCCAAGTGGGTGGGGGATCGCCGCTGGGATTTGTTCTTGAAGAACGGCGTTTCCATTCGTTTGCCCGAAGAAGACCTTGGCGAAGCTCTTCGTCGTTTGGCCTCGGCTCAAGCGGAGGGCAAGGTCATGGACCGCAAAATTGAATCCATTGATTTGCGTGATCCTATGCGTCTGGTGGTTCAGACAAGCCCGGGGGCGGAGCAGGATTACCAAGCAGCCTACACACCTGACAAAAATATTTAGGGGGGGCAATGGCAAAACGTTTCCAACCCAAAGGTTCGGTGATTGCGGCACTTGATATTGGTTCGAGCAAGATTGCGTGTTTTATTGCGCGGGTGCGTGACGAAAACGGGAATGTTGATGTCATTGGTATTGGCCATCAAGCGTCTCATGGAATCAAGGCAGGAACGGTAGTTGATCTTGATGCCGCAGAATTGGCCATTCGTCAGGCTGTTCATGCTGCCGAGAATATGGCGGCAGATGTAACCAAGGGCTATCCTTTGCGGGAAGTGGTGGTCAATGTTCCCGGGGTTCATACAGGGTCGCATTTGATGCGTGTCGATGTGCAGGTTCTGGGAGAAGCCATTACCGACAACGATATTCGCCGCGCTCTTGCCAAGGCGCAAGATCAAGTCAGCGGTCATGAGATGGAACTGATTCATACCATTCCAACGGCGTACCGCATTGATGGGCATGAAGGAATACGCGAGCCTCGCGGATTGTTTGGACAAAATCTTGAAGTCGATGTTCATTTGGTCACGGGTAATATTGGGTCTTTGCGCAATATGGCCAGTTGTATCGAAAGCTCTCATCTTGATATTACGGCTTTGTGTTCTTCCCCTTATGCTTCGGGACTTGCCTGCCTCGTTGATGATGAAATGGATATGGGTTGTACGGTCGTGGATATGGGTGGGGGGACGACTTCGATTGCCGTTTTCTATGGCCGCGAACTGATTTTTACCGATGCCATTCCAGTTGGGGGGCAACACGTTACAAATGACATTGCCAAGGGGTTAACCACGTCCCTTCACGCGGCTGAGCGCATGAAAACACTATATGGAAGCGCAATTGCAACAGCCACAGATGATAAAGACTTGATTGACGTTCCTCCTCTTGGCGAGGACGACCATACCCACCCCAACCATGTGCCTCGTTCTTTGTTGGTGAGTATCATTGCGCCGCGTCTTGAAGAAACGCTTGAACTTGTCCGTTCGCGGCTGAGTGATAGCGGTTTGGGGCCGATTGCCGGACGGCGGGTGGTTCTGACGGGCGGGGCTAGCCAGATCCCGGGCTTGCGCGATCTTGCGCATAAATACTTGGAAAAACAGGTGCGCCTTGGTCGTCCGGTGCGGATGCCAGGCTTGGCCGAAGCTGTCAGTGGCCCTGCTTTTTCCACAACGGCGGGGTTGCTCCACTATGTCACCGAACGTTCGGACGAAATGCCCGCCGAGATTATGGCAGGGGTTGATACCGGAACATTGATCCAGCGAGTCAGGCTGTGGCTTAAGGATAATTGGTAGCCCTCTGTTGAAGGGGGTAATTGTGGGGAAAATCAGGGATAAGAGAAAACGAATCACTCTGAAGCTGTTTTAGGGGGCCAGATTCGGGGTTCTGGTAAAACGATGACAAGTTTTACACTTATCCACAGCTTCTTATGCGAGTCGCATTTGACCTCCTCAGCGAATCTGCCACAATCGCAAAATCAGAATCAAATGAGTCGGTTAGCGATTTGTCTTCGTCAATTGAGTCAGGGTGGTTTTGGGCCGTGGAGCCATTTTTTCAGGAAATTTGGCTTTACAACAGAACATTAGGTCTTTTCGCGTAACTAAACCGTCCCTAGAATCACAGAACAAAATAAAAAAAAGACACTCATCAGCAGGAGAACTTTCTCGAAAATGATTAACATCAGGATGAATACCGTGGATACAACCAGCAAAAAACTCTCCCCCAAAATCACTGTCGTTGGTGTTGGTGGGGCCGGTGGTAATGCCGTTAACAACATGATCGCGTCTAACCTTATTGGGGTTGATTTCGTGGTCTGCAATACGGATGCGCAGGCATTGCAGGGCAATCTGGCCGATCACAAAATTCAATTGGGGACGAGCTTGACCGAAGGGCTCGGGGCAGGGGCGAAACCAGAAATTGGGCGTGCCGCAGCTGAAGAAAGTCTTGATGATGTCATGCAGCATCTTGAAAACGCCAATATGGCTTTCATCACCGCTGGTATGGGTGGCGGAACCGGAACTGGTGCCGCAGCGGTTATCGCCAAAGCGTGCCGCGAGAAGGGGATATTGACTGTTGGTGTCGTGACCAAGCCGTTCCATTTCGAAGGTTCAAACCGGATGCGTTTGGCCGAAGAAGGCATTAACGAACTGCAAAATTATGTTGATACGTTGATCGTTATTCCGAACCAGAATCTGTTCCGCGTTGTGAATGATAAAACAACTTTTGCCGATGCCTTCAAAATGGCGGACAGCGTTTTGCAATCTGCCGTGCGCGGTGTGACTGACTTGATCGTCATGCCCGGGCTCATTAACCTTGATTTTGCCGATATTCGTTCGGTCATGCAGGAAATGGGCAAAGCCGTTATGGGGGCTGGAGAGGCTTCTGGCGAAAGACGGGCAACGGAAGCGGCCGAAAAAGCGGTCAGCAATCCTTTGCTGGATGATGTTTCAATGAAGGGGGCTAAAGGCATTATCATCAATGTCACGGGTGGCTATGATATGACTCTCTTCGAAGTTGACGAGGCGTGCAATCGCATTCGTGATGAAGTTGATCCTAATGCAAATATCATCTTTGGTTCGACGTTTGATGAAAGCATGGAAGGAACGATGCGCGTTTCTGTGGTGGCAACTGGAATTGATGCCGCCGCTGTTGCTGCCGAGAAAAAAACAAAAGCAGGCACAGGTGGGTTTGTGGTCGAGCGGCCTAAGACTCGTTTGGAAGCTCGCCAAGCTGAGGTTGACTCGGCTCCCTCTCGTCCGGCGGCCTATCCGGTCGCTGCAGAAGCTCCGAAATATCCTGCTCAACAGCAAGCTGCTGCTAGAACCTATGCGCCATCTTATGCGCAGGCCACGGCTGCTGGGGCTCACAAATATGAGGAAGCGGTTTCTTCGGCTCATTCTTTTGCCGCAGCTCCTGAGTTTGTAAACGAACCTGTTGCAGTTGCATCCTCTGCTGGAGAAATGGCTCCACGCGGGGCACGCATTGGCGGGTCCTATATTCCACCACAACCGATGGAAGCAGGGGCCGGATATCATCCTCAACCTGTTCAGGTGGAAACATCTTTCCGTCCTGCGACACCGGCCTATCAACCCCAACCTGCTCCGGCTGCTGTTTCACCTTCTTCTTACTACGAGGCTCCGGCGTACCAACAACCTCAGCCTGCGGCAGCTCCGACAGCTCCCGTTGCCAAGAAAAAGGGGCCGACATTGTTTGAGCGGATTACCGGACAATATCGTCGTGCCGAACCAGTTGAGGAAGTCTATACACCAGCTCCTCTTGCTGAGAGGGCGACTCCTCAGATGCCAGCTTCGGACTCTGCAGCTTTGCGTGCTCCTCAACGTGGGGGATACCAGAATCCTGCTCAGGGTCGTCTCAATATTGATGCTCCGGCGGCTCCTCCTCGGCAAGGAGAACAAGAAGAGCTTGATATTCCAGCTTTCTTGCGCCGCCAAACCAGCTAGTTAGAACGGGTTCTATGAGATGTCTTTCTCCCTCTCCCCCCAAAAGGGGAGAGGGTTGTTTTTTGGGGGAAACTTGATTTTTTGACGGGCTTCTGTCAGGGTATCCCGAGAAAGTAAGAAGATCACAAGAGGTTTGAAATGGACTGGACAAAACGCACACATGACCCGCTAGATGAAGAGGTCCGCGCGGATGTGATCGATTATCTTTTAGCGGCAAGGACGCCATTGCCAAAGAATTTTCATCATATTGGCTACGATGATTACGAAGGTTTTTTGATGGATAGCGTCGCCGGAAAAACCGTTCTAGACATTGGTATTTGTGAGCATACGCAAGAGCGGATGGATTCCCCGAAATGGAAACATCGCATGATTAAAAACTATGCGGCTCATGTCACGGGAGTTGATATTATCGAAGATCTTGTTACCCGTCTCAAAAGCGAAGGGTATGATGCGCGTCTATGTGACGCAACGTCAGAAATTGACCTCGGGGAACGCTATGACGTTGTTCATGTCGGCGATGTGATTGAGCACGTTGATAGTCCTGTCAATCTTTTGAAGTTTGCGGCGCGGCACCTCAAGCCTGATGGAAAGATCATTGCGCGAACCCCAAACCCTTATTGCTATAGCTATATCTGGGGGATGCTTAAAAATGGAACAGATAAATCGAATCTGGAGCATATGTTCTATGTTTGCCCGACTCACGCTCTTGAGATTGGCCGACGGGCGGGGCTCAAACTCAACAAATACTACGTCGAGAACAAGCAAGGCGTTAGCAAGTTTCCCCTTGTGCGCTTGGCTCGTACTGCTCTTCGTTTTGTGAAATTTGGCTTCCTGCCCGATGAGCTCTTTACTACCATTTTTGTTTATGAATTTGTCCGCGCTAAAGAGACAAGCGAAAACAAGGCGGCATAAGCTCTCCAAAATCTATTTTTTGTCTTTGTATATCAAATAGTTAGCTTTGTAACAGAGCGTAGCGCAGCGTGAATTGTTCCCCTAGGCCTGTCCTTGTATGGTCAGGCTTGGGTGAAACCGAAATTTTTTGGGTCCATAGATGTCATGCAACACACTGTTCTTTCCCCTGTTATCCTCTCTGGTGTCGGCCTTCATTCTGGGGCGGAGACGTCTTTGCGGATCTTGCCTGCACAGGCCCGCGAAGGGATTAGCTTTGTAAGAACGGATGTGAGTGATCGCAACCATGTTGTTCCGGCTCGTTGGGATTGTGTTGTCGATACCCGTTTATGTACCGTTGTCGGAAATGAATCCGGCGTGACTGTGGCTACAATTGAACACCTGATGGCGGCTTTGTCCGCGTGCGGTGTTGACAATGCGGTCATTGAGCTGGATGGCCCTGAAGTTCCCATTATGGATGGAAGTTCCGAACCGTTTGTGGAGGCTATTCTCAAAGCAGGCTTGAAAACACAAGCTGCTCCTCGCCGCGCTCTGAAAATTTTGCGTGAGGTGACGTTGGTTGATGGGGATAAGCAAGTGACCTTGAAACCGGCAGTTGGTTCGCGTTTCGCTGCCGAGATTGAATTTTCTCATCCGGTGATTGGCCGTCAGTTTTGTGAAATTGATATGCTCTCTGGCGAATTTTTGACCCAAGTTTCCGATGCCCGCACTTTTGGTTTTGCTCATGAGGTGAAAGCCCTGCGGGCGATGGGGCTTGCTTTGGGAGGCTCGCTTGAAAATGCCGTGGTGCTTGATCCCAAGACGGTTCTGAATCCAGAAGGGCTTCGCTACGCGGACGAGTTTGCCCGTCACAAAGTCTTGGATGCCGTTGGAGATATTTATCTGGCTGGTGGGCCGCTGATTGGTCTTTATCAAGCCTCTCGCCCGGGCCATGCCATGAATAACCAGATTTTGCGCCAGCTTTTTGCTGAAACCGATGCTTGGGCATGGGTGGATCTGTATATCGACACCACGCCAGTTACGGACATGGAAAACCTGTCTTCGGCGGATTTTTGTCCGTTACGGGCTGAAAATCCAGCCGCTTCGGCTTTGGTCTCCTGATTTTTCTCTTCTATTCCTTCTGAAAAACCTTGAAGTTCTGGCCGGGGGCTATAAGCTGTTTCCAGACTTTCAACAGGATGGGACCATGAAAAAAACTTCCCTTTTATGCGCTTCAGCTTTACTTCTTTTGTCGGCCTGTACGGGTGACTTTGGGTCGGGCACAGCCAAAGATCCTTTGATGGCCGAGCGGCCGCCTGAGAAGATTTTTAACGAAGCGGTTGCCGCACAAAAAAATGGTGAGTTCCAAAAAGCCACAACCTTATACGGCGAAGTCGAGCGGCAGCACCCATATTCAGACTACGCAACGCAGGCTCAGCTTCGGGCGGCTGAGGCTTTTTATGACGCTCTGAAGTATGACGAAGCCATTATTGCGCTTGAGCGTTTTATCGAACTTCACCCGGGGCATGAGAAAGTTCCCCATGCGTATTACCTCAAAGCCATGTGCTATTACGAACAGATGACGGATGTTGCACGCGATCAGGAAATGACACGTCTCGCGCTCGAAGCTCTTGATACGGTGGTCAACCGTTTTCCTGACACGTCCTATGCCCGTGATGCCTCGCTTAAACGTGATCTGGCTCTTGACCACCTTGCGGGAAAGGAAATGGAGATTGGCCGTTATTACCTGAAACGCGGCGAGCATAATGCGGCCATCAATCGTTTTCTGATAGTCGTTCGCGATTATCAAACAACCACGCACGTTCCTGAAGCTCTTCATCGCCTTGTTGAATCTTACATGACGCTTGGCCTTAAAGATGAGGCAACACATGTGGCCGCTGTTCTGGGGCATAATTATCCCGGGAGCAGGTGGTATCAGGACAGTTATGCGTTGATTGATCCCGCGCAGCGAGCCAAAATTAAGGATGAGCGGTCGTGGGTGTCACGAACGCTTTCTTCCTTGCTCAAGCCGGAGTAATGGGAACACAAGGTTTGAGATGCTGACGTCTTTGCACATCAAGAACGTCGTATTGATTGACCAGCTCTCGCTTGTGTTTGGTTCTGGGCTTTCGGCCCTGACTGGAGAAACCGGCGCAGGAAAATCCATCTTACTCGATTCTTTGGGGCTTGCTCTGGGCGCACGGGCTGAATCAGGATTGGTGCGTTCTGGTACAGATCAAGCCAGCGTCACAGCGAGTTTCGATTTGCCTGCTGGGCACAGTGTTGATGAAATTCTCTCGGCTCAAGGCATGGAACCAAGCGGAGGAAGTTTGATTCTTCGGCGCAGCGTTGGGGCTGATGGTCGTTCGCGGGCCTATGCCAATGATGCTCCTATCAGTGTTGGCCTGCTCAAAGAAATGGGAGAAGCTCTGGTCGATATTCATGGCCAGTTTGAAACATATGGCTTGCTCAATCCCGCAACCCATCGTCACGTTCTTGATCTTTATGCGGGGAATGTTCTGCGCCTTATCCAGTTGAAGGCCGCATACGAAACATGGGCAGCGGCAAAGGCTGCAATCGCGAGTGCTAAAGCCGAGGCGGCCCGCGCTCTTGAAAACGAAGCGTGGCTAAGAAAATGCGTTGAGGAGTTGGAGGAGCTTGCTCCCGAAGAGGGGGAGGAAGCTCATCTGATTGAAACACGCCGCAAACTGCAAAACCGCGAAGCAATCGTGCAAGCCTTGACCCTTGCCGCAGAAAAAATTGGTGGTGAAACGGGCGCCGATATGCAAGTCGGTGAGGCATGGCGCGGGCTTCAAAAAAACGCCGATAAAATTGGGGAAGGTGTGGCGCAAACCCTCGAAACGCTTGATCGTGCGGCTCAGGAATTGCAAGAAGCAAGCCGCCAAATCGAAACGCTCCTTTATGCCCTAGATACAGAAGGAGAAACTCTGGAAACGATTGAAGATCGTCTTTATGCCCTGCGGGGGCTTGCGCGTAAGCATGGGGTGACGTGTGAAGATCTTTCCCGTCTTCGTCAGGAACTTGGCGAGAAGCTCAAGCTCATGGATCACCAAGACCATGTGCTTTCCCAATTGATCAAAGAGGAAAAAATCGCACGCCTTGCTTATCAGGAAGCCGCCCTAGACCTGAGAAAACACCGTCAGGCGGCGGCGGTACAACTGGATAAGAAAGTTCAAGCCGAACTTGCTCCTTTGAAACTGGATAAAGCCCGCTTTACCACATCTGTGGTGGCGGTAGAGGATCCGTCATCGTGGGGACCAGAAGGGGCAGATCAAATCCAGTTTCTGGTGTCCACCAATGCCGGAAGCGAGGCAGGACCGCTACATAAAATTGCATCAGGCGGAGAAATGGCTCGTTTCATGCTGGCCTTGAAACTGGTTCTGGCGGAAAAATCCCCCAGTTCTGGCGTTTATGTTTTCGATGAAATTGATACGGGCATTGGCGGGGCCACGGCCTCGGCGGTTGGCGAACGCTTGGCGCGGCTGGCTGAAAGACATCAGGTTTTGGTGGTAACTCACTCTCCACAAGTCGCGGCTTTGGCCTGTCACCACTGGGTGGTTTCAAAATCTGGTGGAAAAACCACTGTGACCAAATTGGACATGGCTCAGCGGCGCGAGGAAATCGCCCGTATGCTGGCAGGGAGCACCATCACCGAAGAGGCCAGAGCCGCCGCCTCGAAATTGCTTGAGTCTGTTTAGCGCGTTCTAACGAGGAGAAGAGGCAGGGGCGGAAGCAGAGGAGATACTCTGGGGAGCCTTGTTATCCAACAAAATATGGTCTAAGAAAGCGACTCCGCTTGCTAACGCTGCGGCAAAGGCAACGGTCTTTCCCCATTTATATGAGGTAGGTGTTGTGGCGTAAGCGTGAGTTTCTTCTGTCTGTGTTTCCCCGAATTTGGCATCTTTTCCGGCAACAAAGCCAGTAAGTGTGCTAGAAGCCGCCGAGAGAAGTCCGGCTCCGGCTGTGGCCCCTACAGAAAAAATGGTCGCAATAAAAGGGAGAACAACAACAGGAGTCCCCCTAAGACTAGGATTAACAAACTCTGCATAGGCTATAAGAGTTGCGGTCGGAACGCCAAGGGCCGCTGTAAGCTGGACGCATCGTTTCGTTCCCTTGAGAACCCCATCGTTAAAGGCGATGGTCAGGCTTCTCAGTTTTTGCACTGTTTGATGTGCTTGCTCAATTAGATTGTAGGTCATAGCAGCCTTTCGTCTGGGCTTTTTTATAAGGGACTCTTAATTTATTGCCATAATCGTATATCAGGTCTGCAGCACGAGTGCTACAAAAATATGCAAAGCGGTTTTTCGAGAGAGAAAAAGGCTTGTAGTTGGTTTTAGAATAGATTCAGATGATTTTCTATAGTAACTTGAGTTAAGAATTCAAACCCATGTGGTCATCCCAGCGAAAGCTGGGATCCAGTGTTCAAATGTATAGGTGGTCCCCTATTTCTGGATTCCAGCCTTCGCTGGAATGACGGGGTTGGGACCTCTGCGGCCACTTTGTCATTCCAGAGAAGGTATTTTTCCCCATATGATTGTATTGTATGCTTTTTTGCCAGACCTCCGCCTATAAAGCGGGGGTGAGGTGGGAGAGAGGTCGGGGGGGATAACAAACGAGGTTTTTAGAAGTGTTTTATAGGTAAAGGAGAGCCATAAATGGAAGAAAAAAGCCCTCAAAAAGAGGATGAACGCAAGAGGCGGGAACAGCTTTTAGTTATTTTGCGGTTTGTTAAGATATCCGGAGCGGTTTTTGTCATTTTGGGAGGGGCGATCTATGCCGACTTGTTTGGAATGGCAACAGCTATTGGTTTGACCGAAACAAATAGTCATCACGTTCTGGGTCCGGTGTTGTTTCTGGTCGGTGTTGCTGATTTCATCGCCATTCCTCGCGTTTTCGAGAAAATCTTTGCGGAAAAGAAATAAGGAATTTGTGACATGAGGGCTGTCGCCGAAAAACTGGTCTTGCTGCGCGAGCAGTTGCGTTTGAACGGTGTCAATGGGTTCATCGTTCCTCATGCCGACGAGTTTCAGAGTGAATATCTTCCCCCCTCGGCAGAGCGGCTTGCTTATATCACCGGTTTCACCGGATCGGCTGGTGCGGCGATTGTGATGGAAAGCAAAGCGGTGGCCATGACCGATGGTCGTTATGCGATTCAAATTCGCCGGCAGGTGGAGTCTGCGTATTTTGAGATTGCGGATAGCACCCAAGTTTCCTTGGTGGATTGGTTATTTCTCAATGCCACGCGGGGGCAGGTGATTGGTTATGATCCACGGTTGCATACCGCAAAACAGATTGAAGAACTCTCTGGGAAACTTTCTCTTAAAGGGACTCTTCTTAAAGCTCTTCCCCGCAATCCGATTGATGTGATCTGGACTGATCGGCCTGCTCCCCCTATGGCTGAGGCAGAGATTTTTCCAGACACCATCGCGGGACTGACCTCACTTGAAAAGCGCGAGCGTGTGTCGGAAGCTGTTCTTGGGAGCGGGGCGCGGGCTGTTGTCCTCACCTTGCCGGATTCGATTGCGTGGCTGCTCAATGTGCGGGGGCACGATGTGGATCACAACCCCTTGGTTCTTTCCAACGCAATTTTACACGCGGAAACGGCTGCTGTTGATTGGTTCGTGGATGAACAGAAAGTCCCCGATTTATTGCGGGAGCATTTGGGAGAACGCGTTTCTATTTTCCCGCCCCAACAGCTTGAGCAGGAGCTTGGCAAACTAAAGGGGCCTGTTCTGGTTGATTTTTCCCGTTCGTCCTTGTGGCATATTGATACGCTCAAGGCCGCTGGGGTTGATGTTTTGAACGGAAAAGATCCATGTATTCTTTTCAAAGCGTGCAAATCTGGCGCGGAGCAGAACGCTATGCGCTCAGTCCATATCCGCGATGGCGTGGCGATGGTGAGGTTCTTGTCTTGGCTTGATGCTCAAGATTTTAGCCAAGCTGTGCATAGCGAACTTTCTTTGGCTGAGAAATTGGAAGAGTTTCGCAAAGCCGATCCGTATTACCGTGACAGCAGTTTTGATACGATTTGTGGTTGGGCGCAGCATGGAGCAATTATCCATTATCGTGCCACGCCAGAGACTTCCCAAACTATCGGGACCAATAATCTCCTTTTGCTCGATAGCGGGGGGCAATATGCGGATGGAACAACCGATGTGACTCGTACGGTTGTCATTGGTGTTGTTGGTGATGAAGTGAAGGACCGCTTCACGCGGGTTTTGAAGGGGCATATCAATTTGGCGCGGGCTCGCTTTCCGCAAGGAACCGTGGGGGCTCAACTGGATACCTTTGCGCGTGAAGCTTTGTGGGAAGTTGGACTCGATTACGCACACGGAACAGGTCATGGCGTTGGATGTTATTTATCGGTGCATGAAGAGGCGGCCAGCATTTCGCCAAGAGGGGCTGATCCCGTTCGCGTTGGCATGATTCTTTCGAACGAGCCCGGGTATTACGAGGAAGGCGCATACGGTATTCGCCATGAAAACCTTCTTCTGTGTCATGAAAGCGGAGCCTTGTCTTCGGATGGGCGGAATTTGCTCCATTTCGAAACCTTGACCTTGGTTCCGTTTGACAAAAGAGGGATTACGGTTTCTTTGCTTCGGCTTGAAGAAAGAGAATGGCTGAACGCCTACCACGCACGGGTCAGGGAAACACTAATTCCTTATCTGGACGAGGCAGAGCATGCGTGGCTCATCGCCGCAACCCGCCCTGTGTAAGTGTCCATCTATAAAGTTTCCATCTATGGACTGCAAATGCTGGTTTCCTGCGCTTCCGTTGCTCAAGTACCTTGATGTACGTTCCGCTACGGTTCTCGGAAACCCACCATTTTCGTCACATATCTGGAACTTTCTGGATGGACACTAAGAAAATCTGCGTGAAAAAAATTTAGCTTCGTCCGGCCATGAAGCGGGGGAGCCAATTTTCATTCGTTTCAACCAGCTCGGCAACTTTAGCAGAGCCAACACCTTGCAGAGTGAGGGCCTCTCCCCCCGTTACCCCAAGCCGTTTGACACAAATACCACCGATTTCAGCCGCCGTCATAATCCGGTCGGGTTGAGTTGTGGTGACGATATAACGCGCCTGATCTTCGCCGAACCAGAACCCAGAAGAATTGTCTGAGGATTCTATTTTGACCCCTATTCCACCAGCCATTGCCATTTCGGCCAGAGCAACCAGAACGCCGCCGTCACTGACATCATGACAAGCTGTAATCGTCCCATCTTCAATCATGGTGCGTACCAGATCACCATTGGTGCGTTCAGCACGAAGATCAACAGGAGGAGCCGATCCTTCTTCTTTGTTGTGGATTTCACGCAAGAATAGAGATTGTCCAAGATGTCCTTTCGTTTCACCAATCAGTAAGATGGATTCCCCTTCTGCCACAAAGCCGAGGCCCACTGTTTTTGTGTAGTCACCCGCGAGGCCAACACCACCAATAGTGGGAGTTGGCAAAATCCCCGTACCGCTGGTTTCGTTATAAAGAGACACATTGCCCGAAACGATAGGATAATCAAGGGCGCGACAGGCTTCGCCCATTCCCTCTAAGCAGCCAATGAATTGCCCCATGATTTCGGGTTTTTCAGGGTTGCCAAAGTTGAGATTGTTGGTGATGGCAAGGGGTTTTGCCCCAACAGCCGTAAGGTTTCGCCAGCTTTCGGCCACGGCTTGTTTTCCGCCTTCGTAAGGGTCGGCATAACAGTAACGAGGTGTCACGTCAGAGGACATGGCAAGAGCTTTTTTCTTACCTTCGATTTTGACGAGGGCGGCATCTCCGGCACGGCGAGATTGCGTGGCGGAAATACCCGGGCTGAAAATAGTTTCGCCCATCACGAGAGAATCGTATTGCTCCCAAATCCATCGTTTCGAGGCGAGGTCCGGGCAAGCGAGAAGGGTTGCCAAATCTGCCAGCAAATCGCGGGAGGAAAACGTGCGATCATCAATAGGAGCAGGCTTGATCGGAGGAACAGAGGGGCGGTCATACATAGGGGATTGGTCCACCAAGGGAGGAACCGGAATGTCACACCAACATTTCCCGTACATATTCAATTTCAAATGTTGGTCATCGGTTGTGGTGCCGATAACGGCAAAGTCCAGATCCCATTTTTCAAAAATTTTACGCGCTGCTGCTTCGTGTTCCGGTTTCAAAATCATGAGCATCCGTTCTTGGGATTCCGAGAGCATGATTTCATAGGGAGTCATGTTCTGTTCGCGCTGTGGAACTTCATCCAAGTTCAGCACAACGCCTATATTACCCTTGGAGGCGATTTCAACCGCCGAGGAAGTCAGCCCCGCCGCGCCCATATCCTGAATGGAAATAATGGCATCCGATTGCATGAGTTCAAGGCAGGCTTCAATCAATAATTTTTCAGTGAATGGATCTCCCACCTGAACCGTCGGGCGGTTGTCTTTGCTTCCATCGGTAAACTCAGCCGAAGCCATCGTGGCTCCGTGAATTCCATCGCGCCCAGTTTTGGAACCGACATAAACGATGGGTTGCCCAACGCTCGCGCCTCTGGCGTAGTAAATTTTATCCTGATCGGCAAGGCCAACCGTCATGGCATTGACCAGAATATTTCCGTTATAGGATTTGTGAAAATTCGTTTCTCCGCCAACCGTGGGAACACCAATACAGTTCCCGTATCCACCAATGCCAGCCACGACCCCTGCAACCAAGGTGCGGGTTTTCGGGTGAGATGGTTCGCCAAAGCGCAGGGCATTCAAATTGGCAATCGGGCGCGCCCCCATGGTAAAGACATCACGCATAATACCGCCAACACCCGTTGCCGCGCCTTGATAGGGCTCAATATAGGAGGGGTGGTTGTGCGATTCCATTTTGAACACGGCCGCTTGGCCATCACCAATATCAATGACGCCGGCATTTTCACCCGGGCCTTGAATGACCCACGGAGCTTTGGTTGGGAGTTTGCTAAGGTGCAAACGAGACGATTTATACGAACAATGTTCGGACCACATCACCGAAAAAATCCCGAGTTCGGTATAGGTTGGCAATCGGCCAAGAATTTTTTCCATCCGCTCGAACTCATCGGCTTTCATGCCATATGTTTTGGCAAGGGCGGGTGTGACCTCCGGCTCTTGAAGAAGAACAGGTTTTGCTTTGAGAGCGGCAGAAGAAGAATGGGTCATCTTAAAACTCTTTCATAAACACATCGCAAATAGTTTCGTATCCAAGTCCGCCATAAAGTTTTTTAGCGGATTTATTCGATTTGGGGGAGTTGAGAAAAACCGCCGCAACTTTTTCTGATTTGAGAAGTTTTTCAAGGCGAAGAATCATATCTTGCCCAATGCCCAGCCCGCGAAAATCTTCCTCAACAACAAGGTTATTGAGCAGGGCATAAGGCGCACCAAGATTCAAAGGATCGTGGCAAACACGAATACCGGCAACGCCCAAGACTTCAAGGGATGTTTTTGCAACAAACAGACGGTATCCTTGCTTGCGGGATTCTTGGTACTGGGCATAGGAAGTTTCTTCTTCGAGGGGAAGAGCTTCCTCCAGATTTCCTGACCAGAGCAATTGAATCAGAACCGGAAAGGCTTGATGAAATTGCGCGGATGTTTTGACCTCTTCCATATCATATTTGGGCAGAGGAATTTTTACATCGTCGTCTTTAGCTGTCGTAGGCATTGGTTATCCTTTAAGAAAATTTTTAGCGGATTCTTTGTCGAGATTGCGCGGGATAAGACGGAATCTCGGGCCGGAATAGTCGCCCTCCGTAACGTCGGTGTAAAACATATCCTTGGGCCGACAAAAAACCTCACCGCGCACAGCGCAGGCGTAAACCACCAAGGTTTCTTCAGTTTCGGTGTGCAGGGCTTCACAAAGTTTGAAATACAAACCGCCTTTGTAATGCTGATAGGTCTCAAACTGGCTCATGAGAGGGTTTCCATGATGCTTTGGAACAACGGGGTTCCAGACGGGTTGCCCGCATGAGGAACAACGGCATCTTCAGGGTGAGGCATCATGCCCAGAATGGTTTTGCCCTCGTTAAACACTCCGGCGATATTGGCAACCGAACCATTGGGGTTTGCGCTGTCAGTAATGTCGCCATTCGCGGCGCAGTAGCGGAAAGCAATCTGGTCGTTATCCTCAAGGGCTTTTAAGTCATCGGGTTGAACAAAATAATTTCCTTCGCCATGCGCGATAGGAACTTCAATCACTTGATGATGCGCGAAGGAACGCGTGAAATCGGTTGTATTGTTTTCAGTGCGCAAGTGAACCTGTTTGCAGATAAAGTGCAATGTGCGGTTTCGCAAAAGAGCCCCGGGGACGAGGCCTGTTTCAACCAGCATTTGAAACCCATTGCATACCGCCAGAAGACGGGTGCCTTTTTTTGCACGGGCGATGACTTCTTGCATGATGGGGGAGTGCGCCGCCATAGCTCCGCAGCGCAGGTAATCCCCATAAGAAAACCCCCCGGGCAAAACCATAAGATCGCAAGGAGGAAGGCTGGTGTCCTTATGCCAGACGAGTTCAGGAACGTGTCCAGTAACATGGGTCAAGGCCGCAGCCATATCCTTTTCCCGATTGGTTCCTGGAAAGACGATGATTGCAGTTTTCATGAAACCCCACCAACTCTTCAATAAATGATTGACGACAGGCGGAACCTAGATCAAAGGAAACCTTTTGCCAAGGTATTTCCGATAAATACCACCAACAAAGAGGGGTAGAGGCTGTTAGTCGTTTTCCGAGAGAATTTGTCGACGGGCTTCAGCAACCATTTTATCGACGACACTGCTAAAGAGGTGGTCGGAAATTTCGCGCCCACGGTTGGCAAAATCCCCAAGGACTTTGCGTTTTACATCGTCATAGCCAGGCTCATCCAGATTGGAGGCGACAACTTCCTTTGCGTAGTCTGCAGCTTCAGCGTCATTCATTCCCATTTCGGCGGCGGCCCACAGCCCAATCAGTTTGCTGGCGCGGGCTTCAATGCGGAACAAAACCTGCTGATCTAAGGCAAATTTGTTTTCATAAACTTTTTCGCGATCATCCATGCTCATGTCAGAACCCTTTGCTATACTCAGGGGGGGACATATAGCATTCCACCTGTCAAAGGTCTACTCAGAAAATGGACACTGACAGTTTGAAAAAATCAGGATATTTACTGCATCATTTGGCTGTGAGCTTTGGCCGCCATTTTGCGAAACACTTTTTCGATGGCGTGTTCGGTTATTTCAATGTTATTTGCGGCAAAATCAGACAAAATACGTTGTTTGATCTCCTCTTTGGCTGAAACCTTGATCGTATCTTCCAGAAAATGGGACAAAAAGGAGTCAAGCTCCCCTCCTGTCAGGCCAAGCTGCTCACCTGCCCATGCTCCAACCAGTTTGTTGGTCAAAGCGTTTAGGCGGAACATCGCCTCCTGATCCATAGCAAATTTTGTTTCGAAAGCTTGGCCCCGTTCGTCCATAGACATAATGTTTCTGGTCATCTAACAGCCTCTCCTTCTTTCGCCTCAACCACAAGGGAAAAAATTGTGATTGCTTAATAATTGCATTTTACTTGCAGCCATATCCTTTGTTATACCAAGAAACCTTAACTATTCTCTTAACGCAGTTTCACGCCATAACAGGGGGCTTTTCCATGATTTTTTCCCGCTCAACGCGCCGTAAAATGATTTATGATGGTAAGGCCAAAACCATTTATGAAGGGCCGGAGCCCGGGACAGTTATTCAATATTTTAAGGATGATGCTACCGCCGGAAACGGGGCCAAACACGAGCTTATTGCTGGAAAAGGGGTTTTGAATAACCGCATTTCGGCCCATATCATGACCAAGTTGGAAGGAATTGGGGTCCCAACGCACTTCCTCAAATGTCTCAATATGCGGGAGCAACTGGTTCGTCAGGTTGAGATTATTCCTCTTGAAGTTGTCGTCCGCAACATTGCAGCCGGATCTTTGTGCAAGCGGATTGGCCTTAAAGAAGGGGCCGTTCTCAACTACCCTTTGGTTGAATTTTATTACAAAAATGATGAGCTCGGGGACCCTATGGTGGGGGATAACCACATTCTCAACATGGGATGGGCTGATCCTTATGAGCTTGAGGAAATGGTCAGTCACGCTTGGCGGATTAACGACTATCTGAGCGGTCTCTTTGCAGGCATTGGGATCAAGCTGGTTGATTTTAAGGTCGAGTTTGGCCGTATTTATGGCGAGTACGAAGAAGTTTATATTCTGCTCGCCGATGAAATTTCGCCGGATAATTGCCGATTGTGGGATGAAAAAACCGGAGAGAAGCTTGATAAGGACCGCTTCCGTCAGGATTTGGGCGGCATGATCGAAGCCTATCAAGATGTCGCCAAGCGGCTTGGACTGATTCCGGAAAGCGGGATTATTCAAGGCGGTAATGTCGATGAACAAATTGCAGGTGCGCTTGAAGGAATTGAAAACGAAGTCGCCAAAGAGCGCAAGCTGCGCAGTGTTAATAAAAGTTCACCCTCTAAACCTTGGAAAGCCTAATCCATGAAAGCTATTGTTAAAGTGACCCTGCGGAAGGGTATTTTGGACCCTCAAGGAAAAGCAATCGGGAGTGCCCTTAACCAGCTTGGCTTTGCCGAAGTTGGCGATGTTCGTCAAGGTAAGCTGATCGAAATGGAAGTGGCCGAAGGAACCTCTGCCGAGCGCGTCAAGGAAATGTGCCAAAAGCTTCTCGCCAATCCCATCACGGAAGACTTTGAAGTGGTAAATATTGCCTAGAGTTTGAGATACTCTCGTCTTTGAAGAAGAGGGCGTTCCGGTTATGCTGAGTCTTGTTTTGAGGATTCGCCATGAAAAAGACCCCCCTTCACGCTGCCCACCTTTCTGCCCTTGCCAAAATGGGAGAATTCGCCGGATATGATATGCCGCTTTACTACCCGCTTGGGGTGCTGAAGGAGCATGAGTGGGTGCGCAAGGAGGCTGGAATTTTTGATGTCTCTCACATGGGGCAAGTCAGTCTGAAAGGCAATGGCGCACAGGATTTTTTGCAGCGTCTTACGCCGTCTTCATTTGAAAAACTAGCTGTTAACCGAACCAAATATACGGTTTTAACCAATGAATCTGGCGGAATAATTGATGATCTAATGGTCACCAAAACGGGGGATGACGAATTCCACATGGTGATTAATGCCGGATGCAAAGACAAAGATAAGGCATGGATAAAAAGCCATTTGCCTGCTGGAGTTGAGTTTACGTCTTTTGATGATTGGGCTTTGCTGGCCTTGCAGGGGCCCAAAGCAGAGGATGTATTGCGGGAAGCCTTGGGGATTGATTTGTCTACTCTTCCCTATATGGGGCTGTGGTACAGGGATTATACGATGTTTATTTCCCGATTGGGCTATACGGGGGAAGACGGATTTGAAATCAGCGTGCCACAAGAAAATGCGACAGATATTTGGAATAAACTTTGTGCCCACGAAAGTGTGAGACCGATAGGGCTTGCGGCGCGGGATTCTCTGAGGCTTGAAATGGGGTATTGCCTTTATGGGCATGATATTGATGCAACAACAACTCCGTTGGAAGCAGACCTAGGATGGGTCATGAGTAAGGAAAACAAGGGATATATCGGGGTGGAGGCCATA
>JAEUKO010000024.1:0-24886 GCA_016794285.1 Alphaproteobacteria bacterium | reverse complement strand
CCCGACCTTCGGTTTACAAAACCGCTGCACTACCGCTGTGCTATGCCGGCGCACCAAAATTAACCTTTTGCCCCTCGTTTTTTCCAAAGAACCAACGCGAAGCAGGTTGCATCATACTCATTTTTTCTTTTTTGAAAAGTCTTTCCTTAACGCAGTCCGTTCTGGCTTTTTTTTTGAAAATTTGCTAATCCTATCTGGAAGTTAGGCGGGATTGGTTTATCTGGTCCCTGCCCGAGGTGTTGTTAACCTTTTCAGTTTTTATGGGTGGATCCTTTTGTCCGATAAGAAAAATACAGGCAGTGACGCTGCGGGGGGCGTAGCAATCTTGCTGGTTCTGTTTGCCGGAGTCTTCGCTCTCTTCTGGCATTACCAAGGAACGAACATCAAGGACAACGTCCGCTGGCTTCGGATTGGCCAGATGTGGGTTGCATCCATGCTCGTTGACGAAGACAAATACATGATTTCTTACAATGGACTCGATGTTCCGCTCAAGGCCGTCTACGAGTCCGCTAAAGTAACACCAAAGGAACAACTCTCTAGCGATGCAATGGGTTTGATTTCCGTTGCGGCCATGACTCCTTATAAATATTTAGCGACCGCTATTTTGTTGGTTTTAGGATTTTGGGCTCTGTTCTATGGTCCGAAATCCCAGTTCCGGCGCGTGTTAGACCTTAACCACCTTATCAAGCAACAATCCGGAGCTTTTGCTCCTATTGCTCCTTTTGTTTCCTTCAACCCTTCAACTCAGCCACCCCGCCCCCCGGGGGCTCCGGTTCCCGCTGAGCTGCCTTCTTTCGCTGAAGCTCTAGGCCCTGAAGAATGGATTGCCTATTACGATGTTCCCGTTCCCGATGGGAAAGTCGATGCCGAAGCAGCAGCGCGGGCTTTCAGCAAGCAACTAGGTGCCCCATGGAAGGGGCCATTGCATATGAAGCCCTATCGGCAGATTTTGCTGGCCGCGTTCTGCCTCAAGTCTTTGCGCAAACGGGCCGAGAGCGACAGTATGCTCGGCCGCCTAGCCGCGTGCTGGACGTTTCAAAAAGGATTTCGCGTTGATTCCCGCCTTCTGAACGAAGCACGTTCTATCTTGAAAAACCGTGATATGTCGGGAAAAATTCTCTCTAAATGCAACCAACACGCCTATGAGAATACCGCTATGCTGCGGGCCCTCGCGACAGCCCGTGAAGAAGGCGGCGTTCTAGCCCCCGCTCAATTCGTTTGGATGCGCGGATATGATCGTGCCCTTTGGTATCCTCTCAATAATCTTGGCCGCCAAGCCTATCACATGGAAGCCCTAGGGGCGATGTGTCACTATAAGGCCGAAAAAACAACGCAGCGTCCTATCCCTAGACCAAAAATGGAAGATGCTGTGAAATCTATTTCAGAATACATCGCTTCCCCGAACGCACGTCCTATTCCTCCTTTGGCTTACGGCAAGGATGGAAAACGCGGCGTGAAAAAAGTGAAGGGGACTTGATCCATGACAAAATTAACCAAGGATTTTGAAAGCTATGACTGAGAAACTAGTTCCTTCTGCCAAAGTCGTTGACGGTATTCTCATTTTGTCTTTGCCAGATGCATTGCGTCCTGTTGTCTGGCAGATGGAACTGGGTCAAAGCCGCACATCAGCTCTTGAAGTCCGCGAACAAGAAGACGGAACGTGCCATCTTACTCTAAAAACTCCACGGCAAGACGTGCTTGAAATGGCCCCCTATGCCACCAAAGCCCAAGCGATTAGAGCCCTGCAAACCGTTGCGGCGGCCATGGAAAAAGCGCATGGTCAATTGCGTCCTTACGCCCATGCCGCGATGGGGTCTGAGAATGGGGACTCTCCTGTTTCGCCTTACCCTGTTCCTGCCATTCCTTATGCTGCGAGCAACTGCAATAGCCTGACTTCACGATCAGGCATTCTTCGCCTTGCTGCGTTGGCAATCGTTTTTCTGGCATTGGTTGTGTTCTTTGTGTTTTCTGGTGGCGGGGGTGTCCCCTCTTCTATCGGAGCGAATGGGGACTCCCGCGCAACTACTAATTCTGTGCAAACTGGAACCCCTGTTTCGGCTGATGATTTTTTGGAAGGGCAGTAAGTCCCTAAGACTTGTTGTTTAAGGAAAGAAGATGGCTCTCGACTCTAAGTATGTAGTCAAACACAAGAGTATGCTGCGGGACACCCGCCCTGTACTCACTCGCTTTGCAGCTAGCCTTGAAAAACCCGACCATTCTTTTGTTGTCCTTTTGATGCTGGCTCTCGGGATCAACTTCAATGATTCTGTGTTGGCTTGGGCGGATTTGCTGGTTGTTTTTGGCCTCTTGTTCACTCTTTGGCTGTCCTTGCGAGACCGCACCCTGTCTTTCAAAATGCCGATAGGTACCAAGCAAAAAGACCCACGCAGTAAAAACTCGGTTCCAGAAGGAATTATGTATCTAGGGAATACCGAGAACCGTGATGAGGTCTGGTTTGGAAACTCAGATGCGCGGACTCATATTCTCTATCTTGGAACCACAGGGTCTGGGAAGACTGAAGGGCTAAAATCAATGGCCTGTAACGCCCTGTCATGGGCTTCTGGTTTTGTCTATATTGATGGGAAGGCTGATACGGATTTGTGGTCGTCCCTCTCTTCTTTGGTCCGCCGTTTTGGACGTGATGACGATCTTCTTGTTCTCAACTATATGACAGGAAACTCTGACCGCAGGGCCCCTTCGAACACCATGAACCCGTTTTCGAGCGGGTCTGCCTCTTACCTAACCAACATGCTCGTCAGCTTGATGCCGGATGCCGAAGGCGACAACGCCATGTGGAAAGAACGTGCGGTTTCCTTGATTGGGTCCTTGATGCCTGTGATGACATGGAAACGGGACTATCAAGAAATTCCGATGAGTGTTGGAATTATCCGCCAAAACCTAACTTTGGGCAGCATTATCAAACTCTCTCGCGATGAAGCTTTGCCGGATAATTTGCGAAAAGGTCTTAAAGGCTATCTCGAAACACTCCCTGGCTTTGTCGATGCCGCATTTGACGATGAAGGACGCGATAAACCTATGGGGCC
This sequence comes from Alphaproteobacteria bacterium, assembly GCA_016794285.1. Taxonomy (GTDB): domain Bacteria; phylum Pseudomonadota; class Alphaproteobacteria; order Micavibrionales; family Micavibrionaceae; genus UBA1573. The sequence continues at coordinate 21,842 of JAEUKO010000024.1, read as the reverse complement.
TGACCAACCCATGATTGATACAACGACAGCAAAAACCCAGCATGGGTATTTGTCTATGCAGTTCACTCGTTCCTTGCAATCTTTGGCAGATGACTACGGATACATCTTTGATTCCCAAGCCGCCGATGTTGATATGGTGGATGTGGTTTTGAATCGCCGCATCCTGATCGTTCTTATTCCCGCCCTTGAAAAATCGGCAGATGAAACCGCGAACCTCGGTAAAATTGTGGCGGCTACGATCAAAGGAATGATGGGATCCACCCTAGGGGCCACCGTTGAAGGGGAAAGCGCGACCGTCATTGAGAACAAACCCACCCATTCCTCGACACCGTTTATGACGATTTTTGATGAAGTCGGGTACTATACCGCTGCGGGTATGGCCGTCATGGCCGCTCAAGCACGGTCCCTCGGGTTCTGCCTTATTTTCTCGGCGCAGGATTTACCAGCCCTTGAAAAACGGGTCAAAGAAGAAGCGCGTTCGATTGCCGCTAACTGTAACATCAAAATTTTCGGCAAACTCGAAGATCCAACCCAAACCAAAGAGTTCTTTGAAAAAACAGTCGGCTCCAACTTCGTGGCCGAGGTCTCTGGCTTTGCCTCCGAAGCTGGGTCTATGTCTCACACCTACATGGACACTCACCAAGCCAGTCTGCAACAACGTGGGCGGGCCACCTATGATGGCGTGCGTGGGTTCAAAGAGGGACAGGCTATTGTTGCCTTTGGGGACAACGTGGTTGAAGTTAAATTCTTCTATTCCAACCCGGGTCATGCCAAGGCCATGCGGGTAACTCGCTATATCTCGCTTCCTCCTCCTGATGAGGCGACATTGCGTCATACACCAAATGTCACACGCTTGCGTGACTTGATGGTCAAAAAAGGTTGGACGGCTGAAAAGGCAGATGTTTCCATCGCCACATCTTCCGAAATTGCAGCCCTAGTCGATGCCGTAAAATTGGCAGAAGAAACCTCAACGCAGGGGCTTGAAAAAGGGATTCTGGCTTTGGCTTCAGTCTATAGTCTCAGCCACCCAATTGATCCCAATGCGCCTGATGAACCTGAAGTCAAGGCCGTTGAGTCTTCCCCTTCTTCCCCTGCGGCTGCCCCCAAAGCAACCAGCGGAAATCCTATGGGATTTTTCGGTGCCAAAAAAGAGGCGGCTCCCCCTGTTCAAGAAGAACCCACCCCAAAAGCGTGGGATGCCTTGGTTGAGGAAGCTGTCCGTCTTGACGAAGAATCAAAAGGCATTCTTGAAGATGCCGCTCGCAAAGCAAGAGAGTCTATCTTCCAATCAGATGATGATGGGAAGTCAGATGGATCTTAATAGAACCAGAGAAAGCGGTGGGATTCTCGTTTACATTTTTATCGGGATTATTCTCTTTGCTGCCCTTGCTTACGCTTTTTCAAAGGGCGGGGGAAGCACGGGAAGCAGCGCGACCGATAAATCTGCAAAACTCTACGCCACACAAGTTATCGGTGATGTTCAGGTTCTCAGAGATAGCGTGCAAGAAGCCCTCGCCAAGGGGTGTTCCGAGGGCGAGATCAGTTTTGACAATGACACCGTTGCTGGCTACAGCTTTGCCACACGCGATATGTGTAAGATTTTCAAAAATTCAACCCGCTCAACAAAATGGATCGGCTTGCCTGAAAAGGCCCGCGACCCTTCTTTAAGCGGTTCTGGATCGGAAGATTATAACTTCACCATGTGGTATTTTCTCAAGGCCTACCCGGGGGGAACCCCTATAGGAACCGTCAGCAATGACATTGCGGTTGTCGCAAACGTCAACCAAGCAGTTTGCGAGCAGATCAATCTTCTTATTACCGGAGACCGAACAATTCCTACGATGGTCTATGCAGGATCGACCTTTGCCTCAACGGCAGAGGGGAAAAAATATGTCGGCAGCGGAAGCCCTGTCTCTGTTGCAGCAGGTGACACTATTTTCAACAATATCTGCGTCAAGGGAACAACTTCTCCGGAAGGGTACGGCTTTCTCTATTCATTGATAGATCGCTAGGATATTGGCATTAGACCTCTTGCAGAACCCGCTCTGGCGCGGCAGATGCAAGGAAAAACCACGCGCAGGAAGGCAAGTGTACAAAGACGTACATGCGTTCCGAGCATGGTTTTGACAATGCAGATGTCCGCCAAAGTTAGGGTTATTCAAGAGGTCTATTACATTATTTCCGGAACATCAATGCCCGTTAGACCAAGCAAATGTTCAATCTGGGCCAAAACCGAGTGGCACAAGACCAACCAGCTCGCTTTTTGTTCCTCATGAGGTTCCGAGAGAATATGCGTGTTCCCGTAGAACGCGCTAAACGCCTGAGCCAAGCGAAAGGCATGATCGCATAAGATATGCGGTGCATAATTTCTGGCTGCCACGCCTAAAATTTCGGGAAGTTCCGTTAGCAACAGCCACAAGGAACGATCCGCCTCAGTGGGAATAATTTTAGCCCCTCTTCTGACCCCTCCTGCTTTTTCTAGGAGAGATTTGATCCGCACAGCCTGATAAAGCAAATACGGACCCGTTTTTCCCTCAAAGCGGGTCAATCTATCTAGGTCAAAAATATAATCCGCAATCCGGTCATTCTGAAGATCCGCAAATTTTATAGCTGCAACCGCCACCTTCATAGCAATATCGCACCGCTCCTCTTCCCCAAGGTCCGCGCCAATATTTGCCTCAGATAAACGCTCCTCGGCTTTTTGAACTCCCATCGCGATCAGGTCTTCAAGCTTCATCACGCCGCCTTCGCGGGTTTTGAAGGGTTTTCCGTCCCGACCATTCATCGTACCAAAACCAGCATGGGTTAGCTCTGTCGCGGGAAGAACCAAACCACAAAGACGCGCTGCCCGAAACACCTGCTCAAAGTGAAGGCTTTGACGCTGATCCACCACATAAACAATTTTGGCCGGATTAAAATCTCGCACCCGCTCAACAATCGTTGCAAGATCCGTCGTTCCGTACATAACGGCTCCATCGCGCTTGTACAAAATCAGAGGCGGGTATTTTTTGTCATCCTCATTTGTTTTAACGGGAATAACCACCGCCCCGTCATCCTCGACAGCAAATCCCCTTTCCTGAAGATCAGAGACCATCCCCTTGATAAGGTCATGAACCGAGGACTCGCCCTTCCATAGATCAAAATGAACATTGAGAACTTCAAAATTCCGTTTCATGGAAAGGACAGAAACCGTAACAAAATGCTGCCATAGAGCGTAGTAACCCGCCCGTTTGTTCTGCAGATCAACGGTTGCCTGTTGCGCTTTAAGCAAACGGGTTTCGTCCTCTTTGCAAGCCTTAGAGGTCGCCGGATAAATTTCTTCAAGATCGTCCATCGAAACTGGGGAAACTGATGGGTAGGGACCGGTGAAATCTTTATCAAAGTAAATCCAATCAGGGTGGCGCATTTCCAATTCAGAAATGACCATCCCGTTTTGCGTTCCCCAATCGCCGAGGTGAATATCACCGATGGTTTTGTATCCGGCAAAACTCAAAATTCGCCGAACTGAATCCCCGATAATGCTAGAGCGCAAATGCCCAACGTGCATAGACTTGGCAACGTTTGGTCCGCCATAATCAAGAATGACCGTATCGCCAGAATTAAAGACAGGCACACCGCACCGATCATCAAGGGCAACCTGCCCTAAAAATTCGCCAAGATATTTGTCGCTCAAGACAAAGTTGATAAACCCGGGCCCTGCAATATCGACTCTTGCAAAAACTGAATTGTTTCTAAGAAGAAGAACTACAGCATCGGCAATCGCACGGGGATTTTTTTGAGCAATTTTCGCAGCGGCCAAAGCTCCATTGCATTGAAATTGACAAAGATCCAACCTGTCCGAAATAGACACTTTGCCAAAAGCAGGGTCAAGCCCCTGCTCAGCAAAAGCCCTTCCAACAAGCTCAGAAAGAGTCGATAACAACGAGCGCATGATTAAACGTCCAGATTGGTAACCTTAAGAGCGTTCTGCTGGATAAATTCACGACGAGGTTCCACAATGTCCCCCATCAAAGTTGAGAAAATATCGTTTGCCTCTATCGCATCTTCTACATGCACTTGCAACAAAGACCGCACATTCGGATCAAGCGTTGTTTCCCACAATTGTTCAGGGTTCATTTCCCCAAGACCTTTGTATCGCTGAATCTGGAGGCCTTTTCTGGCATATTCAATGACAGCATCGTAGAAACTCCACGGCCCACAGACATCGCCCAACGCTTTGCCCTTGGCTTGCAACTGGCCATGATGAGCAAAATTTTCATTCATCCAGTCAATCAAAGGGCGTATCCGCAAGGCATCTGGAGAGCGAATACTATCCGCAGTAATCCGCACAGATTCGGTCACGCCACGCAGCGTGCGTTGAAGAAAAAATCCTTCTCCCTCTGATACATCGACCTTCCACGATCTCTCGTTGCGCGGAGCCAAAGCGTTCAGTCTTTGCGCAAGAAGTTTTGCGGTTTCTTCTCCCTTAGCGGGGTCAGAAAGGTTGCTAGGGTCGAAAACACCGATCACCGCAGCCTGCTCTGTCAGGTGAGGGTTATGAATTCTTTGGTTGAGAGCCATCAAGCTTGATTTGATCTGCCGCGCTTTTTGAACCAGATCGTTAAAATCACGCCCTGTCCGAGGAGCCCCCGAATGATCGGTGAAGATCATTTCATCCACCGCTGCCTCAAGCAAATAATTTTCAAGCGCATCATCGTTTTTGAGATACACTTCCGATGAGTTCCCACGCTTCACTTTATAAAGAGGAGGTTGCGCAATATATAAATATCCGCGAGCAATTACCTCGGGCATATAACGGTAGAAAAAAGTTAGAAGCAAAGTCCGAATATGCGACCCATCCACGTCCGCATCGGTCATGATGATAATTTTGTGATAGCGAATTTTATCCACGTTCAACTCTTCATGAATACCTGCCCCCATCGCCGTAATCAACGTGCCGAGTTCCTGAGAGCCTAGAATTTTATCAAGCCGCGCCCGTTCTACATTCAAAATTTTTCCACGCAGCGGAAGAATAGCTTGGTTTTTCCGGTCCCGTGCTTGTTTAGCAGAACCACCTGCCGAATCCCCTTCGACAATAAATATTTCAGACCTTGCCGGATCACGTTCCTGACAATCCGCCAGCTTCCCGGGCAAATTAGAAATATCCATTACGCCTTTGCGACGAGAAAGATCACGAGCTTTACGCGCCGCTTCCCGCGCAGTCGCCGCTTCAATTATTTTAGAGACAATCTTTTTGGCATCGACAGGATGCTCTTCCAACCAAGTGCCAAGACCTTCAACAATCGCTTGTTCGACCACAGGGCGAACTTCGGAAGACACCAGCTTGTCCTTCGTTTGCGAAGAAAATTTGGGATCAGGAACCTTGAGCGAGAGAACACAAGTCAATCCTTCCCGCATATCCTCGCCCGTCATGGTTAGGTCTTTATTTTTTTTGGTTAAACCGTTTTCTTCGGCATATTTTGACAAGAGCCGCGTAAGAGCCCCGCGAAAGCCGGCAAGGTGGGTTCCCCCATCACGCTGTGGAATATTGTTGGTAAAACACAGCATTGTTTCATGGTAAGAATCCGTCCATTCCATCGCCGTTTCAACCGTGATCCCCAAAGCATCGTTGTGATGCCGCAAAGAAACCGATGGTTTGAAGATAGCGGTCTTGCTACGGTCCAACCAATCAACAAAACTTTCAATCCCGCCATCGTAGTGAAACTGGGTTATTTCTGGCTCTTCGCCGCGATCATCGCGCAAGATAATATTGACGCCGGAGTTGAGAAAGGCCAACTCACGCAAACGATCTTGCAAAGTCGCGTAATCGAAAACAGTTTGGGTAAAGATAGCCGGAGACGGCAAAAAGGTAATCTCGGTTCCGCTTCGGCCTGTGTAGGGCTTGACAGCTTTGAGAGGAATTTCAGCATCGCCCCCGCGAAAGCGCATAAACCATTCGTGACCATTGCGCCAAATCCGAAGATCCAGATGTTCGGACAAGGCATTCACCACGGACACGCCAACCCCGTGCAGACCGCCAGAAACTTTGTAGGAATTTTGGTCAAATTTACCGCCCGCGTGAAGTTTGGTCATGATGACCTCAGCCGCCGAAACACCTTCTTCAGAGTGAATATCAACCGGAATCCCCCGCCCGTTATCACGCACCGTCACCGACCCATCTGCGTTGATAATAACGTTGATTTCGTCACAATGCCCCGCAAGAGATTCATCAATGGCATTGTCAACCACTTCATAGACCATATGGTGCAAGCCAGTTCCATCATCGGTATCGCCGATATACATCCCCGGGCGTTTGCGAACGGCGTCAAGACCACGCAAAATTTTGATCGAGTCAGCACTGTAATCTGAGGGATCGTGAGCAATGTTTTGAGCAGCGTCAGACATGAGAATTTTACCTTGGGTTTTCACTTGGTTTTTAAGCGTCAATCGCGCATTTTTCTGCGGTTTTTTTAACAATCTCTTTTATAACAGACTGCCCCAAAAAGACCAGCAGAAAAGCTGAAATTTGAGCGTTAACGAGACTGAATTTTACCGTCTTCGACCATGAAAAAACTGGACTCCTGAGAAATAGCCGAAAACAAACTGGCATCGGTCCCCGTTACCCAGACTTGCCCACCATTTCTTGCCAGAACATCGAAAAGAGCGGCCCGCCGCGCCTCGTCCAGATGGGCGGCGACTTCATCAAGAAGCAAAAGCGGAGCCCTCCCCCGCTCTGCTCGAATAAGGTCAGAATGGGCAAGAACAAGACCAATCAAAAGAGCTTTTTGTTCACCGGTTGAGCACTGGTCAGCCGGCATTTGTTTTTCATGGTATGTTACCAGAAAATCGCTGCGATGCGGCCCTAAGGAAGCTCCACCAGAGAGGGCATCTCCCGCTCGTGATTCAGCCAAAGACCTCAAAAACATTTCTTCAAGTTTGAGGGCTGAAATCTCGCCCAGCTTATTTTCGATGAAACCAGAAAGGGCAAGCTCGGCAATCGGAAAATCTGCTCCACCTCGGGTCTGACAAACGTGTCCCAGTCTTGAAACAAACTCTACCCGCGCTGCGGCAACCGCCATACCGGATTCAACCATCTGTTGTTCAAGAGCATCCAGCCACGCAGAATCGGCCTTTCCTTCTTTCAGCAATCGTGAGCGTTGCGAAAGGGCGTTCTCGTAGCGGGTCATCCGCCCAGAATGCCCCACATCAAAAGCAAAGATCATACGATCCAGAAACCGCCGACGCGCTGCAGCGGCTTCCATGAACAAACGATCCATTTGGGGAGTCAGCCACAAGCAAGAAAGATATTCACTCAAAACAGACTGGCTTTTTACCGCTTCCCCTTGAATATGAACGGCCCGTCGTTCCTTCCCCAAGGTTCGCCCTGTTCCAATTCGAATTGGCCCGAATTCAGTTTCAACAATAGCAGAGACCCCCCACGGCATTTCGCCTCCCAATCTATTCTGAACCTCTGGAAGATCCGCACTGCGCAAGCCCTTCCCGGGGGAAAGAAAGGAGACCGCTTCAAGCAAATTTGTTTTTCCGGCTCCGTTGGCTCCGGTTAGAACGACAAAGGAAGAGGCCAATCCTTGCAGACGGGCCTCCCTGTAAGAACGGAAATTTTGAAGAGTCAAAGAATGAACGCAGGTCATACCCGAAGCGGCATCAACACATACAAAGAGCTGGGGTCGCTTGTGTCCTGAATGATCGTTGGTGAAGCTGGATCAGACATTGTCATCCGGCATCCTTCACCCTCTACTTGCGATGTAATATCCAGCAAATAGCGCGCATTGAAACCAATCTCAAGAGCCGGAGCTTCGGACTGAACTTCTATGTCTTCCTTTGCACTTCCCGCATCTGGAGAATTTGCCGAGAGCGTCAATGTCTTCCCATTGAGAGAAATTTTAACCGCCCGCGACTTGCCGTCCGAGATGGTGGACACACGGTCAATTGCTCCTGAAAAGACACGAGGATCGACTTCAACCACTTTGTCATTGCCAACTGGAATGACACGTTGATAGTCGGGAAAAGTCCCGTCAATCAGTTTCGAGGTCAGAACAATGTGATCGAAGGCAAAGCTAACTTTGCTCTCGGAAAGACTGACTTGGATAGTGTCGGCGGCTTCTTCCAGCAACTTGCGAAGCTCGAGAATTGTTTTGCGCGGAATGATAACCCCGGGCATATCAGAGGCTCCCTCGGGAAGAGGCATTTCAAACCGAGCAAGACGGTGACCATCGGTAGAAACCGCTCGTAGCACTGGAACACCTTCGTTATCTGCGGCATGAACAAAAATTCCGTTCAGGTAATAGCGGGTCTCCTCGGTAGACATGGCAAACTTCGTGCGGTCAATCAAGGCCCGCAGATCGGCCGCCGGAATCGAAAAAACAACTGGCAAAGACGTTCCGCCAAACTGAGGAAAATCCTCAACTGGCAAGCAGCTTAATCGGAAGTCAGACCGCCCAGCTTTCACGGTGACGAAACTCCCCGATGGATCCATTTCCAAATTGATTTTGGACGTATCTGGCAATTTGCGCATGATGTCGTGGAGGGTCACTGCCGGTGCGGTAATCGCACCCGACTTGGTCACATCCGCAGCAATCGCCTCGGTGATTTCAATGTCCATATCCGTTGTGGCCAAAGACAATATTCCGTTATCAGCCTTGAGGAGGACATTGGAAAGAATCGGGATCGTGCTCCGACGTTCGACAACGCTCTGGACGTGTGCCAAAGCACGGAGAAGCGCGGCGCGATCTATGCTGAATTTCATAGGAAGGAATCCTCTGTTAAAAAACCTTGAATCTAATTGTGTTTCGAGATGGAAAAACTATAGCACAGCCCCTCTGGTTTCCAATGACTTCCTTGGTTTTTTTATAGTTTCCCACAGGGCCAGTTCTTCATTTTGCAAATTAACATAAAAAAACACCCCTGCCCCTCTCACCTTCATCTTCTCCCGCAAGGGGAGAAGACGTTTCCTTGTCTTTTCCCTCTCCCCTTCGAGGGAGAGGGTCGGGTGAGGGGGATAAAAAACTCACCAGAAAAGAACGCAGAGACAAACAGAGAAAAATTAGACCTGTTGCAAAAGTCCTAGGCCGCGTCATTCCCTGAATTTTTTGATAGAAAAATTCTAAGGGAATCCAGAAATATCAAGATACTATGGATCGCCCTAGAATTTGTCTTGCGCCAAATTCGGGCGATGACGGAGGAGCGCGGGGGTCCTTCTTCTGTTGCCGGATGCCCGCCTGCGCGGGCATGACATCTATCAGTTACCTACCCCGTCAAGGTCCGCCGCAAGATTTCAACGTCTTGCGCGAACGCTGGATCTTCGCCAACCAACTCTTCGACCTTACGAACAGCGTGCATAACCGTCGTGTGATCGCGCCCGCCAAACTTCCTGCCGATTTCCGGCAAGGACCGCGAGGTTAGTTGCTTGGCCAGATACATGGCCACCTGACGAGGACGGGCAACATTCCGCGCTCTCCGCGCTGAGTGCATATCGGTCATACGAACATTGTAGTGCTCGGCCACCCGTCTTTGAATCTCATCAATTGTCACCCGCCGATCATGCGCACGCAGAAGATCCTGCAAGACATCCTGAGTTGATTCCAGTGTAATCTCGGATTTGGTAACATCCGCCGCCGCGACAATCCGGTTAAGAGCTCCTTCAAGCTCGCGAATATTCGAAGTAACTTTAAGAGCGAGAAACTCAAGAACTGTATCAGGGACCACAGCTTGCATCTGATCCCGCTTGGCCTGCAAAATGCCAAGGCGCAGCTCATAGGTGCTAGGGTGAATATCGGCCACCAACCCCCATGACATCCGCGAACGCAGCCGTTCGTCAATGCCTTGTAAGTCTGCTGGAGATTTATCTGCCGAAATGATGATCTGCTTGTTTTGATCTACCAAGGCGTTAAAGGTATGGAAGAATTCTTCTTGCGTTGAATCTTTTCCGGCAATGAACTGAATATCATCAATCATCAAAACATCGACCGAACGGAAGATTTCCTTAAAGGTCATGGTGTCTTGCGCACGGATCGCCCGCACGAACTGGTACATAAACTTTTCTGCCGACAGATACATGACGGTTTTTTCTGGCCGTTTTTCGCGAAGCTCATGGGCTATGGCGTGCATCAAGTGCGTTTTGCCAAGACCAACCCCTCCATAAATATATAAGGGATTAAAAGGCACGGAGCATTCGACAACCCGACTGGAGGCCGCATGAGCCAACGCATTGGATTTCCCAACAACAAAGCTATCAAACTTGAACCGTGGGTCCAGAGGGGAAGAAAGGTCAAGCTTTTCAGCCAATTCATTGACATTGGCTTTAAGCGGTTTTTCAGCTGGGGAAGAGGCTTCCGCAGAAGATGGGGAATGCACCACCACAATTTCAAGACGTTTGATTTCTGGGCTTCCCGCAATACACATTTCGAGAATGCGGGCGGAATAATGCGACTGAATCCAGTCCTTCATAAACCGCGTAGGAACAGAAACTTCTAAGGTTCCGTGATAACAAGCTTGAAGCATCATCGGCTTCAACCAGCTTCTAAAGACGGCTTCGCCGAATTCCTCCCTCATCAAATCATAGACTTTGGCCCACAAGGCTTGAACTTCGCGAGTTGGTTCAAAAGTTTCAGGCGCAAGAGCCTGCCCTAACATTGAAACAACATTCACTTTTTTTCCCCCGGATTCAGACATATTCGGCTTTACTCCATTCGTGCTATTACTTTTGTTATCGTCATATAAAGCTACAAAGCTTTTCCCCCAGAAGCGTGAGGCAATAGAACCCGCAAAGGCCCGTCTGCATCCGTTCCCGACACACCCTAAAACTCACACAAGCAGTGGTCATTCGACCTTAATGTTTATTTATTGTTCAAGGTGTGGAGCTGTAGCTCCGACCTCATCGTCCCGATTAGGGGGCGCAGAAAGGCGACCGGAAAAACCGGTAATAAAGAACGCCCTATCATGAAACCGTTAGGTTTATTAAGATACCGACTAAGCGGTAGCTGTCTGACTAGACTTAACACGAGCAGCAAGACGCGACATTTTGCGCGATGCTGTCCGTTTGTGCATCAAGCCTTTAGAAACGCCTTTTTGCAAAGCAGGTTGAGCAGCTTTCAAAGCATCTTGTGCTTCTTGCAGATTGCCTGCTGCAAGAGCAAGTTCAACTTTCTTAACGAAGGTACGGATCTGGCTGCGGTTCGCGCCATTGATCTTCGCACGCTTAACATTTTGTCTAGAACGTTTTTTAGCTGAAACGTGATTGGCCATGCTTCAAATTCTTTCAAATAGTCCGATTTGTGTTGGTAACTAGGGATGGTTTTAATCGGAGTTATCCCCAGCTGTCAAGCACGACTCGCATATAAAAAGAAAAAAAAATTCTTGCATTCAATTCGTTTCTGGAGATAGGGCGAACCTCACAAGAGCCCCACCCTCCGCTTTCTCAATTTTTACAAAGAGTTGCTCGCCATTTCTTAGAAAATGGTCCAGATAGACAGCTTTCCAGCCCAAAGCTGGTAAAGCGACCATGTAGAAATTTTTAATTTTTTTCTGGTCAAAATAGGGGACAAAAACCACCTCTTCAACCACGCGTCCTTCAGCCTTATCGAAGACAACCGCCTGCTCCTCAAGCTCCTCTCCCCTTTCTAAAATCGGAACATCAGAAAGATAGCGTAAGTATTGCTGAGCTTCCTCTGCTCTCACCTCCCACCACGGCAGACAAAACAAAACTCCGACCATAAAAAATATTTGCTTCATACTCTTCACCTTTGCCTGTGCGGACAGTAAAAACTCGACCGTCCACCTTGTATTATCTTGACCACTCCCCCCGTTTCTTGAGCCTTGCATACACAGCCAGAACACGGGAGGCCTTCGCGACCATACACCGAAAATTCCTTTTGAAACCCGCCTCTTTGTCCATCTAACTTGCGGTAGTCTCGCAAGGAGCTTCCTCCGGCTTCGATGGCCTTGCGCAAAACTTTTTTAATGGCCAAGACCAAGGCAGAAATCTCATGCCCCGCCAACTCTCCGGCTGGCCGACGCGGGTCGATGCGGGCTAAAAATAAGGCCTCGCTGGCATAGATATTGCCAATGCCAACAACAGCCGATTGATCGAGCAGCAAAGGCTTTATTGCGATACGGCGGCCCTTCAGAAATTTTTCCAAATACCGCGCCGAAAATTCCTTTTCAAGAGGCTCTGGCCCCAGTCTGGAAAACAGAGGGTGGCCCTCCAAATCTTCCTGAGGAACAAGAGTGACGAGACCAAACCTTCGTGGATCACAGAACAATAATTCGTCCCCTGACCCGAACTTTATTTTCAAGTGAAGATGCGCAAGATTTTCGTGAAGCCGATCTCCCGTAGAGGGTACACGCAACGTTCCCGTCATCCCAAGATGAATGACCAAACACTCTCCACATGAGAGCGAAATAAGAATATATTTGGCTCGCCGCGAAACCCTCTCTATCTCAGTCCCAGAAATTTTTTTGTTCAGGTTTTTTGGCATACTCATGCGTAGTTTATAGGCCGACTGAACAACCGATTCCACGCGCTGCCCCGTGAGGGCGGGGATCAAATCACGGGTGATTGTTTCAACCTCTGGCAGTTCTGGCACACCACTCTCTCTTTCTCAGCGAAATTGCTTTGTCCATAGCAATGGCTGCCCTGCCGCTGGCGGCAAAAAGCGCAAAAACTGGGGTGCTAAACGTTCCCGTTCTTCTTGTGGAATCAAAAAAGATAGACCCTCTTTTTGCAGGGTAGGATACACGTTGATATTGCGTAAAGATAAGGGAAGATAAGCTATATAGCGATCTTTTGGATCGTACGGCTTACCCATATCTGGCCTTTGCGCTAGAACCAAAACCCCTTGGTCAAGTTTGAAATTTCCCCGTGCGAAATAACGCAGTTTGGACTCGTTGTCCTCTTCCACAATCCATTCGAACATCGAATCTTCGAACTGCAAACTCATAGAATATTTTGCAACCCTTGCTGTCCATGTTCCTTGCAACCGCTTGGCACTAAAAACTGCCGCTTCACTGTGCGGTTGGAGGCGCATTGGCAAATATTCATAAGGACGAGGGGCCGGCTTCGCCAAGGTCAGTAAGACCGAGGCCAAAACAGCCACAGCAAGCGATACAACAAAAACCAAAACCAAGGAGGTTGGAAGTTTTCCGACCGACTCGCGCACCATTTTCTTAACCATGAGCCATGGATGGTTTTCTGGTAACGCAATAGGGCGGTGTTTTTGTTTTTCCATGTCTCTAGCATATCCCACCCAAACAGGCTGGGAAGATAGAAGATGAAGCAACCCACAACAAAAAAGGCCGCTTCAGCGGCCTTTTTCTCGATTTCTTGTGGATGAACAGACTAAAAGTCCATATCGCCCATGCCGCCCATCCCAGGGGCTCCAGCAGAGGCTTTATCCTCCTTCGGCATATCACAGATCATCGCTTCGGTTGTAATCATCAGACCCGCCACCGAGACGGCATTCTGAAGGGCAATGCGCACGACCTTAACCGGATCAATGATACCGGCTTTGACCATATCAACATATTCGTCTTTTTGGGCATCATATCCATAGTTTGGATCTTTCTGTTCCAACAATTTCCCGACGATAATCGACCCTTCTTTTCCGGCATTTTCAACAATCTGACGGATCGGAGACTGAATAGCGCGACGGATGATTTCAATACCGGCTTGTTGGTCAGGATTTTCGCCTTTGAGACCATCCAATGCCCGAGAAGCATAAAGCAAAGCAACGCCACCACCAGGAACGATCCCTTCTTCAACGGCAGCACGGGTTGCGTGCATGGCATCATCAACACGGTCTTTGCGCTCTTTCACTTCAACTTCAGTGGCCCCACCAACGCGAATGACAGCAACACCGCCAGCCAATTTTGCCAGACGTTCTTGAAGTTTTTCACGATCATAGTCAGAGGAAGTTTCTTCGACTTGAGCCCGAATTTGGTTGCAACGAGCTTCAATATCTCCGGCTTTACCAAGGCCATCAATAATGATGGTTTCGTCTTTGGTGATACGAATTTTCTTCGCAGACCCAAGCATATCAAGCGTTACGTTTTCAAGTTTAATCCCGAGGTCTTCGGAAATAACCTGACCTGCGGTCAAGATGGCCATGTCTTCGAGCATAGATTTGCGGCGATCCCCAAAGCCAGGAGCCTTCACAGCGCAAACTCTCAAACCACCACGAAGCTTGTTGACGACCAAAGTTGCCAAGGCTTCCCCTTCGACATCTTCAGCCACAATCAAAAGTGGACGTCCCGATTGAACCACAGCTTCCAAAACCGGCAAAATGGACTGCAGGTTGGAAAGTTTTTTCTCGTTCAAAAGAATATAAGGGTTTTCGAGTTCGCAAACCATTTTTTCAGGGTTGGTCACAAAATATGGAGACAAATACCCGCGATCAAATTGCATCCCTTCGACAACTTCGAGTTCCGTTTCCAAAGACTTCGCTTCTTCAACGGTAATCACCCCTTCTTTGCCGACTTTGTCCATCGCTTGTGCGAGCTTTTGGGCAATCTCTGTATCGCCATTTGCAGAAATGAAAGCAACTTGCTCAACTTCCTGATTGGTTTTGACGGGTTTGGCCGAAGCTTTCAAAGCCTCTACGCAAACCGTAACGGCTTTTTCAAGACCACGTTTAATATCCATCGGGTTCATGCCTGCGGCAACCGATTTGACCCCTTCGCGAATGATTGCTTGAGCCAGAACAGTTGCTGTGGTTGTGCCATCGCCAGCTTGATCGTTGGCTTTGGAAGCCACTTCACGAACCAGTTGAGCCCCCATGTTTTCGAACTTGTCGGCCAGCTCAACGGCTTTGGCAACCGTCACGCCATCCTTGGTGGTTTGAGGTGCGCCAAATGATTTTTCAAGCACAACATTCCGCCCTTTTGGACCGAGGGTGACTTTCACCGCATCAGCAATAATATCCGCCCCGCGCAACATTTTGCGACGAGCTTCCGAAGAGAATTTAATTTCTTTAGCAGCCATAATAATATCTCCTTATACAGCATCAAATAGAAGTGAAAACCTAAGCGGCCATAACGCCCATAATATCGGACTCTTTCATCACCAACAGCTCTTTGCCGTCAATGTTGACTTCCGTTCCTGACCATTTCGAGAACAGGACAACGTCACCAGCTTTAACATCCAGTGGAACAACTTTCCCACCTTCACCCAGTACGCCTGAACCAACAGCAATAACCTTGCCTTTCATTGGTTTTTCTTTCGCGCTGTCAGGGATGATGATCCCGCCAAGGGTTTTTGAGTCTTCTTCAAGGCGTTCCAATAGAACACGATCATGCAAAGGACGGAATTTCATTTCTTTTTTCTCCGGTAAACAGGTTAAAACAGCAGGCCCCGCAGATCCGTTATTGGCTTCCGCAAGGCCCCTACAATCAAGTGCTATCTATCTAGGAAATTTCACGCATAAAATCAAGGTTTACCGAAGAAAAACCGCCCTTTCTTGACAAAAAAAGAGCCCGAGATGATCTCGGGCTCTAATCTTATCCTATGAACTTGATTATTGCTGAGGATTGTTTCCACAAGCAGCTTCTTGTTGAAGCGTTTCTTCGCCCACCGAAGACGAGAACGAAATTGTTGTTACCGCTCCGTTTTGGGCATTGGCCGTTGCGTCGGACCAGCAATTTGCGGATTGCCCTGCCCCTCCGGCTGCCGTTTCAATCGCTGCCAATTGCTCAGGTGTAGGAGCCCCTTCACCAGACTGGCCTTCTTCATCACCCGCAGCTGGGGTAATGCTGTTTAAGAAGTCCGTGATGTTGCCGCCACCAGCACCGCCAGCACCACCTGCGCCGCCGCCAGCCCCACCGCCGCCTTGTCCAGGCAACCGTGGCAAGCCAAGCAGGGTCACAACGATGTTACCCGCTCTTCCGCCGAACTGGCCGAAGGTATTGAAAACGTCTTCAGGAGGAACGCCCGCAGTATCATCTGGTTTTTGCTGACCAAACCAGAAGCGACCCAAAGAGCTATCATCAATGTAGTGATAGAAACCTGCTTCCAGATAAGCCAGATCAAACGCGCTGAGCAACCCACCGCTTGCGGCAGGGGTCAAGAATTCACCCCCGGGCATCCGGTACGAGCTGTTTAGTCCATTGAGCCAAGTTGGTGTCCCGGGTTCGAAGAAAGCTCCGTTATCCAGCTCAACAAAATATTCAGATTGGCCGTCAAAGATTTGAGCCCCAATCGTCCCGCCAAAATTGGTTGGAGGATTTTCAGATGCGGGGGAAACCCCGGGTGCATCATCATCGACCAATTCTAGGTACGAGTAAACCGATGGTAAAGGCTCGATAGGCTCAATCTCAACTTCGTAGAAAGTTGGATAATACATCTCAATCGGTGCAAAGCGCAGGCCAACCCGTCCGCGTTCAAAACGGTTTCCTCTTCCCGTCAAGTCAATCAGACCGCTTTGGAAATGCGCCCCAATATCATTGTCCGAGAAGGTGTTTCCTTCGACCGTCACAGACCCGTTGGAAGGACCCGAAACAAACAAGCCATTTTCAGCAAAGTTGGAAACCGCATTGTCCGCAACATAGATTTCATCATAACCGGAAACTTCGATCCCGTCCGCGCCGCTTGGCTCTTCCGAGGTTTGCGCGACCGTATTGTTGGTAATCACCGCACTCCAAGAAGGTAGAGAGACTTCGGAAAGCAAAGAAACTTGAGGACCAGCGACTTTGTCAAACCCGTAATACCCTTCAAAGCCGAGAACACGGATACCATCGTTTCCAACATTGGTCACAACATTCGCATCAACCAAAACTTGGGAAGCTCCGTCAACTGCGATGCCATCATCAAGAGAGTTGGTAACCACGTTGTTGGTGACCGTGACATTTGTCCAAGGGTAGTAAGGTGGGTAATCCATAGATACAAACTCTCTCGCAAGAGAGCGAAGGCCTCCCGTCATGACGTGAATTCCGTCAGCACCATAGAAGTCAACGGACCCATAACTACCACATTCACCATAGCAGACTATTTTTTCGCCATCGCCTTCTCCATCATAGGCAACACCAGAGTTGGCAATCAAATTATTGTCAACCAAGGTATGGCCACTATAAAGAACTTGAACGCCATCATCTGCCGTTTCACCAAGGAATTCGCCCGTTTCACGGTCAACATTAACCGCATTGCTGACAATATCCACCGAGGTGACGAATTCCCCTTCTGGGACGTACCCTTCTCCGACCCAAACATCCCGAACGTGAATAGCGTCAGATCCGTAGTAGTCGTAGTCGTAATCATAGACCTCAGCATAAAACTCTGGAGCATCATATCCGCTATCTTCGACATAGAAACCGACATCACGAATATCATTATCTGCAATCAAAGTCCGTGCAGAATCGTACACTTCAATTCCATCATCCCCTGTCGAAGAAACATCGTTGTTGGTGATGGTAACGCTGTAATCCCAGTACCCTGCATAAGGATCAGACTCTGAATCCTCAGAGGCAAAGTAGACCTCTGGATAAAGGGGATAAATAAAGTCAGATGCATAGACCCCGCTCACCACAATGCCATCATCTCCAGATCTGGAAACAGTATTCCCATCAATGTGGGTCCGCCCTGAACCGATTACTTCGATTCCGTCATCTCCCGAAACATCAACGATGTTGCGCAGGACTTCAACACTATAGGAACCATCGTCATCGTAGGCATAGCTATTTACAACCTGAATCCCATCGTCATCAGATTCGTAAACAGCGTTGTCGGAAACTTCAACTCGCCCAGAGTCTTCAACTTCAATCCCCGTTCCCGCCGTCCAATCAACATAGTTGTTGGAAACAACAACATTTGAATCTCCGAAAATGTAGAAGAAAGTGGAGTACTCAAAAACATCCTCACTCTCGCTCGGAGATACGCCACCCAGAACATGAATTCCGTCTGGACCCCATTTATCGACTGCTCCAAATCCGAATCCAGAGTTGGCTATACGGTTGCCGTCAATTAACGTGTCGCCGCTATAGAGAACTTGAACCCCATCATCCGCAGTATCGCCGATGAAATCTCCTGTTTCAGAGTCAACATTGACAAAGTTACCCAAAACATCGACCGCCGTCGGTCCTTCGGAACTCCCGGGAAGATCAAGGAAGAGGGAAACTTTCCCTTGTTCATAGACAGGCTCACCACCCCAAACGTTGCGGACATGAATCGCATCGGACCCATAACCATCATCATCGGAACTAACCTCCGGCTCTTTGCTTTCTTCGCTAGAGGAAGAAAGCGACCCCAGAACACCTGCATTGCTGACGTTATTATAAGCAATCAAGGTCCGGCCGGAATCGAAAACTTCGATCCCATCATCGCCCGTCGTATCGACAACGTTCCCAATAATATTGACGCTGTAAGCCCATTCCCCGTCAACCGGAGCAATTGTCTTGGCAAAGACGTCCTCTTCGACAGGAGCTTCTTCTTCAACTTCGGGATAATAGAAATCAAAGGCCGATACGCCGTGAACAACGATCCCGTCACTGCCAGCAAAAGATACGGTGTTCCCTTCAATCGTGGTCCGGCCAGAATCAGCAACTTCGATCCCATCGTCACCCGCATAAGAGATTACGTTCCCTTC
Source organism: Alphaproteobacteria bacterium (assembly GCA_016794285.1). Classification (GTDB taxonomy): domain Bacteria; phylum Pseudomonadota; class Alphaproteobacteria; order Micavibrionales; family Micavibrionaceae; genus UBA1573. Next base: position 3,273 of record JAEUKO010000024.1, on the reverse strand, counting down.
GATATAGATCGGAGAAACACCGAATGCATCATCACCAAAGACATTGGCAACATGGATACCATCTGCGGCAACTTCGCTAATCATATTATCGGCAATATGGCTGTTGTTGCTGTCCACATGGTAAACCCCATGTCCCGTTTTAGAGTCCTCTTCCGAAGAAGATACGCCTTGAATCGTGTTCAAGAGAACTTCGAGATCATCGCTTTGGCGGGCATAAACCCCCCACATCCCGAGGCTGCTCAGATCGTTTCCTTCGACCCGCGCTGATGCCGTTTCAATCAGGGAAACCCCTGCTCGCGCAACATTTTCTACTTTGTTGAACAGGATACTGATTCCGTTACTTTCTCCATCAGCTTTGATCCCATCCCATCCGTTATTAAAGACGAAGTTGTGTTCAACAACGCTGTCAGGAGAGCCCGTAAGGTCAATACCGCTCGAAGCCGTGTCATGGACAATATTGTTCTGGACTCTCAAATTCGGGCTAAAAATACCGCGAACCCCATCATTTCCGCCTGTGACGGTCAAACCATCAATGACAACGTTGCTCGCAATAACTGTAATGGTATCAAGCGCATTGTCAGCGGCTTCAACAACGGTTTCTCCTGTTCCATCGCGGGAAGGGTCATCTCCGAAAATGCCAATTTTTGCACCGTTCAGAACCAGATTATCAGTCCCGATATACAGGTTTTCAACCCATGTTCCTTCTGCCACATCAATGGTGTTAGTGCCCGTCCCCGAATTGGAGATCGCATCAATAGCATTTTGAATGGTGTTCAAATCTGGGTTTACTTGTTGAATGTAGATCGTCCCCGTTCCGCTGGTAACGAGGCTGCTTCCAATCCCCTCAAACCCGTTTCCGGTTTCAACGCGAATATTCCCACCTTCGGCATCGGCAAAACCATTCGTGACCCGCACGCGGCGCTGTGCATGTAAGGTAATATCCCCACCGCCCGTCATGATTTTTCCATCGCCTTGAATGCGGACACTGCGGCCTTTAACGTCTACGTCACCGCCGGTCCCACCATCGGATTTCAAAGTCCCGCCCACTCTGACGCGGGTGGCATCTCCACCGCTCAGAACAATTTTACCGCCCTGAACAGACACGGACGAAACATCAACAATGCCTCTCATGTTGATAACATTGTCCAAAGCAGCCACCGCCGTTGCTGTGGTGACAAGAACACTACCTCCCTCGGCAAGAATTTTCCCACTACTGGTATTTCTGATGATGGCCTTGGTCAATTTTTCATCGGCAGCCAGTTCGAATAAGCCATCTCCAGACAAATCAATGGTTGCTTTTTTCCCCGAAGCCAAAACCACTTGCCCGAGTTTAGCGTTAATCACACCACTGTTTTGAACATAAGGAGCAACCAAAGCGGCCAAACCTCCTTCGGCAACCGTCATCGTCCCACGGTTGATAACAGCACCATCCAGATCATCCCCAGAGAGGATAAGTTTGCCACTAGCCATTGCCTCGGTTTCGTCCAAAGAACCGGAAGAGGCAACAAGTCCCGCGACATCCACCTGAGAATCTGGACCAAAAATTACGCCGTTGCGATCCAAAAGAATGACCCGACCATTGGAATTCAAAGCACCAAGAATTTCAGACGGATCGGTCCCAGCCCCTGTGGCAACGTTAATGTTTAAGGATCCAGACCCGGGCTGCGCCACGTTCCATGTTGCATCATGACCCAAATTCATGGTGTCCCAGTGAATGACCGCACGATCCGTGCTCTGAGTTACATTCAAGGTTCCGGCAACAGGTACGTCAATCGTGGCAGCTCCCGCAGCAACAACCCCACCCGTTGGTGTCTCGTTAAGTCCGACAGCGTAAGCCGGAGAGGCCACAGCAAGAACAACCGCCCCCGCAGCAACAGACAGTGCCGTTCCGTTTAGAAGTCTGGAAAATCCACGAATAGCCCGGGCGTTGGTCAACATAGTATTGCTCCTTTGGTTTTTGCAAACAACCCGCACAAAACCTTCATTTTGAAGGGAGAGGCAGGTAAAAAATTAATAATGTATTAACTTTGGTGGTTTGTACTGGAATACCACTTTGTCGCAGGGGATGCAAATTTTATGAGGGGATTTACCAAAATAATTTGGTTAATTTTTTGAAATCTGTAGATTCCCCCCCCCTCTTTTTTGTTTTCATAATTTTTAGTTAATCTTGGCTGACTATAATCAATTATGATTATTGACGCAAAGCTGAGTTCAGAAGAGCGTCTGTTCGCTCATCTCGAGAGCCTTACTTGCCCACATCAGGAGGGGGACCCTTATGTCTGATCCTAGCCAACAAGGCGCGAACGGTAAGGTTTTTGCCTCAGAGCACGGACAACAGGCTCTTGGCAATGGTGTTTTTGAAGATATTTCCAAACTTGCAGACACCCCCGTTGCTTTCGTAACAAGTAAAGATGCCTACAAAGATCCTGAAAAGTTAAGAGCTGACCTCCAGATTCCTAGCACTCTTGAAACATCTAAGCTTAGCAGTAAAGGCTTCCAAGATAGGGTTGAGACAGGAAGACCTTCCGCAACCCCAGCGGGAAGCCCATCCGGCGTTTGCGCGGTCAGCCTGCCGGAAAAACCTGAAACCATTGGCATGACATTCAACCGTTTGGCCCATGTTGACCCACGATCAGGCCCTCCAAACCTTGGAGTCGATCTCAATGCCATTGACCCCACTGCCATCGCCCATGAAGTTGCCCATTGCAGTCAGGAACCAATTGCCCAAAACGACCCAAAGATTGCAGAGAAAATTCTTGCTGCCGAGGTTGATGCCGATAACAAAGCGAAAACCGCATTCCCCGCATATGCCTCTGTTATTGATGACGGAAGAGCCCTCGGCGGTCAACATGATGCTATGAAAGGGGATTACGATCATGCGGTTAGCCTTTACGGCCGAAGCGGAGGAAAACTTTCCGCCGAAGAAATCAGCAATACCTATCAGGTGCTAAACCAAAGGATAGGAAAGCAGTACGTCAACGATCCCCGAGCAGACCCAGAGAGAGTCAATTCCGCTCTCCGCTTTGCGCTTGATCCAGACAATATGTTCGATAAAGCCCCCCTCACACCAGAAGATGATGTAAAGTTAGAGGCGTCCCGTCAAAAAATAGGAACTCTGCCCGCCACACAAATTCTGACAGATATCCCAGAAAAAGTTCGTGCGGAACAAGGGATAGAACAAAATTTCTATAGCAAAGCCGCAGAAAACATGCCAAGTGACCCACGGCTCATTTCAGACCTTATTCATAAGATAGATCCAAACGAAATGAGTCC
>JAEUKO010000023.1:0-25534 GCA_016794285.1 Alphaproteobacteria bacterium | reverse complement strand
TTTTGCCTCACTCTTGCGCTGGATCCCCGATCTGCGGTCAGCTTCGCTTCCCTTGCCTTGGATGACAGACCCTCTCTATAATTCTATTATTAGCTATACATCCCCTATTGAGTTTATGAAGGGACGAGGTTATCTCTACTCCCATGAGCGAAAGCCCCTTTCCAAAATCAGAACATTTCGACGACATTTATTTTGCCGTTGAAGATGGATGGGCCGAATCCCACCACGTTTTTCTGAGGGGAAACAACCTTCCTGCCGCGTGGGAAAACAAAGACCAATTCGTGATTGCCGAAACGGGATTTGGCACTGGACTTAATTTTCTAGCGGCGTGGAAACTATTTGAAGAAACCTCTCTGCCTCACCAAAAGCTCCATTTTATTTCCTTTGAAAAATACCCTCTCACGAAAGAGGATATTCATCGTTACCTTGACGTTTGGAAAGATCAAATCGGAAATCGTCTTGCTCGTTTGCTCGCGATGTATCCGCTCAGAGTGTCTGGCTGGCATCCGCTGACCCTTACGCCTCGGGTAACTCTGACCCTTATTTTTGATGATGTTTTGCGGGCCATGCCTGAACTGAATACCCCTGTTGATTGTTGGTTTCTGGATGGGCACGATCCGGCCAAGAATCCGGATATGTGGTCAGAATCTGTGTTTCAAGGAATGGCGCGGAATGCGCATCACGGAACAAGCTTTGCCACCTTCACAGCGGCGGGATTTGTCCGGCGCGGCTTATCAAGCGTGGGGTTTGAGGTCACAAAAACCAGAGGCTTTGGCCGCAAGCGCGATATGACGATTGGCGTTTTTGCGGGGGGAAACTCATCGCGGCCTTTGACGGCTCTTCCCCAAAAAATTGCTGTCATTGGCGGAGGAATTGCCGGAGCAAGTGCTGCGCATTCTCTCTCCTTGCGTGGAGTGTCGGTTGATCTTTATGAAGAGGTGGGCATTGCCTCGGCAGGATCAGGCAACCCACGCGGGCTTTTTAATCCACGCTTTACCGCAGCGCGAGGCGCAGAATCCGATTTCTATTCTCCGGCTTTTGCTCTTGGCCACCGGACATTCTCTTCCTTGCAAGGTCCGCACGAGATTGGATTTCGTGATTGCGGCAGCCTTCACCTTGTCACAGATAACGACAAGGCCCGCCGCTTTGAAGGGATGTCTTCCTCATGGGGATGGCATGAAAATCATCTCGCCCAGTTGAGCGCGGCCGAAGCCTCTGAACAAGCGAAGATTTCTTTGACACACAGTGCCTTGTTTCTGCCGCAAGCGGGTGTTGTCTCGCCGGCATTGACTGTTCCTCTCCTGACGCGCTCGGCCACTGTTTACTCTGAAAATGTGGACTCCCTCCACCAGAAAATTTCTGGCTGGGAAATAAATGCACGGCCCTATGATGCAGTAATTCTCGCGTGCGGGGCAGGAAGTGCCAAATTTGAACAAACCTCATGGCTGCCCATTCATACAGTGCGGGGACAAATTTCTATCGTCAAAACATCAGAGGTTACAAAAGATTTGCGCTCGAATTTGTGTTACGGGGGATATTGTTCGATTGCCTATGATGGTCGTCATGTGGTTGGATCAACTTTTCAGCCGTGGCTAACGGATACCGCCTTGAGAGAAGAAGACCACAGCGAAATCATGGAAAAACTATCTATGGCTTCCCCTGATTTCAGCAAAGACATGACTTATCTGGGGGGGCGCGCAGCCCTGCGCGTGGCCGCCAAAGACCGCGTTCCGCTCATTGGCTCTGTGCCGGATAAATCGGCGTGGGAAAAAGGTCACGAAACAGATTGGCCCGCACTTTATATCACCACAGCTCACGGCTCCCACGGTTTAATCAGTGCGCTTTTGGGGGCGGAAATTCTGACCCGCATGATCTTGCAAGAACCGCAAGCCGCGCCCAGCTCAACACTTGCTCATCTCTCGCCAGCACGATTTCTCCACCGCGAAAAACGAAAGAAAGACTAAAGACTCCAATATACTCTTGGGGCAGAAATATCTTGGGAAGAAAACGCGGATTTCACATCTATAAAAATTCCATCAGCTTCCAATAGGGACAGGATTTTATCTGGCCCTTCGGCCAAATAGGCGCGGTGAGGGACAGCGAGAATCAAGGCATCCAAATTTTTGAACTTGGATAAATCCGGTTGAAGATGAACACCATATTCGGCGTGAGCTTCCCCTGCATCGGCCAAAATATCATGAAGCATAGGATCGATGCCGTAACGGCGCAGCTCTTCGATAATATCCGGCACACGGCTGTTGCGAAGGTCTGGCACATTCTCTTTGAAGGTTATGCCGAGAATACCGACGGCCGCCCCCTTTACCTTCTTGTCGCGCTGGATCAAAAGCCGAATGAGTTTCTGGGCGATATGGGCTCCCATACCATCGTTAATTCTCCGTCCCGACAGAATGACTTGCGGGTCATATCCCACCTGCTGAGCCCGTGCCGTGAGGTAATACGGATCAACCCCGATGCAATGCCCCCCGACCAGCCCGGGGGTAAAGGGGATAAAATTCCACTTGGTCCGCGCTGCGGCTAGGACATCGGCGGTTCGAATGTCCAGCCTGTCAAAGATAATTGAGAGTTCATTCATCAAGGCTATATTCAAATCGCGCTGAATATTTTCAATGACCTTGGCAGATTCGGCGACTTTGATGGAAGGAGCCCTATGCACGCCGACCTCAACGATTGAGGCGTAAACAGTGGCAACTTTTTCGAGTGTTTCAGCATCTTCTCCTGAAACGACTTTGACAACGCGGTGGATGGAATGCTCATGATCCCCGGGGTTTATTCTCTCTGGCGAGTAGCCCAGCTTGAAATCCTGCCCTTGCTTTAGCCCTGATATTTTTTCAAGAAGCGGTCCGCAAATATCTTCGGTGACCCCGGGATAGACGGTTGATTCATAAACCACAACATTGCCGTGGGTCAGAACTTTTCCGACAGTTTCGCTGGCTCTGAGGACCGGAGTCAAATCCGGTTGACGATTGGCATCAATTGGCGTTGGCACACAGACAATGTAGAAATTACAATCGGAAATATCTTGAAGGTTTGTTGTAAACTTCAATCGGCTGGCCTTCAGATCATCCCCATCTGCTTCATTGGTATGATCGATTCCGGCGGCTAGTTCAGAAACTCTGGCCGCGTTCACATCAAACCCGACAACACGATCATGCTTCTTGGCAAGAGCAAGGGCAACAGGAAGCCCGACATACCCAAGTCCAATCACCGCAATTTGAAAGTCAGAAGCCATTTTTTACCTGCCTCAAGGAAAATCCGAAACCCGACTGATGTACATGATTTTGAGGACATTGAAGAGGAAAAATCACTTTTCAACATTATGTATATTAAAACCCTTCCTCCGTCATTCCGGAGGAATTTTTCAGAGCTTCGCCCTGAAAAAATTTTCACGTCCGGAATCCAGATCTTGTGCAGCTTCGCTGCACGCATAATACCAGATCCCCGATCTGTGGTCAGCACAGCCTCCCTTGTCAGGGGCGACAAGCAGAGTTTTCAGAAACACTCCTAAACACCTCATCCCACTGCGACAGGATCGAGGGAAGAGAGAGTCTTTGTGAGATTTTCTTTCCCTCCTCCGCAAGGGCCCTCCGCAATGGCTCACCCTCCAAAACTCGGCTAAGCAGTTTAACCAAAGCGGACACGTCACCCACCGGATAAACAAGGGCATTTTTTTCAGGGACAACCCACTCGGAAATGGAAGGAGAACAATCACTGCTAATGCAAGCCAGTCCCAAGGACATGGATTCGAAAAGCGCATTTGGAAAGCCTTCTCCTTCCGAAGACAACACAAAAATATCGGCCCTTTTCACCTGTTCAAGCGGTGAAGAATCATGACCAGGCAAAAACACCCTTCCCGCAAGACCCAGATGAGAAATAAGCTTCTCAAGGGCAGGCCTCTCCGGCCCCTCTCCCAGAATAGTGAGAGAGACATTCGGGTTTGTCACACAAACCTTAGAAAACGCGTGAATGAGGTCATCAAATTTTTTCCCTTCCACAAGTCGGCCAAGAGAAATAATCCGCAAGTTTTCTTTGATTTCTTTTTCTTTCTCCATCGTCCCCTCCACCAACAAGGGATTGGGAATAACGACTGATGGCACGCAGGGGCCAAAAAAAAGTTTAGCCTCCTTGGTCTGACAAACTAGTTTTGTGACAAAGGGATAGACCAAAGCCCTTAATATACGCCACGGGCGGGTAATAAGACTTTGATATGGATTATCCCGTTCGGAAACGATAACAGGAATACCAAGTCCGAACGTTGCAATCCTGACAAGAACATTGGTTTCCGACATGAAAGAAATAACAATGTCTGGAGACAACTCCTTTATCTTTCGCCTTAGAACATCAAGGCGGTTCACGTTATCTGAAACGCTCCCTCTTCCCCGTCCTTGGAGCCCGAGAGGAATCACCGTAACACGTTCAGACAAAGGGAAAAATGAAACCTCATCCAGCCTTCCAAGAGAAAGAAGAGTAACCTCATCTCCCCTGCCTGCCCACGCATTGATAAGAATAGAGGCCACGCGCTGTGCGCCGCCCATACCCAAATCAGCCATGACAAAACAGATTTTCACACTTTCCCTCTAGGTCCGGCGGCAAACAAACAAATGAACATGATTGATAAAATGGCGCAGGACAAAACGATCCATCATCTCCAAGATAAAATTGACCGGACGGCAGTTTTTCTTATACAGCCAATTGATCGCCTCCCGCGCATAGGGAATCTCGTCGCGCAATCCTTTGATCCCGTCGATGCCTTCGGATGAGATAATTTCGAAACCAGTTTCCTCTAATTCGCGGCGAACAAACTGGGAATCGAGCGCGAATTGATAAAAGCAATCCGTGTTCATGCTGCCCGACCAAATCGGGAAGATTCCCATCTTGATTTTTAACTTTCTAATCAGGGACAAGGTTGGAAAAGTGATGAACAAATAACCGCCGGCTTTGATAACCCGCCGCATTTCTTTGAGAATATCCAAATGCCCTTCATAGAAATGTTCGATAACCCCGATGCTCCAATATCCGTCAAGACTCCCGTCTTCAAGACCAAGAGAGCGTACATCTCCGAGCATGGGGTTCACTTGCGGCATATTTTCTTTGAGAAATTCTATGGTTTTTTCGGCATAATCTAGGGCAATGGTCTTGTAACCCATTTGGCCAAGGAAATAGCTGTATTGGGCAAGGCCGCAACCTCCTTCAAGAACAGTTGCTCCTACGGGCAAATACGCTTTTGTAGTTCGTAAAATATAGTGCCGTCGGGGGATTGTGTCGGTATAGACATTTTTCAGCTTTTCACGATTCCAGACTTCATCCCAGAAATCCGCGCTGGCTTCCTGCGCCAGATAGACAAGACGGTTTTGTTCGGGATCGTAATACCGCGTGGTTTTCATGGCTTTATCTCTTCCAGTGTCAGATTGCTAGGCAAGAGACCGCCGCACCCATCACATATTCCATAGATTTTCTGGGGATGCTGCGCGTCATCAACCAACACATCCCCTCTTTTCCCCAAATGACCGAGGGAGACCAAAGTGTATGAGCCAACCGATCGGTTTGAGCGTTTCGCGCTTAATGCTTTGTACTCCTGCAAGGCATAAAAATAGGAAAATATTTGCGGAGTGACTGTGAAAGAAAGGGCAGAAATTCCTCTTTGCTGGAGAATGGACAGAGCCTCGTCTGTTACCCCTCCCCCGCCAATATCCATGACCGTTGCCCGATCAGCCAATCCGCCCAGCATATTTTCTCCCATAACCCCACCCGCCGAAGCGCATAACAAGGCCAAATCTATTTTGGGGGCCGTTCGCTTGGAAAACTCTTCATACGTCACCAACAAGGGGCATAAATCGCCATGATGATTCTTTTCAAGCCGGTCGGCAGTAACGGCAACATCCCGCGTGACAAGACAAAGCGAGGCCACATGATACTGGCGGAATCTGTGGGCGAGAGCCATGCCGATATTTCCAACCCCACAAATAGCTATCGAAGATTTTGCTATGTCAGGAAGGCAAACTTGGCTCAACATATCCACTCCGCCTATGGTCAGGTCATTGGGACGAACATAATGAAGGGCAGATTTTTTAATGAGATTTCCCGCCTGCATTGCCAGATCGGTTAGATCGTTTTTTATTTCGGCATCTAGAGCAAAATAATCAGCCGCGCCGTCCAGCTTCTCAATAATTTCTGGCAAGCAGCGGGCAGAGCGAAAAACAAGACTGACATAGGCAAGCGTATCGCTCTCGCGGAAACTACTGACATAGACATCTGGATTGCTCTGGTTCGCCGTGGTTGAAAGCCCAATCACCCGCAGCTTGGCGGAGGATTTTTTGATGTCCCCCATGCGAGAGAGAACCCCGCTAATTTGCCGCGACAATAAATCGTCTGGATTCTGGTCCATGGTTCATAACAAGGTCAAGGGTGGAAAGATAGGGCTGGAAATTCAGCCCGCCATAATCTGGATGCTTAAATTCATGAAATTCAACTAAAATTCCGGCGGCCTCAAATCGGGAAAGCTCAAGATAATTTCGTCCATCTGGGCCGGAGAGGTAGCGATCCGCTTTCATTTCCTGACACAGATTAACCAACAATTCGGTTGCCTTTCCCTTTGCCGAAAGCGTGGAAGCGCGAACCATTGGCGTTTCAATGCGCAGAACTTTGCGAAAAAAATCAATCAAGGCAAGATTGAGGTTAACCAACAAATTATCATCCTTCATAATCAGGGCTTCCAGCTCTTCGGCATAGACCTTGAAATAAAGATGCTTGCAGTAATTGTCCTTAATGCGGCCCCAATATTTTTTGCGCCAATTGACAATCGGGGCAATCTTCATGTCAGCAATGGCCGTTTCAAGATGATCTTTGTTTTCAACCGGAACGGTTAGCCACAGGGCTTCTCCTTGACGAGTCACAATCCTGTTACGGTTCTGAAAGTTATTGACCTTAAATTGTACGTTATCGAGAAGAACATAAGAATCGGCAAGGGCCATTTTGTGAAAGAACCCCAGCCAAGGCATATGCTCCGGTTGATGAATGGTTAGCAACATCACACGACAATTCTATACATCTGGAAGGCTTCGGCAAAATCGTGCCGACACTCAATACCCCTATATTTTGCCCATGTTTTCAAGGATTCGGGAGAAAGATAATTGTCTTTTTCACGAACTTGCCCGGGAAAACAGGTTACAAAAGTTTCAATTTTTCTGTCGATCTGCTCTTCACTGAGGGAACAATAGTAATTCGGCTTAAAGTCTGTGGAAGGACCTAACGAATGAACATAGGTTGGATTTTCCATGATGAGAATATGATCGGGACAATGACGGGCTGTTGGACGCGTTGCCGCAATCGTGGCTTCGTAAGTGATTGTGTGATCGTGATGGAAAGAAGGCCCTTGGCAGATTAAAAGATCCGGCATCGAATTTTCTATGGCCCGTTCAATTTCACGAACCACCAAAGCCTTACTCACGAGGTCCATGCGGGCATCGTTATCAAAGGGCATAGTATCCGATCTGTGCCAAATCCCTTTGAAATGCTCAATATAATTCTCGTATTCTTTGAGTCTTTCCTCGCGCATGACAGTTTCCTTGCGGTGGTGCAAGTAAAAATCAGAGACGGTGATTAAAGCGAAATGAAATTCATATTCATCACGAAATTTCTCCATGAACCCTGCCGCGCCGAGGGCGGAATCATCACTATGGGCTTCAACAATCAGGGCATTTTTTTTCTTCATGGGTCTAAACTTTCGCACAAGGGGAATGCATTAAATGATGAATGTAATCGGCAAATAATTTGTTCTGTGCTGATGGACTGTAACGCAACTGGAAACGCGCTTTCATATTTTGCCCGATTTTCTGCCGATGAGAAGCATCACTGGCCAACCGCCGCAAACAGGCTTCCCAACTTTCGGTATAATACGCGTAATATCCATCCTCGCCGTACTCCATCAACTGGGTTGCGGATGGGGAAAGGTCCATCACCATCGGAATTCCCATTTGCGCAAAAACAAAAGCGCGTCCGTTATTGGTGGTGGTTTTGAAGCGCATCAAATAATCGTCATCTTCTTCGTTATAACTTCCTCGCAAAGTCGCGGCAACACGCGCTGCTATTCCCCGCCGCTGCAAGGGGATCAGTTGAGGAATAATCCCAATATCACAATCGGCGAACGCCGCGCCGTATCCATTGGGGTCAAACTGGATATGCTCAACCGGACAATTCAAAGCTTGGCCGATTCCAGATTGACCGAGGTTTTTGACATTATAAAACAGCTTGAGAGCCAAGGGATATTCTTTGGCAACATTATTGATAGCTGTGGTTATGCGCGGGGCCATCGCTTCGATATGAATCCGGTTTCCGTGATACCCCAACATAATGCGGTCCGAAGATTTTTTCTCTCCCGTTTCAATCAAAGGATAGGTGTAATAAACAAAAACATCCGAAACAAACTTGTAATAGAAATCACGGGACTCAAGACCGTTGGCAACAATAAAATCGAGGTCATCAATGCGCGGACAATGGGCCGGACGCGGATCAATAACGCCGATGCGCACCGAGGGGTCACTCTGGCGCAAAGCACTGGCCCATTCTCTGGAATACTCTCCGCCCATGACAAGGGCCACATCAATTTTTTCTGTTCCTTCCCGAACAAAATCTTTGGCAATAGAAAAATCCACGCCATGTTCTCGGGGAGTTAACTCGCCCATGAGCTGGGAATAAAAACTAAAAGATGGATTTTTGAAATCTTTGGCAAAAAACTGAACGCGGATCACTTCGGCCCCCTTATGCTGGTCCCTGTAAAACAAACAACGGCTTTCCAAAACACCCCTATATGACCATATCTCAAAGGGCGCAGCAATGGGACAATTGCCCCTTTCAGATAATCGGCCAGAACCGGAAGAGACAGGCCATAACGGTGAATAAAGGCGTGAAAAAACAAAGCATGACTCCGTAAAGCCGCCTTGGTATGTTTTATTTTTCCTTGGCGGCTTAATATCTGGCGGTCGCCAAGAACGCACCCCCGCCACAGCAAAAATTCCCTATAAGAAAGCGATACTCCATATTCACTCAGCATATGGCTTGAGAGGGCACGATAGGTATTTTTCTTCTGTTGCCGGCGGCGCAGGGAACTCACGCTGCTGGCATGACAGCGCAAGATATAAAGCGGATCGGAAAGACAAAACGCTTCGGTTAACGGTAAAATTCTCAGCCAGAATTCGTAATCTTGGGAAACTTCAAAACTTTCATTGTAAGTCAAATGATGCTGAAGCAGAAAAGAGTGCCTCATCATCACCGATCCATGCGTCAGGGGGTTGGCGGATATAGCCTTCCAGCGCAACAAGGTAGCGTCCTGTCCTCCCTGCCATTGACCAATCGGGTTTCCTTTTTCATCAATCAAACCTGCTGCCGAGCCAAGCAAAGAACACTGCGGGTGAACATCAAGGTAAGCCACTTGCTGCGCTAATCTTTCTGGAGCCATCAAATCATCTGCATCTAACCGCGCCAGATATTCCCCCTTCGCTTCTTGCAAGGCAAGATTCAAATTGCGGGTCAGGCCTCTTCTTGTTTGATTGCGCAAGACACGAATACGGTGGTCACGGCGGGCGTACTGGTCCAGAATTTTTTCTGTTGCATCAACCGACATATCATCAACAATAATCAACTCGAAGTCTTGAAAACTCTGGTTTAGAACGCTCTCCAGACACTCCTCAAGGAACGGATCTCCGTTATATACACTGCAAAGAATCGACACCTTGGGCATTTTGGCCTAGGCTCCTTTTGGTTGGCGGGGCCGCAAAACCGACCAGATTTCACCCCAGCGAATTTCCTGATGGATAACCTCAAGACCAGCTTCCTCCATCTCGGCAGCAAAGCTTTCCAGCGTATATTCGGTGAAATGCGTTGTATCAAGCCGCCACTCGGCCCCAACTTCACGGCGCAGAGGAATTCGCCAATCCCTTTCAAACAAAGGAACGCGGATAATAATTTTCTTTAAGGGGTAATCTTTCTGCACTGTTTTCAAGAGCGCAACGCGGTGCTCTATATGCTCAAGAACATTTGAAAGAACAATGCAATCAACAGAGTCCTCAAGTTTAATTTTTGTAACATCGGCGAGCAGATAAGTGACGTTGGATAAGCAATTCTGACGGGCAATTTCTAGACTTTTCTCGTTCAGATCCACTCCGATAACTTTTTGCAAGGATGGTACAGCTGCCAATCGGTTGGCGATGGTTCCTTGCCCGCATCCAAGATCCATGACGATTTGACAACCATCAACGTGATCGACGAAGAATTGTTCGTACTTTATCAAATAGGATTTCAAATGGCCGTGAGGATAGTATCTTCCTCCGGCTTTTTTGACTTGCTGATACAACTCGTCTTCAAGAGAGAAGAGAAACCGCAAAGATTCTTTTGGCGACAGAGATTCTGCGTTCACATCAATCAAGGCGCGGAGCAAAGCCGCTCTATACCTGAGAGACAAAGGAAACAAAGCCGCTTTGATAAGGGTTTTTACCACTCCGGTTATCATTCTTTTTTCTCCCCAAGCATCAAGGTTTGGTACAGGCCAATTTCTTGGTTTGCGATTGTTTCAAGACTATAAAGAATCTCGGCATCTTTTCTGGCTTGACGAATGATACGGGGAATATCTTCATGATTTTCTTTGATAGAGCGAATGGAACCGGCCAGAGAGTCCGCAGATAATCCACAAAGAAAACCATTTTCTCCGTGACGCACAACATCACGATTCCCGGGGGCATCGCTCACCAGAACAGGAATGCCGCTCGCCATGGCTTCAATCACGACCTTGGGCATTCCTTCGTAACGGCTGGGCAGAATGAATAAATCGTGATCCGCCATAGCCTTCAAAACTTCCGCATGATCCTGCCGGCCTAACCACAAAACATTTTTGCGAAGATCACTTGCCATGCGCTGAAGGACGTCGCGCTGTTCTCCCTCCCCAATCACCGTCAAGGATTGTTCAGGGGTAAGAGCTGCGATGAGTGCGCCAATATTTTTTTGGTCTGTTAAACGGCCAACGATCAAAAACTTATTAAGGTCCGAGACATTCCGCTCGGAAAAAGGAATTTTTGAAACATCAACGAAGTTTGGAACCACACTGATTTTCTCTGGCTCAATCCCGTAGAGAACTCCCAAATTTCTCCGAATGCTTTCGGTTGGGGCAATAATGTGCCGAGAGTCCCTGAAAATTGGCCACTCTCTTTCCATCTGCTTTTGTGCTTCCTCTTGAGCAATCATTTCCCCGGGACGATAAGAGAGACGATGAAATCCCATGCGGGTGACAACCGGTTTTGAACAAAACCGGCCGGCCCGCACTGCTTCGCCTGCGCCGAACACCTGATTGGTTTTGAAAATATTTGCGCCCGACAAAACCTCTTCATGAACCCACCCGATGGTCTTGGCATAAAGGCGCATTGGCAAGCAATCGGGACGAGTCAAAAGAGTGATTCCGGCCTGCGCAAATTCCTCTGAAAAATAATCACGATCAGATGAGTCTGCATAACTGACAATCGAGATTTTCCCCCCGCGAGCGCACAGTGCCTGATAAAGCGACATTTCACGGCGCAAAATTCCTGCGTCCTGCCAGATTTTAAGCGAACCGCCATAAGTCATGAATAAAGCGATATGGGGCATAGAGTGCATTAAACTTCTTTCCTCAATTCAAGGAGGAACCGCCCCTTGTCACATTGCCCATAGTTTTTAACCAAGTGAAAACTTGGAAAAATTTTCTCTAGATAGGCGACCAAGGACTGGACGTTTTCGAAACTCCAAGTCGAGGTTGAAATCCAGTTTCCTTGGCTGATTGGCTTGGCCCCTCTTTCAGACAGGCGACATTCAATAAAAACTCTCTGGCACGCCTGCGCAATTTTGGCCGCATTCGCCTCTACATTCTGGGTATGGTGAAGAACCGAAAAAATAAAGACGGTATCAACTGGTTCAATCTTTTCCAGTTTATCAAGATCGGCAGAAGCAAAACTGATCTTGCGCGAAGTGATATTGGCGATGATCCGTGCAGCATTGATGATTCCGGAATCAATATCATGACCGCTAGGCATACAGCCACGATCGGCCAGATAATGGCACAACAAGCCTATATTACAGCCAATATCGAGCGTTTTTTCTCCAGAAGAAAACTCCACCTGATCGAGAAGTTTGCGTCTTTCATCAAGAACACGAACTCCTTGCACGCACACATCAGGGCCAGAGAGCGTATGATAAATCTTATTTTCTGCTCTGGTTGTATCGCTTTCAAGAAAGATGGATGTTTTAGAAAGATCAAGAGAGTCGCCGATAAACAGAGTGCTGAGTACATCTTCAAAATTCTTAAAGCCAAAATCTTCAAACAAACACTCTTTGCCGAATATCTTTTTGGCCCGTTCGCCAGCCCAGCGCAGGAACTCCCGATTTGGCATTTCGCTTTGTTCTTTGGTCAAGATCAGGGCCTGATCGTAATCAATCAGCTTGGCGTAATTGTCAACAGCGCGAACATTGTTCGGTTTCAAATCTCCTTGGAACACGCCCGCTTTTTTCTGCTCAATCACGGCGAGCAAAACATCCCCAAGCAGCAAAGATTTTTTCGAAGGAATAAAATCGCAAATCATATAGCCAAGATCAGGATCAAGAGACACTCCGAAAACTTTTGATAAATCCTGTGCCTGTGCCGCGTTCAAAGTCCCTCTGTTGCAGAGTTTGGGGGCTGTCCATGTTCCTTTTTCGGTTAGGTGGGCAAGAATTTCTCCCTCTTCTTTGAGAGAATTGGCTTTGCGTGGATTGCTTGAAACTCCAATTTTGATGAAGAGTTTCTGATCGGTACTGACGCCCCAGATAGCATCTTGATGACGATTGAGCGCGAAAAGGTCAAAGCGGCCTTCGGCAAGATCAAGACGGGTTTTGGGACTAGCCGAAAGTTTGGCTTCTTGCACATCGAATTGCCCAAAGCGGGAACAACATCCGCCGAATAATTTTTCTTTTATGGCCTTAATGAACACTTTGAGACTCCTCAAGTTTTTCTTTGAACGTTTCCGCATCTAGAACATTCTGGATTTTTCCTTGGCCCAGTACGACAACGCGATCACAATATTTCAGGGTTGTCAGGCGGTGGGCCACCATAATCAACGTGCGTCCTTGACGCAAGTTATTACACATTTCAATCAGGCGTGCTTCGGTTGCTTGGTCAAGGGCCGATGTTGCCTCATCAAAAATCAGAACTTCTGGCTGACGATAAAGGGCGCGGGCAATGGCAATCCGTTGACGCTCTCCCCCTGAAAGTCTGACGCCTCGCTCTCCCACTGTTGTTTGCAATCCTTCGGGGAGCTTGTCAATCAGGCTGGTCAGTTGAGCCTCTTCAATGGCGCGATTGAGGCGGTCTTGGTTGATGGATTCTGCATCTTCCCCTATCGCAATATTGGCCAGAATAGTATCATCCACCAGATAAATATTCTGAGGGACGTAGCCAATCTTTTTATGCCATGAGGGGGTTTGCACAGAGTAAAGACCATCAATAACAATGGATCCGGTATGGGGCTTCAAGAGTCCGAGCATCACATCAACCAAAGTTGATTTTCCTGATCCGGTTTGCCCCATAATCCCAAGACATTCGCCTTTTTTGATCGTCAGGTTTATATCGCTCAAGGCATCATGGCTGGTATTGAGATAACGAAAACAAACACCGCTCATTTCCAACTGATGATGAAAGCTCAAAGCCGGATTGTCCTGTGTAACGGCGGGGTCTTCAACGGTTGTGTATTCCTCATAAACCCGCTCAATATTGGGAATGCAAAGTTTATAGTTGTTGAGGTTCCACAAAATGCGGTTTAACCCGGGCATCATGCGAAAACCGGCATAAAGATAGCCGCCCAAAGCCCCCATCATTTGCTGAGGCGTATTCATCTGCAAAGACATGAAAATAATGGCCGCAACGAACAACATGACAAAAACAACTTCTAATCCAATGCGCGGAACCATATTGATGGAAGATTGCAAAGCCTGAAGTCTTGAGTTTTTGTAAGAATGGCGTGCATAGCTCTGGATAAAATAATCCTGTTGACCAAAGAGAATGCTTTCCTTGAAGGCATGAAAAAACTGCAAAAGATTTTGGTTAAGCTGAACGCGGGAGTCCTGCATTTGCAGGCCCCAACGATGATAAGCCGGCAGCAGGACAAAAACAGAGACCGCCGACAACCCACCAACAAAAGCAAACAGCAAAATGGTCAAGGCTGGGTTCATATAAATCAGTAAACCACACAGCCCGATAAAGACGACCAATTCAGTGAGGATAAGGCATAAGGAAAGAACCCCGCCGGAGAACATATTTTCAACGTCCCCCGCAATAACCGCCATGTTATAAGACGAGTTGCGCGTTAGATAAAAACCGTAATCCATGCGGGCATATTTGCGCAGCAAGTACCCTTTGAAATCAAAGCAGAGGGTTTGAATGACAAAGTTCTGATAAAAAATCTGGGCCGCGCTCACCGCGTTTTTGACAAGGTAAATTCCGGCACAAAGGACCGAAAAGAAAACAACAGCCTCTGCCGCAGATAAAGAAAAAGGAAGCCATGACAGATGGGTCATCGCCACATCCGGCTTGTTGAGAACTTGGGCCAGCACCACCAAAGTTCCCGCTGTGAGCAATTCAAGACCGGAAACCGCAACAGCAAACAGCACAATCATAAAGAGGCGGCGGCGATCTGCTCTGGGCAAAATCTCGAAAATTTTAGCGGCGGGCTGAACCAGCTCGTATTTTTTCATAAACCTAAAACCTTTAATCTGCGCCCAAATTACGCAGGCCAACCTACTCAGGAACACGGGGAAATAAAAGTATCTCTTTTCACCCTCCCCCAAATTTATAGCCAAAGCGTACTGATCCGTCCTCTCCCCTCCCCCACCATTCCGCTTGTCATCCCAGCGAAAGCTGGGATCCAGTGTTCAAACGCGTAAGGGATCCGGTATTTCTGGATTCCAGCTTTCGCCGGAATGACGGGGTTGGGACCGCCTATCAAGCGGCTCTAACATAACCTAACTATTTTCGTAATCAAACCTCTTTACCAAAGGCCCTTCTCTGGTTTATAAACGCTTTCAACCTTTCGAAAGACCTTGATGGAATGCTGAAAAACGAACGTATCCTGATTACGGGTGGGACTGGATCGCTTGGTTATGCTTTGGCAAGTTTGCTATGCGCCGAAAACGAGCTGGTGATTTATTCCCGTAACGAAGAACGCCAATACTTGATGGGGCAGGATTTCAAAGCCCATAAAGCCCGTATGCGGTATGCGATTGGTGATGTGCGGGATGCGGAAAGTCTGGACTACGCGATGCGCGGGTGCTCGGTTGTAATTCACGCAGCCGCCATGAAAGATCTGATTATGTGTGAAGATCAGGTCACGCAATCTTACCTCAACAATGTCATTGGTACACAAAACGTCTTGCAAGTGGCGCGGCGCAGTCAATCGGTGAAACGGCTTTGCGCCGTCAGTACAGATAAGGCCGCAGCTCCCACCAGTGTTTACGGCTGCACCAAATACATCATGGAGCGTCTGGCGACCGAAGCCGCAAACCACAGCGACATCACCATGTCGAGCGTCCGCTTTGGCAATATGATTAACTCGCGGGGGTCTTTAATTGCGATCTGGCGGGATAACCCGCCGATGGATATCAAACTGACTCATCCTGATATTTCCCGTTTCTTCTTCACCACCGAAGACGGAGCGAAAACGGTTGTCGAATGTATTGAGAAGGCTTCGAATGGGGAGATTTATATCCGCAACATGAAGGCGGCCCGCATCAAGGATATTCTCACTCTCATCACAGGACGGACAGAATTTGAAATCATGGGTCTTTTCCCGGGGGAAAAAGTTCATGAAGACCTGACCAGTGCCCAAGAACTTGCTTATTGCCACGTTGAAGGCGACTATTACGTTATCAGAAAAACCATAAATCCCAACCCTCCGGCGCATCTCAGCTCGGCAACCGCCATCCGCCTGACCGAAGAAGAACTCAAACAAATGATTGGTCTGGCAAAATGTCGCTAAGCCTTGCCCTTCGGGCTCTTGCCAAAGCTAAAAGGATCGTTTTGGGGCAACAGCCGAAACCAAAACCCCTGTTCTATCAGGCCCCCAGAGCGGGGCGAAGCAAACGGGCTTTGCTTCATTATAAAACAGATTCTTTTGCGAATGCCCGCTTGGCAGAAACCTACGCCCACACCAATTTTTGGGAAGTGATTGAGATTGTCCGCATTCTCAACAGCTATGGGTTCGAAGTCGATGTGCTGGACCGGTCCCACCATGACTGGAAACCCGAAGGCGATGTGTATGACCTTGTTATCAGCAATGCCTCGGGGAATTCAGGACAATACTTTGTTCAATTTGCCCCTCTCCTTCCCCGTGCGAAAAAGATTTTCTATGCCCTTGGTCCTGCGCCAGACATTGCCAACGCTCTGACACTGAACCGCTATGCGCGGCATACAGACATTCCTCCTATGAGGGTGATGGACAAAGCAGATTTGCCAGCTTGTATGGCCCTTACCGACTATATTTTCTGCTTGGATGATAATAATTTTTCGACCCAAACCTATGCGCGGGAAAACAAACCGATATACCGTATTTCTCCGTCCCTTTCTCCACGTTGTCATTTTGACCCTGATTTTATAAGAACCCGTGACACAAAAAATTTCCTCTGCTTCACGGGGGACGGGTTTATTGCCAAAGGCGTGGACCTGCTCGTTGAAGCAATGGAAGATCTGCCGAAAGATTTTCACCTTTATATTGCGGGGCCGCCTTCGGAACAGGCTTTCTTTGAAAAATATAATGGACGGATCGAACAATTGGGAAACATCCACTATGTTGGATTTCTTGAAATCGGTTCTCCGGCGCATCTTGATCTGGTTAGAAAATGCGCCTACGTCATTTTGCCAACGGCAGCGGAGGGACTGGCAACCTCGGTTGCCACATCCATGAAATTCGGCATGGTCCCTATTCTGACTTTTGAATGCGGGGTTGATGCCTCCTCCTGCGGTTACTATTGCAGCAGTGATGTGCCCGAGATGGTCACCTCTTTGCGCGGCCTTATGCGCAGCTGCGCGGCTCTTCCCTTAGCGGAATACGAGGAAAAAGTTTATAAAACGATAGCCAAAGCTGCTGATTATGGGCAGTATGCCTTTACCCAGTCTTGGAACAGAGCGTTAAGCTCTATTCTGAAAGAAATTTAACAGGAACCCGAAAACATGACTCAAAAACGTGCTTTTATCACTGGCGTAACCGGACAAGATGGGGCCTTGCTCTCTGAAATGTTGCTGGAAAAAGGATACAAAGTCTTTGGCCTTAAACGCCATGTGTCCATCAGCAATATTGGACGAATTACCCATTTGATGGACCATCCAAACTTTGAACTGATTTATGGTGACCTGACCGATACAGCCAGCATGATTCAAGCCTTACAACGGGCTCAGCCTGAGGAGGTTTATAATCTCGCCAGTCAGACCAATGTCGGTATCAGTTTTGAAAATCCGGAATTTACAGCCAATGTCAACGCGGTGGGAGCCCTGCGTGTTCTGGAATCCCTTCGTTTGCTGGGCATGGGGAGCAGTGCTCGCTTTTATCAAGCCTCAACATCCGAACTTTACGGACTTGTCCAAGAAGTTCCCCAGAAAGAAACCACTCCTTTCTATCCGCGCAGCCCCTATTCCGTGGCGAAACTCTACGCCTACTGGATGACGATCAATTACCGCGAGAGCTACGGGATGCACGCTTCGAACGGCATCATCTTTAATCATGAAAGCCCCATTCGCGGAGAAACTTTTGTCACCAGAAAAATTACAATGGGCCTTGCCCGTATTTTATCGGGAGACAAAACGCCTATTCATCTTGGTAATATCAATTCCAAACGCGACTGGGGCCACGCGAAGGACTCAGTAGAAGCCATCTGGCGGATCACCCAACAAGAAAAACCGGATGACTATGTGATTGCAACGGGGGAAACCCACTCGGTCCGTGAATTTATCGAAGAATCATTTGCTCTTGTGGGCATCTCTATAGAATGGAAAGGAACCGGTGTGAACGAAATTGGTTTGAACGCTCGCACAGGGGAAACCCTCATTCAAATTGACCCCAAATTTTTCCGCCCCGCCGAAGTGGAGCTTCTTATTGGCGATGCGACAAAGGCTAAGGAAAAACTGGGATGGATTCCCCATATGGGCTTCAAAGGCCTTGTACTGGATATGGTGACCGCCGACCTCAAATCGGCTGGACTTAACATCGAAACCCTCAGAAAGGCAGCGTAACCATGACCGGACCGTTCGACCTCTCTGGAAAAAGAATCTGGGTTGCAGGCCATCGTGGTATGGTGGGGGCAGCTATTCTTCGCCAGCTTGAAAAAGAGAAAAATATTACGCCCCTGACAATTTCTCACAAGGAGCTAGACCTGCGCGACCAAGCGGGGGTGAATGCTTGGGTCAAAGCCAACAAACCTGATGTCGTTTTCTTGGCGGCGGCAAAGGTTGGCGGCATCATGGCCAACAGCACCTACCCTGCCGAATTCATCTATGATAACCTTGCCATTACCACCAATGTTATTCACGCAGCATGGGTGAACGGGGTTCAAAAACTGGTCAATATCGGATCATCCTGCATCTATCCGAAATTTGCGCCGCAACCCATCAAAGAAGACTCCCTGCTGAGCGGGCCGCTGGAGCCTACCAATGAATGGTATGCGCTCGCCAAAATCGCTGGAATTAAAATGTGTCAAGCGTACCGCTCCCAGTACGGGGCAGATTTCATTGCCCTGCAACCTTGCAACCTTTATGGCCCGGGCGATACCTACCACGGTGAGAACAGCCATGTTATTCCGGCTATGCTTCTCAAATTTCAGGCCGCGAAGGATAAGGGGGAGTCTTTTATTGAATTGTGGGGAACAGGCACACCTCTTCGTGAATTTCTTTTTGTGGACGATATGGCCGAAGCGGCTGTGTTCTTGTGCAAGACCTATTCCGATTCCGTTCCGATGAATGTCGGTTTTGGAACGGATTTATCTATTCGTGATCTGGCCCATAAAATTGCCAAGGTTGTTGGCTATCAAGGGGAGATACGCTTTAACCCAGAAAAACCGGACGGCACGCCCAAGAAACTCTTGGATGTTTCGCGCCTGACCGCCGCAGGATGGACCGCCAAGACAACATTGGATGAGGGTTTGAAAATCTCTTATCAAGATTACCTCTCCCGACAAGAAAAGAAAGCCGCATGACATCTCCTGTCATTCCAGTCATCTTGTGCGGCGGCTCGGGAACGAGACTTTGGCCAGCCAGTCGTGACGTCTTCCCTAAACAATTTCTAAACCTGTTTGGGGAAGATACGTTGCTGCAAACCACTTTGCGCCGCGCCTTGCGCATTACTAAAACCCCTGCCGATCACGTTATCACCGTCACTTTGGCTGCACTGGAAGATGAAGCGCGGCGGCAAATATCAAATGCTGCCAAGGGAGCAGACACCCATATTCTCAAGGAACCTGTGGGCCGCAACACCGCCGCCGCCATCGCTTTTGCGGCTCTTTATGTGCGCTCTCACTTCGGCCCCAAAGCCCTTATGTGGGTTTTGCCGTCCGACCATTATATTGGCGATGAAGACTCCTTGGCAAAGGCGTTTCAAAAGGGATTGCTCGCCGCGCAAAAAGGGAAACTCGTAACTTTTGGCATCACTCCGACCAGACCCGATACAGGCTATGGCTATATAAAACACAGTCATATCCCAATAGAAGAAGGTGTCTATGCCGTTGCGGACTTCGAAGAAAAACCGAACCGCACCACCGCTGAAGCTTTTCTGGCTTCAGGAAAATATCTATGGAACAGCGGAATGTTTCTTTTCGAAGCGCAAAGTGTTCTTGACCAGTTTTCTTGCCACGCACCTGTTTTGCTTGCGAAAGCAGCGGCGGCCATGACCTCTTCTCCTGATGCACAAAACCCCCATTGTGACTCTTATGCTGAAATTCCTGCTGAACCTTTTGATAAGGCAATCATGGAAAAAACCGATGAAGCCGCCATTGTGCCATGTGACCCCAACTGGTCTGACATAGGCTCATGGGAAAGCTTGTGGGAAATCGGAGAAAAAGACCTAAGCGGAAACGTGATCGAAGGACAAGCTGTAACCGACACAACGAAGGGCTGCTTGATTCAATCAAACGGCCATCGCCTTGTAGCTTGCGCAGGGCTTGAGAATCTTGTGATTGTTGATACTGGCGACACTGTCCTGATTGCCGACCGTACCAATCACGACTCCATCCGTGCCCTTATCAAGAAACTAAACGTGTTAAAGGGCTAAGCTTATAATTCGTCATCCCAACGCTTTCTCTCTTTTGTCACCCCCGCTTTATAGGCGGGGGTCTGGCTTAATACGCCGGATCTCCGCCTTCGCGGAGATGACGATTTTTAGCCCTAGAACGCCCCTTGGCATTTGTATAAATAACTTTGGGCTTCGCTTACCTCTTCCCCCATCTCTCCAACCACGCCTGAAACATCAGAATCGCCCACAAAGAAGGTCCGGCCTGAGCGCGGCCAGATTGATGACCCTCCCATATTTTGCGAACATACGGATCGTTCAAATAGCCTTGTTCCTTGATCTTGTTGGGTGAAAGAAGAGGCTCGGCCCAATCACGCAAACCTCCGCGCAGCCACGAATCGATCGGTACAGAAAACCCTTTCTTGGGGCGATCATACAAACTCTGCGGAACGTATTTCGAAAGGACCTGACGGAGGAGCCATTTGCCTTTCCCGTCTCTGATCTTGAGATCATGCGGCAAAGTCCAAACATATTCGGCAATCCGCATATCAAGCAAAGGGGCTCGTGCCTCCAGAGATACCGCCATACTCGCCCGATCAACCTTGACCAGAATATCATCGGGCAGATAGGACATGGTATCTTTGAACATCATCTGTTCAGCGAAACCGAGACCGCGAACATCGCGCCGAGGATCATAAAGCGGAGTAAGTGGATCGCGACCACCAGACACGATCAAATCATAATCTGGCTGCATGGATAAAAGATAATCATAAACCCCGAAGCAATCTTTCTTGCGAAGCATTCCGGCGAGGCGATGGAATCTCAGCCCTTGCGAAGGATGAGACGAGAAGAGAGAATCCCATTTATCTTGCGGAACGCCGCTCAGAAGATTGGCTACACCGATCCGCAACGGGTATGGCAACCATCTGATTTTCGACCAGATCCCGGGCACAATCATATGCCGTCTATAGCCGCCGAGCATCTCATCGCCGCCATCGCCGGAAAGCGCAACGGTCACACTCTCGTGGGCGAATTTGGAAACAAGATAGGTTGGAATTTGTGAGGAATCGGCAAAGGGCTCATCGTAAATATCAGGAAGTTTTGGCACGACACTTAGGGCATCTTGCCCGCTCACAATCATTTCGTGATGGTCCGTCCCGAGGTGCCGCGCAATTTCCTTGGCGAAGGGAGCTTCGTTGAAAGACTCTTCCTCAAAACCAATCGCATAGGTTTTGACCGGACGATCCGATAGTTGCTGCATCAAGGCAACCACAGTGCTTGAATCGATTCCGCCGGACAGAAACGCACCGAGAGGAACATCCGCAATCATTCTCTCCCGAACGCATTGCCGCAACAAGGCATCAAACTCTTCAACAATTTCTTCTTCTGAACGAAGATTGGGATGAGCCCTTGCCGTCTCAATAATTTTTGGCAAGTCCCAGTAAAATTCAATTTTTTGAGACAGGTCTTCTCCGGCCACCAGCGATTGAACGGGAAGCGACATCCGCGCCCCGGGAGGCAAAGTCCAGACTTGGCGAAAAATACAATGAGGAGCCTGCATGAATCCGTATTTCATATAGACCCGCAAAGCATCAGGGTTGACGTCCCGCACGAAGTCAGGATGAGCCATGAGAACTTTCAGCTCTGACCCCATGACCAGCGTCTTCCCCGCCCAACCGAAATACAGCGGCTTTTTGCCGAGACGATCCCGCATCAAATGCAAGGTTCTGGTTTTCCGGTCCCAAATCAGGAAGGCATACATCCCGATGATTTTCTGGCAGGTTTGGTTTAACCCCCATTGGTCAACAGCAGTCAAAAAAACTTCGGTATCGGAACGCCCCTTGAACTGATGCCCCAGTTTTTTCAGTTCAGCTTCAATGGCAAGGTAGTTATAAATCTCTCCATTATAAACGCACCAATAGCGGCCGGAAGGAGACGGCATAGGCTGATGCCCTAAGGGAGATAAATCGAGAATAGCCAAGCGCCGCTGGCCTAGGACCAAAGCCGGATGATCGGGATCTTGCCAATGACCATCGTCATCGGGGCCACGGTGAGGCATGGCATCGGTCATGGCCTTAGCCACCGTCCTCAAATCAGAAGGGGAACTTGATGCCCCGAGGGCGTACAGCCCGGCAATCCCACACATAAAAAGAAAAACCTTCTTGTCTAGTGAAGCTCAAGCAACATACAGCGGGCCGAGCCACCGCCATATTTCTCGATTGTGGGAATGTCCGCCCAGACAATCTCTGAAACATATCTGAGCAAAGCCTTTTTCTGCGCCTCCGTCAAGGCACGGTATGCGGCTCCGGACATGATGAGCTTCAAGGCCCCGCCGCTTCCGACCAGTTCCAGAGAATTTCCGCAGAAAGATTTAAGTTGCGCGAGGCTAATGGGGATAACCTCATGGGTTAAAGAGAGCTTCGCCACCACTTTCTCGCGGTCTTCTGGCAAAATGCACTCCAAACACACCCCCGCATAGCCTGTCCCAATAAACATCATGACATCGGTATGGTAAACGGGCTTTCCGGTATGATTGCGGGTATGAAAGGGCAGAAACTCGAAATCCATACGGGCGCACCATTCGCGGGCCAAATCTTCATTCGTTCGCGGAGAAATCGCGCAATAGGCAACGCGGTTCACGCGGTCCATCCACAAAGATCCGGTTGATTCGAGATATCTCCCGTTCAGCTCTTCCCTAGACAGATCTAGGGCCACCGGATATCGCCCCTCCAGCATAGCCATAACCTCTGGACGACGCTCAATCCGCCGATTCGAAGCCAGCATCGGATAATAAACCAGCGAAGCCTCCCCGCTGCGGTCTTTTTGCGTTGAAATCCAGTTGTTGCAAAAAACATCATCGGGACTATCTGGGTGGCCAAGAACTGTGGTTACAATGACTCCGGCCTCGACCAAACGATCCCGAAACAGGCGAAATTCGGCCCGCGCATGGTCCTGAATCGAGCGCAAATCCGCCGAATTTTCTTCCTGATAGGTATTGGTTTCCATCGTCTGAGGGTTGGACAGGAATCCCAAAGGCTCGGTCATCATAATATGCTGGGTGGATTGCGAAACGGGTTTTGGCATGAGAGATCATCCTCGAACAATAAAAATATGAAAAAAACGCCTAAGCCTATAATGACTTATTCGTCATCCCGTTGGCGCGTCCGTAGGACGCTAGCACGAACGGGATCCAGAATCTTGTGCAGCTTCGCTGCACTCAACATACCAGATCCCCGACCTGCGGTCAGCTTCGCTTCCCTTATCGGGGATGACAACTATATAAACAACTTTAGACTTAGGTATAAACGCAGAAAAGGAAGCCTGTTCAGGCTGAAAATGTCTGAGAAACCTGAGGGGCCGGAGCCGGAACAGGGGCCGGAGCGGGAGCAGCCGCTACGCTCAAATTAGAACTTGCCATATTAAATGTTGACCGATTCGCGGAAGCTTCTGGTCCTTGCACCGCAACGGACTTCCCTTGGGCCGCCAGTTCATTCCGAACGCCGCACGCCATGGGCGAGGACGGATCATCACTCACATAGCTAACCCCGCCGCCAAGCAAAGCCGCCCCGATCGGCATTCCAACCTCAACCTCTTTGACCTCTGGCCCCATAACCCCATCCCCTTTTGCGACCTAGGCCGCTTCACATCTCACTGAAATCGCCGCAACCGACGTAATATAGGCCGGAAAGCGCGGGATACCGTTCAAAAATTCAATCAAGCCCACCTTGGCAATGTTAATCAGTCTTTGCAAAATATCCGCCCGCTCACAGGAGACAGACCCGACTTCCACTTCCCCTGAGAGGAAAACAATCCCCCGCCTGTGGACCTCCAACGTCAGAGGCAGATCTTTAGGCAACTGGGTCGGAACCACGATGACAATCGAGCCTCCATCCCCAAGGATAAAGTCGCATTTTTCAAACATGACACACACTCTAAATTTTATTGTTGTTACCAGTAATCGTATAGAAATTGACTTAATATGGTGTTAATTTTCGTCTGCCTTGCGAGGGGCCCCTTGGCGAAAACGCTGGTTCTCAACATCTCAAAAATTAAGGCTTTTTAATGCAATCTTCAAAAATACTTGTGACCGGAACAGCAGGGTTTATTGGGTTTCATCTGGCTCGCCGCTTGGCTCGGGATTTTCCAACCGCCCAGATTACGGGGCTTGATAACGTCAACGGCTATTATGACCCGCGTTTGAAAGAAGATCGGCTCAAGATTTTGTCTGAACTGCCGAACTTTTCCTTTCACCGCCTTGACCTTGCGGACAGGGTGGGCATGACTGATCTGTTCCAAACCACAAGACCAGAAATCGTGATTAACCTTGCCGCACAAGCTGGCGTTCGGTATTCGATTGAAAATCCGCACGCCTATATTGATAGCAACGTCACAGGGTTTATGAACATTCTCGAAGGGTGTCGCCATAACGGGGTCCAGCATCTTTTGTTTGCCTCTTCCTCTTCGGTGTATGGGTCAAATACCAAGATTCCGTTTTCGGTTCACGACACGGTGGACCACCCGATCAGCCTTTACGCCGCAACCAAAAAAGCCAATGAACTGATGGCGCATACCTACGCCCATCTCTACCGCTTGCCTTGCACGGGATTGCGCTTTTTCACCGTGTATGGGCCGTGGGGCCGTCCCGATATGGCCTTGTTCAAATTCACCAAGGCCATTTACGAAGGCAAGCCCATAGATGTTTATAATCACGGTAATATGAAACGAGACTTCACCTATATTGATGATATTGTCGAAGGAGTTTCGCGCCTGAGCCAAATTCTTCCTGAACCAGACCCTACATGGTCAAGTGATGACCCTGATCCGGCGACCAGCAATGCGCCCTACCGCATTTATAATATCGGCAATAATCAACCGGAAGACTTGATGAACATGATTGGCTTGCTCGAAGACGAAATCGGAATCAAAGCCTCCAAAAACCTTCTCCCCATGCAGGCGGGAGATGTGTATTCCACCTTTGCCAATACCGATGACCTCGCAAGAGTGACGGGGTTTAAGCCCTTTACGCCTCTTAAAACCGGCATCCAGAACTTCGTAAAATGGTATCGGGATTATTACAAACTTGGCAATGGGCCAGAAGGCAGATCATCTAACTAAATCACTCCACCCCCTTTGTCCTCCCGTGGGCGCGTCCGTAGGACGCTGGCACACACGGGATCCGGAATCTTGTGCAGCTTTGCTGCACTCACATACCAGATCCCCGACCTGCGGTCAGCTTCGCTTCCCTTGTCGGGGATGACCAT
>JAEUKO010000022.1:0-25923 GCA_016794285.1 Alphaproteobacteria bacterium | reverse complement strand
GAAAACGCCTTCGAAGCGCAAAAATGGATTGCAGAAAAGAAAGTGACATCGGTATATCTCATGACTGGGACGTATCATATGCCCCGCGCTTTGCTGGAATTTCACCACGTTCTGCCAGATGTCGAGTTTATGCCTTATCCTGTTCAGCCAGAGCATTTTTCAACTGAAGACCGCCGCTTCTGGATGGTTAACTTTATCGAATATAACAAACTGTTAGTAGCTGTTTTCCGTGTGGTTTTGTTTCCCAAGGAAACATCTTCTATTCCCGAGGTTCTTCAATGATGACATTTCTCCGCCAGATTTTTTTTAATATAGCTTTCTATGGCTATACGGTTTTGACCTGCATTCTTTACACACCTTTGCTTTGGCTCCCTCGCCCGTATTTTCTTAAGCTTCTTCAGTTCTATTTCGAAACAGTTCACCAGATTGAAAAAGTGGTTTTAGGGCTCGATTTTGTGGTGAGGGGAGCTGAAAATATTCCCAAAGAAGGACCATTTCTCGTGGGAGCCAAGCACCATTCGGCTTACGAAACAATGAAACTTCACCTTCTCTTCAAAGATCCGGCAATTATCATGAAAAAGGAATTGATGCAGATTCCCTTGTGGGGGTGGCACGCGCAAAAAGCCCGCATGATTGGGATTGACCGTTCCTCCCGAGAAATAGCTCTAACCTCTCTTGTGGATGGAGCCAAACGGATTCAGAGTGAGGGGCGCCCTCTTGTCATCTTCCCCCAAGGAACTCGCGTTGCGATTGATGAAAGTGTCAGCAAGCGACCTTACAAAGGCGGCATTGCCCGTATGTACGAGGCTACGCACCAAGTGGTTTTGCCTTTGGCAATGAACAGCGGATTGTACTGGAAACGCAATGCATTCTTCAAAAAACCAGGGACGGTCATTTTCGAAATCTTTCCGCCCATTCCTGCAGGGCTTCCGCCTAACGATATGATGCGCCAACTCCAAGATACGGTTGAAAATGGATCGGCCCGCTTAGTTGCCGAAGCCCAAGCCGCAGGAGATAAAGAATGAAAAAACTTCTTTCAACTTTTTTGTTTTCGCTCTCTGGCATTATTGTTCTGCTATTCTTCCTGTACTCGCTGATGTGGTATCTGGTGGCAAAACAGACCCAGAAACAAATTGATGCGCTTTGGGAAAATGCGGCAAGTTCCGGTGTACAAGTTTCAGGCGAGAAGCCAATAGTAGGGGGGTATCCCTCTCCACCGACAATTCATTTCGAAGGAAAAATTCTCGATAGCCAAGGTATTGAATGGACAATTCCGTCTTTCGAACTTCTCGGCTTTTTTGTCCCCGGGCAGGTTCTTTATGCCGAACTTCCCAAAGGTGCCACAATTTCCGGCGAGGACCTTCCCGAAAAAACGATCAATATTACTGCCGCTGCGCTAAGGGTAAGATTGCCGGAAGATTTGCCCATGTCGCTGCGCGAAGACCCTATTAAAGAATGGCAAAAAAGTAACGGGAGCATTCCGGTTGAATGGATATCGGTTGTGGCTCCCCCGCTTAGTTTTGATGGAAACGGAACAATCGGGCTGGACGAGAAATTGCAAATCAGTGCGGATATCCCTCTCCAAATCAAAGGGGTTGATGTTCTGATAGCTAATTTGGCCGAGAAAAAAATTATCACGGGGAAAGAAGCTTTGATGGTCCAAGGCCTTGCTCAAGTTCTGAACGAGAAAGACCCCGAAACCGGAGAGCCTATCATGAATGCTAATTTGAGCATTCAGAAACGTGGGGTTTTCATTGGCCCGATGCGCATTGCCACGCTACAGCCAATTGTCTGGCCGTGGGAAAAAGCCGCACAATCTAGCCCCTCCCCCTAAACTGGGTTGCGGGAGGTCGGAACTGGATTTTGCCGAAGTTTGACAGGCCCTCGCACAATCATTTTTGAGACCACCGGAACTTGAGTTCCTGCATAAAGCTGCTTGCTGGCCTCAATGATATGAAGTCCCCCAAGACCATGCATGACATAGGGCAAAAACCGTTCAAATCCGTTCGCAGCTTTTTGAACCAATCGCCACCGAAGCGGCGGAAGATAAAGCGCAGAACGCGAACGTTCAAAAGTGAATTGGCAATCCCGCAGCAACCAACGCAGTTGATCTATTGAATAGGGCGTGCCTTGTCCGTAAGGGGACCAATCGGAGCGGGCCCATAATCCCATGCGGTTGGGGGTAACAATCAAAACGCGGCCATTGCTTTTGAGAACCCGCCAAACTTCCTGCAAATTGGAATGAAACAACTCGGCGTACTCTAGGGAATGGATCAAAAGAACCCGATCAACCGAATTGGTTTCAAGCGGCAACTCGGACTCCTCAGCAAGCACCGTCAGATTTTTTTGTTCAAGCGGCCAGTGACACGCGCCACGACGCGCCGGGTTGATCGCAATACACCGTTCCGCCTCGTTCAAGAATGGGGTTAGATAGGGTTGGGCATATCCAATCCCAACTACGCGTAGCCCCGACAAATTCGGCCACCATGCGCGAATATGACCTGAAACAAGCGTTTTAACCACTTGCCCACTCGGGGAATTGTAAAAATCCTTAAAGTCGTAAACCGAACTAAACATGATGGGGAGTATATCCCGATTAGAGAGAAGCTTCCAGTTGCGAAATCAACGGCTTGTCGGCTTCGGGCATAGCAAGGCCATAAAGATCAGAAACCTTCATCCAGCGGAGGTTTTGGCGTTCCAAAGATTGAGGCTCCCCCTTCCAAACCCGAATAGCATAAAGCGGCATTAAAAGATGAAACTCTGGATAATAGCTATGCGAAGCAAACCCGACTGGTGTCATGCAACATGGTCGCGTTACCAAGCCTAACTCCTCTTCTAATTCACGCATGAGGGCATATTCGGGGACTTCCCCAGTCTTGACCTTTCCGCCAGGAAACTCCCAAAGGCCAGCCATGGATTTTCCTTCGGGACGCTGAGCCACCAGCACATTATTCTTGCGGTCCAGAATAGCTGCAGCCACCACCCATAAAACTGGCAAAGTGGGCATATCCGGCGGCGGAGCTGCCAAAGCTTCCGCGCAGCTTAGAAATTTAGCCATTCAACCCTCCTGAATTCTCTTTTGTGATACTCCGTTGTCATCCCGTTGGCGCGTCCAATTAGGACGCTGGCACAAACGGGATCCAGAATCTTGTGCAGCTTCGCTGCACTCACATACCAGATCCCCGACCTACGGTCAGCTTCGCTTCCCTTGTAGGGGATGACGTATAAATAATTTTGGGGTCAGCTATAACACAAAACATCTCCCCAAGGGGAGATGTTTCTGATTTTTGTTACATGCCCGAAAACACTTACTTCTTTTCAGCATCGGTGTTAGGAACTTCTTTTTTCTCAACGGGTTTGCCGTTGAAATCAAAAGTTTCAACCGTTGCTTTTTTTCTCCACCCTTCAACAAGGCTGTTAAGCAGATCACGGCGCACTTGTGCTTCGAGTTGAGGCTTGACGTCCTCAAATTTCGGAGCGGGACGATCCCGCCTGTCTTCAACTTGGATTACATGATAACCAAATTGGGTTTTAACTGGCTCTTTGCTGGTTTCACCTTTGCCAAGTTTGAAAGCTGCTTCAGCAAATTCCTTGACCATTGAATCCTTGGAAAAGTAACCAAGATCCCCGCCGGAAGCCTTGTTCGAGGTATCCTTTGAAAATTCTTTTGCCAAGTCTTCGAATTTTGCGCCACCTTCAATTTTCTTGATGATGTCTTTGGCTTGGTCTTCTTTTTCAACAAGAATATGGCGAGCTTTGACTTCTTCGACTTTGCCTTGGTCTTTGACAAGCTTGTCATAGGCTTTTTTAACATCTGCCTCAGAAAGAGCTTTTTCAATTTCGCCCTCAACATAGACAGCGCGAGCAATCTGTTTCTTGGCATCTTCAAGACGAGTTGCATAGGCCGGTGTTGTTGAAACATCAGTTGCAGCAACCTTCAGATCAACAATTTTGCCATTGACAACTTGTTCCAAAGCCATAGGGAAAATGGCTTCTGGTGGAACTTGACGCATTTGAGGTGGCAAGTTTTGGATAAAAGCCAAAACTTCAGAACGATGCAAATCAGTCCCTTCAACTTTGGCAACAACCGGATCATCCGCAGCTACAGCCGGAGCAGCCACTGCTTCGCTACTTTTATCATCACTTTTTGCTTCGCCTGCGGCAGGTTCAACATCTGTTGGATTTTTGGGTTCTTCCACGGCATTGGCGGCTTGATCTGCCTCGGCTACAGGCGGTTCAGCCGGAGATTCATTTGAAGATTTTTGGGATATGCCATAGCCGAAAACAGCTGCCACAGCCAAAATAACGGCCAAGGCAATGCCTATAATTTTTGGATTCATGATAACCTCATTATCAGTTATTCTTGTTGTTTCGTAAATTGTGCGGAAAGCGCACCATATTTGCGCACAGCTTTATGCATCATGCAAGACCAAAAATACCATTCCCTGCCTGTGTTTGGTTGACGTTAGATGCAGAGCGGCTTATATCAGATCGTCACAAAAGGATAAGGTTTCAGTATGTTTCTTTCACTTGCCGCAAAATTATTCGGATCCAGCAACGACCGGATTATCAAAAATATTCGCCCCTACGCCATCGAGATCAACAAGATTGAATCTCACTACGCCGCTCTGACGGATGACCAGCTCAAAGCCAAAACGAGCGAATTTCGTGAAAAGCTGGAGGGCGGGGCCACGTTGGACGATATTTTGTATGATGCCTTTGCCACAGTCCGCGAAGCCTCGAAACGCGTCATGGGAATGCGCCACTTTGACGTTCAGTTGATCGGCGGCGTTGTTCTGCATCAGGGAAAAATTGCAGAAATGCGGACAGGCGAAGGTAAAACCTTGGTTGCCACCTTGCCGGTTTATCTGAATGCCCTCTCTGGCAAGGGCGTTCACGTTGTGACCGTCAATGATTACTTGGCTCGCCGTGACTCTGAGTGGATGGGACAAATTTATCGTTGGTTGGGTTTGAGTGTGGGTTGCATCGTTTCCAACATGAAAGATGAAGACCGCAGGGCAGCCTATGGCTCTGACATCACTTACGGAACCAACAACGAATTTGGTTTTGATTATCTGCGTGATAATATGAAGTATAATCTCTCAGATATGGTCCAACGCCCATTCAACTATGCGATTGTTGATGAGGTTGACTCTATTTTGATTGACGAAGCGCGGACTCCGTTGATTATTTCAGGCCCGACCGAAAGCGCGACAGATCTTTACATCAGTGCCGATAAAATTATTCCTTTGCTGGGCTCTGAAGACTACGAAAAAGACGAAAAAGTTAAATCCGTCATCTTGACCGAAGCTGGCGTAGAAAAAATTGAACAGCTCTTGAAAGATGCTGGCCTACTGACCTCCGGCGGGCTTTATGATGCCCAAAACATCTCACTTGTCCACCATGTGAATCAGGCCCTAAGGGCTCATAAACTATTCTCTCGTGATACTGATTACATCGTTAAAGACGACAAAGTCATCATCATTGACGAGTTTACAGGGCGCATGATGGACGGACGACGTTTTTCGGAAGGGCTGCACCAAGCCTTGGAAGCCAAAGAACACGTTCAAATTCAAAACGAAAATCAGACTCTGGCTTCGATCACCTTCCAGAACTACTTCCGTCTTTATCCAAAACTCGCAGGCATGACGGGAACAGCCTTGACTGAAGCCAACGAATTTATGGACATTTACAAGCTCGGCGTAGTTGAGATTCCAACCAATGTTGCCGTAGCTAGGGTGGACCATAACGACAAGATTTACAAATCCCTCTCTGACAAAGAAGAAGCCATTGTTGCGCTGGTTCAAGATTGCTATTCCCGCCAACAACCGATTTTGGTAGGGACCGTTTCGATTGAAAAATCGGAAATGTTGTCGGCACGTCTCAAACGGGAAAAGATCCCTCACCAAGTTCTCAATGCCCGCTATCATGAACAAGAAGCCTCGATCATTGCCCAAGCTGGACGGGTAGCTGCCGTCACCATCGCAACCAACATGGCGGGGCGCGGAACGGATATTCAACTTGGCGGCAACGTAGAAATGCGGATCAAAGAAGAAGTTCCACTTGATCTTCCTGAAAGCGAACGCGCTGCGCTGATTCAATCCATCAAAGACGAAGTCGCAAGAGACCGTGAAATTGTCCTTGGTGCGGGGGGGCTCTACGTGGTTGGGACGGAACGTCACGAATCCCGCCGGATCGACAACCAACTGCGCGGACGTTCTGGCCGTCAAGGTGACCCGGGGGCTTCGGCGTTTTTCCTTTCGACTCAAGATGACTTGATGCGGATTTTTTCTCCCGATGCCCTAGAAGCCGTTCTCTCGAACAAGGCAATTGGCCTTAAGGACGGGGAAGCCCTCACCCACCCGTGGCTTAGCAAAGCTCTGGAAAGAGCCCAAACGCGGGTTGAGCAACAAAACTATGAAATCCGCAAGAACCTGTTGAAATTCGACAACGTCATGAACGACCAACGGAAAGTTGTCTATGAACAACGGCGTGAAATCATGGATTCCGAAGACGTAGCAGAAACTGTTCTGGATATGCGCCATGAAGTAATTACCGAAATGGTTCATGGAGCCATTCCTGAAACCGCCTATGCCGAACAATGGAACATTGCCGCGCTGAAAGCCGAAGTCCAGACAGTTTTGGGACTTGACCTGCCGCTTGAAGATTGGGCCAAAGAAGAAGGCATCGCGCATGAAGAAATTCTGGACCGCGTGCTCAAAGCTTCGGATACCCGCATGAACGAAAAACGGGCAAGAGCAGGCGAGAAATTCTTTGCCCAGATTGAAAAATCATTTGTCTTGCGCTTACTTGACCAACAATGGAAAGAACACCTCCTCCATCTCGATCATCTGCGCCAAGGCATCAATCTGCGGGCATTTGCTCAACGTGACCCCTTGAACGAATATAAAGCAGAAGCCTTCAATTTGTTTGAATCTATGATGAATAGATTGCGCGTTGCGATTGTCCAAAACCTCTCTCTGGTTGAAATCAATATTGATGAGAAAGCCTTTGCCAACATGATGGAAGAGCAAAGACAGCAAGAGGAAAAAGAAGCGCGTATGACCCGCACCGACCCAGCTCTGATGGGGACCGGACAGGGTGTGAGCGAAGAAGACAATCCTCCTATTCCCTTCCGTCAAAAATTCGATCCAAAGAATCCGAATACATGGCAGGGAAATGTTCCGCGCAATGCAGATTGCCCCTGTGGAAGCGGCAAGAAATATAAATATTGCCACGGAAAATTGGACTAAACAGAAAATGCAGGAAAACTCCTTCCTTACCCTGAATTCGAGCGGATTTTCAAAAATCTTCTACCAAGAATGGGGGCAAGGGAACCAGAGAACTCTGATTTGTGTTCATGGCTTAACGGGAAGTTCTGATGATTTCAAATTTGTGGGAGAAACCCTTGCCAAGCAGGGGTTTCGCGTGGTGGCTCTTGATCTGCCCGGGCGGGGCCGCAGCGATTTCCTGGCAAACCCCCACGATTATATCTACGCCCAATATTTATCCGACCTTGCTGCTTTTCTGGTTGATCTAGAATGCGATTCTCCAGCCTCTTGCGACTGGCTGGGGGTTTCCCTCGGGGGGTTGCTGGGCATTCGCCTCGCAGGCCTACCCTCCTCTCCTATTCGCAACCTGATTTTATCCGATGTTGGACCAACGGTTCCACAAGCTGACCTTGATCTCATCCGTGGTTATTTATCGTTAGCTCCGGCATTTGACACACTTGAAGGCGTAGTAGGGGCTTTCAAGCAAACCATTGGCACATCGTTTTATCGCGGCCCGATGACAGAGGCGCAATGGGAATACTACGCCCGCACCCATGTTCGCAAGCGTAGCGATGGACGGTACATCCGTAACTTTGACCCTAATATCGCGTTGATGTTTGATACGCAGCCCTTGGGGAAAGTCGATCTCTGGCCTTCATGGAAAAATATTTCCCAACCCGTTCTGGCTATACGCGGCGGACTTTCAACTCTTTTTCCCGCTGCATTGGCGC
Organism: Alphaproteobacteria bacterium; assembly: GCA_016794285.1. Classification (GTDB taxonomy): domain Bacteria; phylum Pseudomonadota; class Alphaproteobacteria; order Micavibrionales; family Micavibrionaceae; genus UBA1573. The sequence continues at coordinate 17,921 of JAEUKO010000022.1, read as the reverse complement.
AAGAGATGTCTGAAAGCAAGAAAGGTGCGGCTATGGATCTGGTCACCTTTGATGATTGCGGCCATGTTCCTTCTCTCTACAGAGACGAGCAAATTTCAGTTCTTGCGGATTGGCTGAAAAAACAGACAGCTTAGTTAGCTGCGAATCTCTTTGGCGATAGCATCCAAAACACCATTGACCATTTTTGACTCTGGTCCGGCAAAAAATCCGTGGGTGATATGAAGGTAATCCGAGATGATAATCGGAGCATCAGTTTCGTGATGAGCTAGCAGCTCATAAGTTCCACAAGCAAGAATAGAGGTCAGCAATGGTTCAACATCCGGTCCGTTCAAACGTGGCTTAAGAAGTTGCTGGACATCATTCCAACGATCCGTGACACCAGAGAGAATTTTTTTGAACAATGTTCCTTCGGGGTGGATCATTTCCCCATCCTCAAGGTCCATCCCCACATTATGCATCACATATTCATCGTACAAAGAATACGGCGGGACTTTATTTTGAATGGCCTGATATGTTGCCTGAACTGCAAACAGGCGGGCCGCGGTCAGGCGGGCTTTAAGGGATGATTTTGTACTCATAACGGCCACAATCCAAAAGTTTGTTTAAGATGAAGCATAATCAAAGCAGCCTCAGCCGCCCCGCCCCCTTTGTTAAGGCGGCTTTTGTCGGCACGTTCTACGGCTTGATCTTCGTTTTCAACAGTCAGAATTCCATTGCCAATAGGCAGATTTGCGGCCAATGCCAAATCAGAAAGCCCCCTCGCACTCTCCGAACAAACCGTTTCGTAGTGAGATGTAGCCCCACGAATAACACAGCCCAAGGCAACAAAGGCGTCAAAAGGTCGATCCGTTGTCCGCTGCGCAGCAAAGCTGACAGCCGCCGGAATTTCAAGAGCCCCGGGAACAACAACTTTTTCAAAGGTCGCGCCAGCTTCGGCCAAGACCTCTTCGGCTCCCGCTACCAACAAATCATTGATATGCGCATAAAAACGGGCTTCAACAATCAGGACATGGGGGGGCCTCATAAACTGAAGACCAGCAACAGCGTGCGATTTGTGACCTGATTGAACCATTTCCAAGAACCTTAATTTATTAAGCGGCTAAAAAGAACCATCTAATGCCCTGTGTCCTACGATATGAAGGCCATAGGCGTCAAGTCCCGTGACGGTTTTGGGGTGGTTGGTCAGAACAATCATGTTTTTTATCCCCAAATCACTCAGAATCTGGGACCCAATCCCGTATTCGGGAACGGAAGCCTTGCCCGAGAGAATTTCTCCAGACACGGCTTGTGGCTCAGGTTCACGGATCAGGACAAAGACTCCCCTACCCTCTTTTTCAATTAACCTCATCGCCGTTTCAACCAAAGGCTCGGCTCTTCCCAAGACGTCTTGTACGACATTCTGGACATGAACTCTGACCAGTACAGGCTCCGACCCCGTTATATCACCTTTAACCAAAGCAATATGTTCAGCATAGGCAATCCGGTTGGCAAAAACGTGAAGTTTGAATTCTCCGCCAAAGCGTGAGGTCAGATCAGAAGAAGCAATCCGCTCAACAATTTTTTCAGTCTTGCGACGATAGGCAATCAAATCAGCAATCGTTCCGATTTTGAGTCCGTGGTTCTTGGCGAAGGGAACAAGATCAGGCAAACGCGCCATAGTCCCATCATCTTTCATGATTTCACAAATCACGCCGGCTGGACGCAGCCCTGCGAGACGAGAGACATCAACCGCTGCTTCAGTATGACCGGCCCGTACCAAAACTCCCCCTTCCCGCGCCCGCAAAGGAAAGACGTGACCGGGGGTCACAATATCATCGCTCCGCGCGCCTTCAGCGATAGCAACTTGAACGGTTCGCGCTCTGTCCGCAGCGGAAATTCCGGTGGTTACACCTTCCCGCGCTTCAATCGAAACGGTAAAAGCCGTTTGCATCCGCGCCTGTTGCTGCCCCATGAGCGGTAAATTGAGACGGTCAATTAAATGGGCATCCATCGCAAGGCAAATTAAGCCTCGCCCTTCCTTGGCCATGAAGTTGATAATTTCAGGTGTAGCCATTTGAGCAGGGACAATCAAATCTCCTTCATTCTCGCGGTCTTCATCGTCCACCAGAATGAACATCCGCCCGTTCCGCGCTTCTTCGATAATCTCTTCCGAAGAAGAAATACTGATCTGCGGTTCCTGTTTGACAACACAAAAAGTCATGACACTTTCCCCAGCATTCTGGCAACATAGCGGGCCAAAACATCAATTTCCAAATTGAGATAATCCCCAACCTTGCACTGCCCCAAAGAGGTTACAGCCCAAGTATGTGGAATAATATTAACGCCGAAAACATCATCTTCAACTTCATTGACAGTCAAAGACACTCCATCAAGAGCAACGGATCCTTTGGGAGCAAGGTAATGCTTGAAGGCTTGAGGAACCTTGATTTTAAGGCGGTGGGAATCCCCATCCTGCTTGATGCTTTCAACACAAGCCAAAGCATCCACATGACCGGAGACAATATGCCCGCCGAGTTCGTCCCCAACTTTGAGAGAGGATTCAAGGTTGATGCGGCTTCCTTCGTGCCAATTACCGAGATTGGTTTTCGAAAGGCTCTCCGCCGAAACATCCACCACAAAAGAATGTCCGCTTTTTTCAACAGCGGTCAAACAACATCCCGAGCAAGCAATCGAAGCTCCGATTGCCACACGGTCCATGTCCCACGGTGTCTCAATAACAAAACGCCGATCTCCCCGCTCCGTGTCCACACGGGTTACGGTCCCCATTGCCGTGATAATGCCCGTAAACATTGGTTGGGTATCCTATTCTGAAGCTTTGCCTCGTTGAACTTTAAGCTCGCCTAACTCTTTCACAAAATGTTTGAAGTCTTCGGGCCTGCTAAAATCCTTGTAAACCGAGGCATAGCGGATATATCCGACAACATCGAGCTGAATCAAAGCCTGCATAACCAACTCACCGATCTGGCTGGAGGGAATTTCACTCTCTCCGGTTAACTCCAATTGGCGAACGATGCTGCTCGTGGCCCTCTCAATATGCTCTGGAGAAACGGGACGTTTACGCAAAGCAATTTGCATGGAGCGCGTGATCTTGTCGCGATCAAACATCTGACGATGATCTCCTGCTTTGATAACCATAAGCTCACGCAATTGGATTCTCTCAAAAGTCGTGAAGCGTGCCCCGCAATCAGGACACGCCCGACGACGACGAATAGAGGTTCCGTCTTCCGTTTGGCGGGAATCCTTCACCTGTGTTTCTTCAAAGCCGCAAAAGGGACAGTGCATAATCTGAACCTAAACAGCCGTTCCTTCTGGATAGATGGGAAAACGGTCACACAAGGCTTTAACTTTAGCGCGCACAGTCGCTTCAACTGCCCCGTTGTTTTCAGGGCCATTGGCGGCCAGACCATCAACCACTTCGAGAATCAACGCACCAATAAGTTTCCACTCCTCTGCGCCAAAGCCACGAGTTGTTCCAGCTGGAGTCCCAAGCCGCACGCCAGATGTTACCATTGGCGGAGCGGGATCATACGGCACAGCATTTTTGTTACAGGTAATCCCTGCGTGTTCAAGGGCCAGATCAACAACTTTTCCCGTCAGTCCTTTGGGACGCAAATCAACCAAAACAATATGGGAGTCTGTCCCGCCGGAAACAATCGCCAATCCCCCATCAACCAAGGTCTTGGCCAGAATGCGGGCATTTTCTACAACATCTTGCGCATATTTTTTGAAGGACGGTTGCAAAACTTCACCAAAAGCCACAGCTTTGGCAGCAATAACGTGTTCAAGCGGGCCGCCTTGAATCCCGGGGAAAATTGCCGAATTGATCTTCTTGGCAATATCCGCATCATTGGTCAGGATCATACCGCCCCGAGGTCCGCGCAAAGTTTTGTGGGTGGTCGTTGTCACCACATGGGCATGAGGAAACGGAGACGGATAAGAACCGCCCGCCACCAATCCGGCATAGTGCGCAATATCCGCAAAAAGGAGTGCGCCAACCTTATCAGCAATCGCACGGAACTTTGCAAAATCAATCACGCGAGGATAGGCGGAAGCTCCGCAAACAATCATTTTTGGTTCATGCTCAAGAGCGAGACGTTCGACTTCTTCGTAGTCAATCAAACCATCTTCTGCGCGGACGCCATATTGAACGGCGTCAAACCACTTGCCGGACTGGTTGGGAGCCGCCCCGTGAGTCAAGTGCCCCCCAGAGGCTAGCGACATTCCGAGAATAGTATCCCCTGGTTGCAACAGGGCAAAATAAACTCCCTGATTGGCCTGAGAGCCGGAGTTTGGTTGCACATTGGCAAACGCGCAGTCAAAGATCTGTTTGGCCCGATCAATCGCCATCTGCTCGGTTTTATCAACAAACTCGCACCCTTGATAATAACGTTTCCCGGGATAGCCTTCGGCGTATTTATTCGTCAAGACCGAACCCTGCGCTTGCAAAACAGCTTTCGAGACAATGTTTTCCGAAGCAATCAATTCGATTTGATCTTGTTGACGTTTCAACTCTTGCTGAATAGCAGCAAAAACCTCGGGATCAGCGGAAGAAAGGGGGGATGTAAAATATTCATTGCTCATCACAGCTTCGTCTTTCTTTTGGGCGGCGGATACAGACATGGACACTCTCCTTTTTGTTTAACACGCGGATAATTTGTTGACTCGGGCTTCGTGACGCCCCCCATCAAAACCAGTAGTTAGAAAAGTTTTGAGACAGGCCCTTGCGGTTTCTTCCCCGATCAAGCGGCCCCCAAAAGCAATGACATTGGCATCATTATGCTGGCGACTCAGACGTGCCGTGGTTTCATCAGAACATAGTACACATCGCACCGCCGGATTGCGGTTCACCGCAATGGAAATACCAACTCCAGACCCGCAAATAGCGACGCCAAACTCGGCCTGCCCCAACTCAATCGCATCAGCCAGTTTGAATCCGAAATCGGGATATTCCACCGAAGTTTCTGAATCTGTTCCCAAATCAAGCCACTCAACCGGAACATCCTTGAAGGAGGCTTTGAGAACCTCTTTCAACTTGAAACCTCCATGATCGGAGGCAATGGCAATTTTATAAGTCATAGGACAAGGATATATTCTGCCAAGGCCTTTGAAATCAACCAATTTCGTACTCTTAAACACCAATCCGAAAAGATTTTTCGATGACAAAAGTTATGTATATAAATTCTTATTGAAACACCTTCCGTCATTCCGGAGGCATTTTTCAGGATATTGTCCTGAAAAATTTGCACGTCCGGAATCCAGTTCTTGTGCAACTTCGTTGCACTCACACACCAGATTCCCGATCTGCGGTCGGCACAGCCTCCCTTGTCGGGAATGACAAGCGGGAATTTTAGAAAAAAATGGCAACAGTTGAAACTGTCCTTAAAAAAGGCTAGGTTCCTTTTGTTTTCTAACACTTTAATACTGAAAAGATAGATTATGACCGTTCGCGTGCGTTTTGCCCCTTCCCCTACCGGATTTCTGCATATTGGCAATGTCCGGACTGCCTTGATTACATGGCTGTTCGCCCGCCGGAATGCTGGATATTTCCTGCTTCGCATTGACGACACAGACACCGAACGCTCCAAACCAGAATTTGAAGCGGCCATTTATGAAAGCCTGACATGGCTTGGCCTCAATTGGGACGAATTGGCCCACCAAAGCAAACGGCAAGACCGCTATGACTCTGTCATTGCTGAATTACGGGCAGCCGGACGCCTTTATCCTTGCTATGAAACACCTGAAGAATTGGCCCTTAAAAGAAAATCTCAGCTTTCTCAGGGCGTTCCGCCCATCTATGACCGCGCCGCCCTGTCGCTTTCAGAAGAACACAAAAAGAAATACGAAGCCGAAGGCCGCAAGCCTCACTGGCGGTTTTTGCTCAAGAAGGAACCAATTGCGTGGAACGACCTCATTCGGGGAGAAGTCAGATTCGAAGGAGAAGATCTCTCTGATCCAGTTCTGATCCGCGAAGACGGAACCCCGCTTTACCACCTGTGTTCAGTCATTGATGATATTGACTTTGGTATGACCCATATTGTCCGTGGGGAAGACCACGTCAGCAATACAGCTATGCATATCCAGATGTTTGAAGCAATTGGGGCCAATCCGCCTCAATTCGCCCACTTACCTTTGGTGTCCAATGCCGAAGGCGGCAAACTATCCAAGCGTCTAGGGGCTTTGAGTATCATTGACCTGCGCGATATTATCGGGCTGGAACCCATGTCGATTTCCAGTTTGCTGGCTCGTCTTGGAACCTCTGACCCCATTGACGCTTTTACCCATTTGGATGACCTGATCCAAAGCTTTGACTTTTCCAAATTTTCGCGGGGAACTCCGAAACTTGACCCTGATGAGATGCTCCGGCTCAACGCCAAGATCCTCCACCAAACAGATTTTGACCATGCCCAAATTCGCTTGGCTCAAATCGGCTTGGCCGATGTGGATGAATCTTTCTGGAACGTGGTTCGCGCCAACCTTGAAAAAATATCGGATATTCAAGATTGGTGGCGCGTGGCAAAGGGGCCGGTTGCCTCTACGCTCGAAGATCCCGACTTTGCAGCACAAGCCGTTGCGTTGATGCCGGCGGCTCCGTGGTCCTCACAGACATGGAAAGAATGGACAGACGCCATCAAATCCACCACGGGCCGCAAGGGGAAAGATTTATTCATGCCCCTGCGCCAAGCCTTGACCGGCATGGACCACGGGCCAGAACTGGGGGATTTATTGCCTCTCATCGGACCGGAAAAGGCCAAATCGCGCTTGCTGAAACAAGCCGAACAATAACCATAAAATACGGTTACAGATAGTCATCTCTGGCTCATTTTTTGCCTTAATAAAAAAGGTCTTGCTTATTAGTTCCTGTTATGTTCTTATATAGAACATAAAGAGAACATAACTTTTTGATATGAAGAAATGAGGTTTGATATGACATTTGGAATTCGTCTGCGCTATATGCTCCCAATGATAACCCTTCTGGTTTATGTCTATTACGAAGCATGGTCACACTGAACAAAAAAGGAAGGAAGCGGACCTATATTCCCCCGATGTTCAGCCCGCTGGCAATGTCCCACAACATCTTGATGTTCAACGAAATCAAAATCACGGCGACCAATCCCGCCAGAACACTCATCCAGCGCGGGGCAACCAGTTCCCCCATTTTCTTGCGATCCATGGTGAACAAGACAAGCGGCACAATAGCAAAGGGCAATTGCAAACTGAGAACAACTTGAGAGCCGATGAGCAATTGTCCCGTTGCCCGCTCGCCATAAAGAGCTGTTACCAACAACGCCGGAATAATGGCAATAGCGCGTGTTATCAGCCGCCGAACCCAAGCTGGAATTTTGATGTCCACAAACCCTTCCATCACAATCTGGCCAGATAAAGTTGCGGTAATTGTTGAATTCAACCCGCAACACAGCAGGGCCACAGCAAACAAAGTCGCGGCCAGAGTGCTCCCCAAAAGTGGGGCAATCATCGCATGAGCATCTTGTAGTTCGGTAATTTCAACATTGCCACTGGTGTAGAATGTCGCGGCCGCCAGAATAAGGATAGACGCATTGATAATCAAAGCCAACATCAAGGCCAGCGTGGAGTCGATTGTGGCAAAGCGGATAGATTGCCTCTTTTCGGCAATGCTCTCCCCCGCCGGACGCGACTGGACAATCGAGGAATGAAGGTAAAGGTTATGAGGCATAACAGTTGCCCCGATAATCCCCATTGAAAGATAGAGCATCTCCGGATTCGTCAAAATATCAGGATGCGGAATAAATCCGCCCAGTACGTCGGTCAGATTTGGAGCAGCAAACCACACTTGGAAAAAGAAGCACCCAAAAATGATTGCAAGCAACGCAATCACAAAAGCCTCGATCCACCGAAACCCCAATCTTTGCAAAAGAACGACAAGAAAAACATCCAAAGCCGTTAACGAAATCCCGTAAAGAAGAGGAAGGCCAAAGAGCAGATGAAGGCCAATAGCTGTTCCGATAATTTCGGCAAGATCTGTGGCACAAATCGCCAACTCGGCCAAAATCCACAATCCGATAGCAGTTTTACGCGAGTAAGAATCGCGGCAGGACTGCGCCAAATCCCGCCCACTAGCCAAACCAAGCCTTGCGCATAGAGCTTGCAATAAAATCGCCATCAAATTGGAGATCAAGGCAATGGAAAGGAGCGCGTAGCCAAAATGTGACCCACCAGCAATTGCGGTTGCCCAGTTCCCCGGGTCCATATACCCGACCGCGACAAGATACCCGGGCCCGAGGAAGGCTATAAATTTCCGCCACCCTCCCATTGTGCTTGGCAAAGTTGATTGAGACGCCACAGGGTGCTGGAAATTAGGAAACGTCATCTGTCCCCATATTCCGGCTTGGTCTAAATTTGCGGTACAATTTTGGCGCAACCATCAGCAAAATAACAAAGGCAATAAAGGGCAACAAGTAATGGTCAATTGCGCCATCTGGAATCAAATGGCCAATAAAATACCCAAGCAGGGGAATCCCCGTCGCCCACAGTGCCGCCCCTAGAGCCGAATACAGAACAAACAAACGATAATCCATCCGCGAAACCCCCGCCAAAAAAGGGGCCAAGGTTCGCGCAAAGTGAATAAACCGCGCCACAACTACGGAAAATGGGCCGTATTCCACAAAGAAATCGTGGCATTTTTCGATCTGTTGATCCTTGATTATTTTTCCGGCGTATTTTTTGAGAAACGGCATTCCGTAGCGTTTACCAATTTCATAGCCAACCAAATTTCCAAGAAAAGCTGCAATAAAACAGCCTGGCAACATGATCCATAAATTAAAAACCCCTTGTCCGGCCAAGAGCCCAATGGGGAAAAGCAGACTATCCCCGGGCAGAAAGATTCCAAAAAACACAGCCCCTTCGGTAAACAGGGCCGCCCATGTCCCGAAATATCCAATAGTCTTGAGGAAAGTAATCATATCCATGTGCGTTAAAACCCTAGTTGTTTCAAAATATTTTGCGCGGCCCAAACCCCTGTGCTGAAGCACCCCTGAAGCAGGTACCCCCCTGTCGGAGCCTCCCAATCCAACATTTCGCCCGCTACATAAACGCTTGGCAGTTTTTTGAGCATAAGCCCCTCGGTCAGCGCGTCAAGAGGAACTCCACCAGCCGTTGAAATAGCCCGATCCAAAGAGCCCGTTCCAACGAGCTTAAGCGGAAATTTCTTGATCCGCGCCGCAAGCTGGGAAGAAGACAAGTGGGTAACAGAGTCTCCTCCTCCCACCCCTTCCCGCAACAAGCTGATTGCGACCGGAGAAAGCCCTGAATATTTGCGCATAAAGTTGGAAAAGGAGAGCCTTGCCCGAGGGGCTTTGAGCCGTTGACAAAGATCGGCTTCTCCAACGCCTGAACGAAGATCAAGATAGAGAACAGCATGACCTGCCCGTTCAATTTCATCACGCAAGGCCGCCGAGAGAGCGTAAACCGCTCCACCTTCAATACCACTGCGTGAGATCATTATTTCCCCCGTCAAGTGGCGCGAGCCAAAGCTTAGACCAACGGGTTTCAGAGGAACTCCTGCAAATTTGTCTTTGAAAACATCCGACCAACCCACGGCAAAACCACAATTGCTCGGACGAAGAGGAGTTACAGGAACCCCCTTTCCTTCAATCAATGGAACCCACGATCCATCTGCCCCAAGGCGTGGCCATGAAGCCCCCCCCAAAGCCAACAATGTTGCATCTGGCCGCAGAGAAATTTCAGATTCTTCCTCTTTCATAAAAGTCAGCCGTCCAAGATGACTCCACCCCGTCCAACGATGGGCTGGAAAAAACGACACCCCAAGACCGTCAAGACGTTTAAGCCAATGACGCAATAAAGGAGAGGCCTTAAAGCTTTCAGGAAAAACACGGCCAGAGCTCCCGACAAAAGTTTTCTCTCCCAATGTTTCGCACCAACTCCGTAAATCATCGGGGGAAAAGTTTTCCAGTAAGGGAGTCATAAATTCCGCCGCCGCCCCATAACGGGAAAGGAATTTTTCTCTGTCTTCGGAGTGAGTCAGATTGAGTCCGCCACGCCCCGCCATCAAGAATTTTCGACCTACATTTGGCTTGCGATCAAAGATGCTGACTTTAACTCCAGCGGCCGCCAAAACTTCAGCAGCAATCAATCCGGCCGGTCCGCCGCCAATCACAGCAACGTGCGGTAAGCTATTCGGTGTCATGGAAGAGAAACTTTCAAGCCGTCCCACGGCTCCAGCATTGCATAGAGCATAACCCCTGTTGCAATGGATAAATTCAAACTATCCGCCCGACCATTCATGGGCAACCTAACATTCTGGTGGCAGACACGGCGCATTTCTTCAGATAACCCTGCCTGTTCGTTCCCCATAACCAATAATAGCGGAGAGGTATAAACGGCCTCCCTGAAATCAACAGAGGATTGGAGCGTTGTCCCGACAATTGAGCCTGTCCAGTTTCCCGCCCAGTTTGTAAAATCCGTCAAGGACGTGACAACAATCGGCACATGGAAGATCGATCCCATTGTTGCGCGCACTGCCTCAACCGAATACGGATCACAACAATTGTCCACGAGGATCACCCCATCTGCCCCCACACTATCCACTGTTCGTATGATGGTTCCCAAGTTTCCCGGGTCACGGATTTGTTCGAGAACTACCCAACATTTTGAAGCTTGTGGAAAGACTTGTTCAAGCGGCAGGAACTTCTGGCGAAAAACACCAATCACGGATTGAGGATTATCTTTGTGGGAAAGCTTCTCAAGAATATTTTGACTCACCTCAAGAGATTCCCCCGACTGCGCCGCGCAATAATTGCGAACCCGCACAATATCTGGGCGATCTTTCATATCATCAAGATACACAAAATAGCGAAGGTCAGCCCCAAGTTCGATCCCTTCAATAAGGGTGCGCAATCCCTCGGCCATGAACAATCCGGTTTCCTTGCGACGCTTACGCATCTCAAGAGCCTTGATGTCCTTAATAAGAGGATTGGAAGGAGATGTGATGATTTTAGCCGTCATGCTAGGCACAATGGCCGATTTTCACCGCGCTGGCAAGGCGCGGTCTAATCAAAACTTTGGGTATAAAGAGGGAGTAAAAGCTCACGATCCGCAAAAACCTCTATTTTTTCGAGAGCTCCAGAGAAATTGGCAAAATTCCCTTGGTCAATGCTCTCCTCATTCAGGAACTGGTCAACCCGAATACGGAAGCGAATGAAAGCCGGACGGCCTTCATAAGCCCTTACAGCGATATTCTCAACCATCTTGAGGTATTCCTTTGCCAGTACTTCAGGCACTCGAACAAAAGAGAGATTAAACGGTGTTTTTAAGTTCAAAACAGCTCCACTCGGGTATCCGGAAAAATTCGGTAAAAGAACCTCCGGACATTTCGTCGCCCCTTGAGCGTTCGCCGAAAACTGCAAACGGGTAGCCCCCACAAATTGCTGTTCCGGCATACTTGGGAATCCCTTAAGCGCGAAGTCGTAGCGGTCTCGAGAAATTGGCTGAACATATTCAAATCTGCGGGGAAATTTGCTTTTATACTTCTCAAGGTAATCCCGCGTTCCCTCGCGAATTTTCTTCCAGCGGAATTCGTTGGAGTAGAATTTTTGGAAGAGATGGCATTCTGCGATTTGCAAATAGCCGTCAATGGCCTTGTCATCAAATAAATCTTTGACTTCCAAGGCCCAAAGAACCCGCGCAATATTATCATAAGTCGGGGAGATGTATTCTGCAGACAGCAAGGGAACCATTTCTTCCGACCTTGACGACTCAGCTGCCGCCAAAGCTCCCCTTGGGAGCCCACCTCCTACAGATACAAGAGTCAGTAATGCGAGTAAGAATCTTCTCATCTTGAGTCCGGACCTTCAGCTAATAGGCAAACAACTTTACGAAACAGAGACGGCATCTCCAAAGTTTTAACTTCATTAGAACCTAAAAAATATTGATTATTCCTTAACGGGATATGGCTTGAACAAACCTGCCCCCTCCACACCTCCAATCTCAGGTTAAAATGAGTAAAACTATGAGCCACCACCCCCATCAGAGACAATCTACCCCCACAGTGTACACCTATTTCTGTTTCTGCGGTCCTAATATCTTTGTCCCATGATGATGTCGGCAGCCCCATCATCCCTCCCAGCATTCTGTCATCATCTCGCCTTTCAACCAAGATTTTCCCATCCTCCGATTCAATCCAGAACACTTTGCCTTGGCGGCTTGGCTTGGATACCTTGGCTTGCCGCGCTGGAAGACTCTCGGCAATCCCTTCCTTTAGAGCCTTACAAAAGCTGGAGACTGGACAAAACCCGCATTTGGGCGATTGCGGCGTGCAAATAGCCGCGCCCAGATCCATCAGAGCTTGGGGGAAATCCGAGGCGGGTTGTCCGGATTCCAGACCTTCAAAAAAACGGGCCGCAGCAATATGCAAATCTTTTTTACCTGCGGGGAGAGCTTCTTTTCTGGAAAAAACCCGCGCGGCAATGCGCTCAATATTGCCATCGACCACAACGCAAGGGGTTTGAAAGGCAATCGATGCTATCGCCGCCGCCGTATAGGGCCCAATTCCTGGCAGAGAAAGCAGTTCCTTGGTGTCAGAAGGAAACTCGCCCCCTCTCTCCTCTGCCACAAGATGAGCACATTTTACGAGGTTTCGTGCCCGCGCATAATAGCCAAGCCCTGCCCATGCCGCCATAACTTCTTCTTGATTCGCGGCAGCCAAATCTTCAACTTTTGGCCATTTGGCTATGAATTTCAAAAAATAAGGAATAACGGCGGGAACCGTTGTTTGCTGAAGCATAATTTCGGAAAGCCAAACGTGATAGGGATCGGAATATTGACCTTTTCCCGCCCGCCACGGCAAAACCCTGCGGTTCACGTCATACCACTGCAACAGCTCTTTGCGGAACTTTGAGGAATTAAAAGGGAAACTTGTTCGCAAAACGTGACTTTTGGGCATATTCCGATTACAACTCTTCCATGTCTGATTTGAAACCTCTCTCTGCCTCAGTTGCCCAGATTACGTCTGCAACCTTCAGCCGTAAATTTGTTTCGCTTGGGCGGATTCTTTCCCAATGGGATGATATTGTGGGTTCAGAGATGGCCGTCAAGGCCCAGCCCCTTAAACTGCACTACCGGAAGCCAAAGGATAGCAAAGAAAAACCCGAGGCTTCACTAGAAATTGCTGTCTCTAGCGCCGATGCGACCTTGCTTTACTACCAGACAAACCTCATTCTTGAGCGAATTAACCAAGTTTTCGGCGAAAGATGGGTTACGTCCTTACGCTTTGTCCATGTTCCGGCCAACGCCCCCTCTAATAATATGGAATATAATATTCCGTCCCGTCCTCTTTCCCCTGCGGAAAAACACACTCTTGAAACCAGTCTTTCTTTTGTTGAAGACCCTGAAATTCGGAAACAACTTGAAAAACTAGGCCAAGGCGTATTAAGGAAGATACGCGCACCCTCTGTCCCAGAAAAATAGGTTTTTGAATGTCCCTCCCCTCTGCCACGATCACCATCATGCTCCGCGCCGCCGAGAAGGCTGCCAAATCCCTGTTGCGGGACTTTGGAGAGGTTGAGCATCTTCAAGTCTCGCGCAAAGGCCCGGGGGATTTTGTTTCCGCAGCAGATCGCCGCGCCGAAGAAATCATCTATACCGAACTGAAAAAAGCGCGTCCCTCTTTCGGGTTCCTAATGGAAGAAGGCGGCGAAATCGCAGGCACAGACGGCGAGTTCCGTTTTATCATTGATCCGCTGGATGGAACAATCAACTTTCTGCACGCGCTTCCCCACTGGAATATTTCAATTGGGCTGGAGCGGGGAAATGAAATCATTGCCGGATTGGTCATGGACCCCGTCAAAAACGAAGTTTTTCATGCAGAAAAAGGAACCGGAGCTTTTCTTGATAAACGGCGGCTGCGGGTTTCAACGCGCAAAGATTTAGAAACTGCTTTGGTCGCTGGCGAACGCGAAAAAACTTTTGTAAAAAACCTGACGGCCTGCAATGGCCGGCTTAGTGGCATGAGAGGATTGGGGGCTGCCGCTCTTGACCTTTGCTATGTTGCCTCTGGTCGGTATGAAGCTTTTTGGGGAACAAAGCTCAAGCCTTGGGATGTTGCAGCAGGCAGTCTCATCGTCCGCGAAGCTGGCGGTTTGGTCGTCAGTCTCAAAGGCGATCCCAATCCGGTTTATGCCGACAAGATTTTATCAAGCAATGCCGCACTACACCAAACCTTTAAGGACTTATTGACTGCAAACGTAACTGGGGAGTGATTTGTATGCACCGTCTTTCTTCTTTTGTTTTGCTCGCTGTGATGTGCCTGGCTGATGTGTCTTCTGCCCCCGCATTGGCGGCTCAAGACCAAGACAAGGCTAAAGACGAATACAACAAGCCCGACGTACAGATTGATCGGTCCGTTCTGAAAGACCTTCAAGGATACGAGCCTCCCCCAATGTTCGGGGCTTCTCCATCGCGCAAACTTCCCACACAGGAAGACCCTTTATCTCGTCCGCCCGTAACCCCTCTGGAAGTTCCAGTTCTCACCCAGCCCAAAGCCGAGGATTTGCTGAGCCATCCAGTTGAAAACACGGGTGTCTTGACCGTTCCACAGGAGTTATTGCCCGCCGCTGAACCATCAAAAAAAGCTGAACTTCCTGTTCCAACCGGAAAAAAATCAGTCTCTAGTAAGAAAAAAGAACAACCAGCAAAACCTGCAGCCAAAACAGCTTCTGCGCCAAAACAGGACAGTAAAAAATCAGACACTCCCAAAGCAAAAGACCAAGACAAAAATAAAAAAGCCCCTGAGAAAAAAGTCGTAGAAAAAACTAAAAAAGAAGAAAAAATAGTCACTATTCCAGCTAAAAAAGTGGTGACGGAAACCATCAAAGCCACTCCCTTAAAGCCAACATCTCCAGAAGCTGCCTATAAACCGAAAGCGGGCAAAACCATGCCGGCAGTTCCTGCGGTTGATGTTGAAAGCAGCAAGCTAGACCCTTTCAACCTCCCGACAACTCCCGCAGCAGAGGAGTCCGATAATTCCGAGATTGCGCCTGAATTGGTCACGCCAACCCCAAGCGAACGATTGATGGACCAAGCCTTGAGCAGACAAATGGTTTCTGAAGATGACCCCGCCATCAAAAAGGCGGCTTCTGGAATTGCTGAAAAAATCGCTCCCACAGAAAGCAATTTGATTAGTTTGGAGTTCAAACCCAAACTCTCGGAATTGCAAGCCGATCAAAAGAGCCTTCTTGATTCCGACATTGTAGCTAGATTAAAAAAATCGGACGCCTCTCGCCTTCAGATTCAAGCCTTTGCCAGTGCCGACAAACAAGAACAAAGCACAGCACGCAGATTGTCACTCTCGCGGGGATTATCGGTGCGCAGCTACCTGCTGGAAAAAGGAATTCCCGCCAGCCGGATTGATGTCCGCGCCCTTGGCGACAACACGCTTGAACCACCAATTGACCGTGTTGATTTGATCTTTCTCAAAGCGAAATAGACCTTGTTGCAAAAGTTCAAAACAAAGTCATTCCCCGAATCCGTGAAGCGGATTCTAAGGGAATCCAGAAAAGAAAGATGGATGGCCTTAGAATGCCAAGAAGCATTCAGGCCATGACGAAGGGGAAAATTTTCCCCGTTGCCATCTTCCCCAATCACTCCCCCCGTCACCCCCGCTTTATAGGCGGGGGTCTGGCATATTTGAGTGCAGCAAAGCTGCACAAGATTCTGGATCCCGTTTGTGCCAGCGTCCTACACGGACGCGCCAACGGGATGACAAATAAGTAATTATAGACTTAGCTATAGCTTAATTAAGCAGGTGATTTGGGTTCTACCACTGCGAGAATCCCACCCTCACTGGTTTAATCAGGATAGACTTGTCCCCAAGCCCCGTTGAAATCAAAACAGGTTCAGATTCTTCAGCCACCCGTTCCACAACACCAGAGGCCGATTGATAAAAATCTGATTCAGCAAGCGGTGTTATTCTAGCATGATCTTCTATATTGGTCTTGGAAAGACGGGCAATGACCTCGCCGTCCCGTGTCACGTCAACCACATCTCCCCCCGCTGCCGTCTGAAAGGCATTAAAGGCATTTTGTTGTAATTCTTCAAGAGTCATTGTTGTCATAGTTAGGCCCCTCCAATGGAACAGAGATAAATTCAGTAGTCATAATTGTTTGTATAAGTCATAAAAAAAAGAGCGTCAAGCCCGTTTCTGCAGATACAGCTAACCCCGAAATTATTTATAAAATGGTCATCCCCGACAAGGGAGGCGAAGCTGACCGCAGATCATGGATCTGGTATATATGAGTGCAGCGAAGCTGCACAAGGTTCTGGATCCCGTTCGTGCTGGTGTCCCTGCGGGACACGCCAACGGGATGACGGGTAAGTAATCATAGAGTTTAGCTAGAAAACTGGTCGGAGTGACAAGATTTGAACTTGCGACCCCTTGCACCCCATGCAAGTGCGCTACCGGGCTGCGCCACACTCCGACGTGAGAAGGGTTGTAACCCAAACCGTGCTGTTGGTCTAGCAAAAAATCAGGCTGCGAGAGCTTCATTTCCTGAGAGTCTGCGCAGCTCCTCCCGCATTTCTTCCAGCTCAGCAAGGACCGAGCGCAGCAACATGGCTTGATCTTCACTCAAAGTCGAAGACGGAGCCAATACAGGAGGCTCTTCCTGATAAACAGTCGCCGGAATATCCGGTCCTTGCACCTGCGGCATATTCTCGCCATAGGCGTGAGTAGTGGAAGAGGCCCCTGCTTTTTTCTGTTCCATCAAAACTTGAGACTTGGAGACACCCTTCAGAAGTTTCTGAACGCCTTTAATGGTATAGCCTTCGGAATAGAGCAACGTATGAATTTTTTTGAGGAGGGCAACATCCTCAGGGCGATAATAGCGACGCCCACCACCACGTTTGAGCGGCTTAACCTGAATAAATTTTGTTTCCCAAAAACGGAGAACGTGTTGCTGAACGCCCAACTCATCGGCCACTTCGCTGATGGTTCGGAATGCAGAATCTGATTTAGCGGTATTGTCCATTTTATAGCTCGTCTTCGTCGTTCAAATTGGTCGGAGTGAGTCCGTTCATGCGATCTTTGAGCACATGGGATGCCCTAAAGACGAGAACTTTGCGAGGGGTAATTGGAACTTCTACACCGGTTTTTGGATTGCGCCCAATCCGCTCGGCTTTCTTGCGAATACTGAAGCTTCCGAACGACGAAATTTTGACAGTCTCGCCCTTAACCAAGGCTTGTGCAATTTCATCCAGAACCTCTTCAACCAATGAAGCCGATTCGTTGCGCGAAAGACCAACTTGCTTATAAATTGATTCAGCCAAGTCTGCCCGAGTTATAGTCCGACTGCTCATCTTGCCACCATCTTCTTGTGCCACGGTCTTTTTATGAATGGGACAAACCTAGCGAGTCTTTTGCCTCTCGTCAATCTTTTGCAAAAGGGTTTGCCCAGAAAAAAACCAAAGGGTTCAAGGGGCTAGCGTAAAATGTTCAGAAAATAAGGGGCTAAAAGAGTTTTACAGGTCACCATTGTTATGTATATTATAAAAACCAACGGAACTCGCTAAGGATTAGAGAAAGATACAGGTCCCCTTGCAGGACACTATTTTCGGCAAATTATTTCACGTCCTCGATCAGGGAAGAGAGACTTTAAAAACTGCAATATGCCAGAATCAGAATCACAACGATAAAACAGTGTCTCTCTTTGCTCATCACTGGTAAAGAGACGGGAACCGTGAAATAGGTAGGAATGTTCTAATTTGACCGCTTCCATGATTTCTGCATTCTCATCACTGTTCACACTGAACGTCTTGTTGATAAAATCACCAAGTTCTTGGTCGTCCTCCCTAGAAAGGAACCCAAAGGGCCTATACAGAGGCCTGTTGTCACACTCAATACACATGGGAATGCCTATCATATCATGCCCTAG
>JAEUKO010000021.1:0-25943 GCA_016794285.1 Alphaproteobacteria bacterium | reverse complement strand
AGTGTTGGGGAAGTATAGCGGCGATATGGATATTGCTACGACCGTGACGCCTGAGGAGGGAATATCCCTCTTAACAGCCAAAGGCTTTAAGGTTGTCCCAACGGGAATTGAGCATGGGACCTTGACGGTGGTGGTAGGGGGCTTCCCTTTTGAAGTGACGACTTTGCGGCGGGATGTTTCAACGGATGGTCGCCGCGCCGTGGTGGCATACACAAAAGACTGGTATGAAGATGCGGCGCGCCGCGATTTTACGATGAACACGCTTCTTGCCGATTTAGAGGGAAATATTTATGACCCGCTTGGGCGAGGATTGGCAGATCTCGAAAAACGTCAGGTTCTCTTCGTGGGGGACCCCGACCAGAGGATCAAAGAAGATTATTTGCGCATTCTGCGCTTCTTCCGCTTTCATGCTCTTTATGGGGAGGGGGCTCCAGACACAGACGCCTTGGCCGCTTGTGAAAGATGGGCTTCTCACATATCCAACCTTTCCAAGGAACGTGTGACCGCAGAGTTTTTGAAAATCGTGGGGTCTGCCAATGCTGTTTCTGTTCTGACTTTAATGCGCCGCCATAACATATTGAATAATCTTGTTACGGATCGTTTTGATCCATCGCTTATGGAGCGGGGACTAGCCCTCTGTTTGACAGAGGGTGGAGGAGAAGCTGAATTGGCGGCCAGACTCTTTATGGTGGGTGGGGTTCACCCGCCTTATTTTCAAAATTTTGAAGAGTCTCTGCGTCTTTCAAACCGTTTGAAAAGTTTAATGTCGTCTGTATCAAACGCCTTTGAACAGCTTGAAAAAATTGAAGAATTTACTTTGAGATTCTTGCTCTATCGTTATGGGAGCGAAGTGGCGATGCAGGTTTTGCGGATTAGGCTAGCGGCAGAGAAAGACAGTTCGGATTGCTGGGTTAAGTTTCTAAAAAGCGAAAAGCAGCCGGAATTTCCTGTGCGGGGAGAAGATCTTCTGCGGGCGGGGTTTTCGTCTGGCCCCGAAATGGGAACCCACTTAAAGTCACTTGAAAAGAAATGGGTAGAGTCCGGATTTCGTTTGAGCTTTTCAGAGTTGATGAGCCCGTCATAACGGTATGGTTTAACAAGAAGTTTGTCGCAAGGCTTCGGAGAGGACGATGGCTCCGGCCATTGCCACGTTGAAGGAGCGTGTCGCGGGAGACATGGGAATCGTCACGCGGTCGGGAAGTTGGGCATGAATTTCATCGGGAACGCCTGCGCTTTCTCGGCCAAGAAGCAAAATGTCGTTTTCCCTAAAACTGAAACTTGTATAGGGCAGGTCTGATTTTGTAGTCAGAAGGACAATCCGAGACTCTGGAAAATTGTGGCGAAAAGCGTCCCATGAGGGATGACGGCGCAAAGTCACATGGTCAAAATAGTCCATGGCGGAAGCTCTTATTTTTCGCTCGTTCCACGGAAAACCAAACGGTTCAATGAGTTCAAGTGGAACGTTAAACCCTGCGCAAAGCCGCATGAGGGCTCCGGTGTTTTGGGGAATATCAGGCTGGAAAGCGGCAAGTCTCATAGGCGCGGTGTATCATGCCCACCGGAATAACGTCAACTTATTCAAGAGGGGATGGATTTTAGCGGCAGAAAAGTTTAGTTTCAAAAGATTGATTCGGGGGAGTCTTTGCGGACTTTTCGCGTCTTTGTACTAACCAACCATAACCTCGCGAACGATTTATAAGCTATGACGGTTTCAGACGATAATTCTTCTCAATCCTCTCGTGCGCCTTGCGCACAAGGGTGTGGTGCTGACGGGTCGTCCCGTCGCGATTTCTTATTTATGACCGCAGGGGCTATGGCTGCAATTGGTGCGGGATCCGTTGTCTGGCCCTTCATTGACCAAATGAATCCGGCGGCAGACACGTTGGCTCTTTCCACCACCGAGGTGGATATTGCTTCGGTTCAGGAAGGTCAGGCCATTACGGTCATGTGGCGCGGCAAGCCTGTTTTTATTCGCCACCGGAGCGCAGAGGAAATCAAAGCCGCTGCTGATGTTGATGTCACAACGCTTCGCCACAAAGAGGCCGATGATAAACGGGTTCAAAAGCCTGAATGGCTGATTTTGGTAGGGATTTGTACGCATCTTGGCTGTGTACCCTTGGGGCAAAGAACAGGCGAAACTCGGGGAGAGTTTGGTGGGTGGTTCTGTCCCTGTCACGGGTCGGCCTATGACACATCGGGCCGCATCCGTAAGGGGCCGGCCCCAAAAAATCTTGAGGTTCCTACCTATACTTTTGTCACGGACACGCTGGTTCGTATCGGCTAATTTTTTACTAAAAGCGCACGGAGCTTAATACTATGGCCTCAGGTTCTCGCACCTCTTTTGAAAATCCTGTTGTGGAATGGATTGATTCTCGTCTGCCCATTTTTACGATGATGAGCAAGGAATACGGTGTTTTCCCAACGCCAAGAAACTTCAATTATTTCTGGAACTTTGGCGCGATTGCCATGTTCATGCTGGTTACCATGATTGTCACCGGCATTGCTCTCGTGATGAATTATGCTCCCAACACTGGTATTGCCTTTGATGCCGTTGAACGCATTATGCGCGATGTCAATTACGGCTGGCTGCTTCGTTATATTCACATGAACGGGGCTTCTTTCTTCTTTATTGCCGTGTATATTCATATTTTTCGTGGGATGTATTACGGCTCTTATAAAAAACCGCGTGAGCTGCTCTGGATATTCGGTGTGGTCATTTTTCTGCTTATGATGGCAACGGCCTTTATGGGCTATGTCTTGCCGTGGGGACAAATGAGTTATTGGGGAGCCACGGTTATTACCAACTTGTTCTCGGCAATTCCGGTGGTTGGTACGACCGTTGTTGAATTTCTTTGGGGAGGGTTTTCGGTTGATAACCCAACTCTGAACCGCTTTTTTGCCCTTCATTACCTTTTGCCTTTTGTCATCGTGGGGGTTGTTTTCCTTCACGTTTGGGCTCTTCATGTGACGGGGTCCAATAACCCCAGCGGGATAGAACCCAAGAGTGAGAAAGACACTCTTCCTTTCCATCCATACTATACGATGAAAGATAGTTTTGGTTTGGTTGTGTTCTTGATTGTCTATGCCGTTTTTGTCTTTTTCATGCCGAATGCGTTGGGACATCCCGACAATTACATTCCTGCAAATCCGCTGGTAACACCAGCCCATATTGTTCCTGAGTGGTATTTCCTTCCGTTTTACGCCATTTTGCGGGCTGTGAATTTTGATATTGGGATTCCTTTCACCGAGATTATTTTGGTTGAAGCCAAGCTGGGCGGGGTTCTGGCCATGTTTGGCTCGATTGCTCTACTCTTGGTTATGCCTTGGCTTGACACGCATCCGGTTCGCTCGGCGCGGTATCGGCCTTTGTTTCGGTCCTCCCTCATCTTTTTTGTTGTTGCGGTTTTTGTCTTGGGGAAAGTCGGAGGAATGCCTGCGGATACACCTCTTTTCCCGATTGGATCGTTTGAGTTTACCACCACCCATGTGGCTCAGATCATGACCTTGTATTACTACGGATTTTTTCTTGTTCTGCTGCCGCTTTTGGGGCGAATTGAAAAAGCAAAACCAATGCCCGCAAGCATTCATGAGTCTGTTCTGGCGTGTTGCGGCTCCTGCAAGTCATAGGGTGAAAATGATGAAAAAATCCATTCAGTTGACCGCTCTTGCTCTGGTCCTTTTGTCTGCTTCGGCCTCCTCTTATCCGGCAGAAGCTTCTGAATCTGGTGAACACGAATTGACCGCGATGGACTGGTCTTTTTCGGGGCCATTTGGAACCTATGACAAGGCATCTTTGCAGCGTGGGTTTCAGGTATACCGCGAGGTTTGCGCCAGTTGTCATTCTCTAAAACGGGTGGCTTACCGGAATTTGACGGCTCTTGGCTAGAACGAAGAACAAGTTAAAGCCATTGCCGGAGAAGTCATGGTGATGGATGGCCCCAACGATGAAGGGGAGATGTTTGAGCGTCCCGGGCGGCCCAGCGACAAAATTAAGTCTCCTTTTGCCAATGACAAAGCGGCAATGGCGGCCAATAACGGGGCTTTGCCTCCCGATTTGTCCTTGATTACCAAGGCGCGTCATGGCGGAGCTGACTATGTGTACGGGGTTTTGACTGGCTATGCGGCCGCGCCCGAAGGCGTTGTTCTCTCGGACACTCAGTATTACAACAAAGCAATGTCTGGTCATATTATTTCTATGCCGGCTCCCCTTTCAAACGGTCAGGTCACTTACGCTGATGGAACGGCTCAAACGCTGGGGCAGTACGCCAAGGATGTTAGCAGTTTCTTGACATGGGCGGCTGAACCAGAGATGGAACAACGTAAGCGCATGGGGGTTAAAGTCGTTTTATTCCTCCTCGCCTTTGCTGGAATTATGTACGCTGTTAAAAAGACTGTCTGGAAAAAGGCCCACTAAAGCAAGGAGGCTCTCATTTCTACTCAAAACCCCAAAGAATTTTTGATGAAGGCCAAGGTCTATCGGTTCGCTTCACTGTTGTTTGTGACCATTGGGATTATCCTTTTTTGTGTCATGTATGTTAAGAATGTTGATGGTCGCTTGGTAGAAGCTTTGCGGAACCCGTTGACCATCTTTATCTTTCTGGTTCCTTTTGTGCCTGCGGCCGTGTTGAGTTTTCTTGCAGATCGGGCCGAAAAGAAATACTCCGATGCTATGTCTTCGACTAAACAGGCCCAAAAGAAATAATAAGGCTATTTCTTCTGAAACTTGTTGGAGGGTGAGGATCGGTCTTGAGCCGATGCCCTCTTGCGGGTACGATGTCAAATAGAAAATTAAAAATCACAGTGTGTTCATGCCAAGTCTTATTCTGTTGCATATTCTCGGGGGTGTTTGTTTGCTGCTGTTCGGCCTGCGTCTGGTTCGAACAGGGGTGATGCGTGCCTTTGGGGTGCAGCTGCGGCAGGCGGTATCCTATAGCACGCGGAATCGCTTGTTCGCGTTTGTGACAGGGATCGCGGTCACGGCTATTTTGCAAAGTTCAACGGCTACAACCATGATTATTTCCAGTTTTGCTGGACAGGGGTTAATCGGAACAACACCAGCTTTGGCGGTTATTCTTGGTGCGGATGTTGGAACGACTTTGGTTGCTCAGGCTTTGACGCTTAATTTGTCGTGGCTTTCTCCTGTGCTGGTGATTGTTGGGTATGTCTTTTATTCTGCTCAGGAACAGGCAGGGGCGCGGCGTCAAGTTGGTCGTATTCTTGTTGGGTTGGGCCTGATTTTGCTGTCGCTCCATTTGATTAAGGATGCAGCAGGTCCGCTTAAAACGTCTGAAGTTTTGCCGCTTATTTTGCAGCCTCTCGCGTCTGATCCATTTTTGTCTGTGCTGTTTGGGGCCTTGCTGACATGGATGTTTCATTCATCACTGGCGATTGTTTTGTTGCTCATGTCTTTGGTCCATACGGATGTTATTTCACTTCATTTGGCAATCGTCATGGTGTTGGGTGCGAATATTGGCAACGTCATTGCACCGTTGATGTCCAGCTTGAAAGACCCTCCTCAGGCGGCCCGCATTCCAGCCGGAAATTTGATTATGCGGTTGATCTCGGTTTTGGTGGTGCTTGTGTTTCTTGGCCCACTCAGGGCGTGGATTGATACTCTGCCGCTAGATCCTGAGTGGATTCTGGTCAATTTCCACATGGTTTTTAATGTCGTTCTCGCGCTTGTTTTTCTTCCCTTTCTTGGGGTGGTGTCCGATTTGGTCACAAAAGCCATTCCGGAGAAGGTGGATCGTGACGATCCTGCCCGTCCCCAATATCTAGATGATCGCGTTTTGGATACGCCGACTGTGGCTCTTACCAATGCATCGCGGGAAGTTTTGCGGATTGCTGATCTGACTGACCAGATGCTTCAACAGGTTTGGGAGGCCTTTCAGAAGGGAGATGACGCAATCATTGAGAAAATCAAACAGACCGACACGGTGATTGATAAACTCTATCGGGCTCTGAAGGCTTATCTGGTTCGCATTACCCAAGAAACTATGAATGGCAGCGAAGGAAAACGTCATTTTCAGATTTTGACCTTTGCCACCAATCTGGAGCACGTTGGAGATATTATTGATCGGAACTTGCTGATTCTTGCCGAAAAGAAAATCCGCGACAAAAGCAGTTTCTCTCTAGAGGGAAAAACCGAGCTGAATAATTTGTTCCAATTGGTCCTTGATAGTGTGAGGCTCGCGCAGACAGTTTTTATATCAGGCGATACCCGCTTGGCGCGGCAGTTGGTGGAGGATAAGGCTGTTATCAAGATGGCCGAAAAAGAAGCCTCGTTTAACCACTTGGCACGACTCCAGCTTGGCGTTCCCGAAACGATTGCAACCAGCGATTTGCACATGGATATTATCCGTGACTTGCGGCGGATCAACAGTTTGATGGCTTCGATTGCCTATCCCATTCTTGATGATGCCGGAGAGTTGCGGAGGTCTTTGCTCAAACCTGTTCGTGGAGAATTTGGCAAGCAAGCGGCAGCGGGTTCTTCTTTGCCGGACGATGAAAGTGAAGAAGGAGAATAAGCGCGTGTCTCACAAGATAAAAGATCAAGCTACCCAGATATTGACTCATCTCGGAGTGAGTGCAGGAGAGATCAACCAAGATTCTGGTTTGTCTGTTTCTTCGCCAATTGATGGGGCGTTGTTGGCCAAAGTAAAAATATCATCAACGAGCGATGTTAACTCGGCTATCGAACGGTCGAGAGCCGCATTTTTGGCGTGGCGGCAGGTTCCAGCTCCACAGAGGGGAGAGTTGGTTCGCCTGTTTGGGCAAGAACTTCGTGAGGTTAAGACGGAACTTGGTCGTCTCGTGACAATTGAATGCGGGAAAATCGTCAACGAAGGTTGCGGCGAAGTTCAAGAGATGATTGATATCTGCGATTTTGCTGTGGGGCTGTCTCGCCAGCTTTATGGGCTCACGATTGCTTCGGAACGTGCGGGGCATCATATGCGTGAGATGTGGCATCCTTTGGGGCCTGTTGGGGTGATTTCTGCCTTTAATTTTCCGGTGGCGGTTTGGGCGTGGAATGCGGCTCTGGCGTTGGTATGCGGCAATCCGGTGCTGTGGAAACCTTCAGAGAAAACACCGCTAACTGCCTTGGCGTGCGGAGCAATTTTCAAGAGGGCCTTGCAAAAATTTCGTGATTCAGGGCATAGCGCACCAGAGAGTCTGTGTGAAATCCTTATCGGTGGGCGTGATGTTGGAGAAGTGATTGCTTCCCATCCATTGATTCCTCTGGTTAGTGCCACAGGCAGTACGCGCATGGGGCACGCAGTTGGAAAAATCACCTCTGATCGTTTTGGTCGCAGCTTGTTAGAGCTGGGGGGAAACAATGCCATGATTGTCGCGCCATCGGCTGATCTTGATATGGCGGTGAGATCAATTGTGTTCAGTGCGGTCGGAACGGCTGGACAACGATGCACATCGTTGCGCCGCTTGATTGTTCATGAAAGCGTGGTAGACCGCTTGTTGCCGTCTTTGGTCAAGGCCTATGAGTCTTTGCCTAGCGGAAATCCATTGATCGAAGGAACCTTGATTGGTCCACTGATTGATGCTGATGCTGGAGAGCGTATGCGTGAGGCAATTCAGGCTGCCAAAAGTCAAGGCGGGCAGGTTCTAACTGGAGAAGAAACCCTTACAGTTGATGGATGCGAGGGAGGGTGTTATGTTCGGCCTACAATCATTCGGATGTCTGCCCAATCAGAAGTCGTTCGCCATGAAACTTTTGCACCGATCTTGTATGTGCTGACTTACCAGACTTTGGAAGAAGCCATTTCTCTCAATAATTCCGTCCCACAAGGCTTGTCATCTTGTATCTTCACATTGGATGTTCGCGAATCTGAAATATTTCTCTCGGCTGTAGGGAGCGATTGCGGCATTGCCAATGTCAACATTGGCCCAAGTGGTGCTGAAATCGGTGGAGCTTTCGGCGGAGAAAAAGAGACGGGGGGCGGACGCGAGAGCGGTTCCGATTCGTGGAAGATTTACATGAGACGCCAAACACAAACCATCAATTACTCGACAGCCTTGCCTTTGGCTCAGGGGGTCGTGTTTTTATAAAAATCGTGCTGGCTGTTAAACCTCGTTTAACATTTTCGCCGTTATACTGAAAATATGGTTGTCATTTCGCAGGTGCACACTTCCTGACCGCTTGAGACAGTACGGGACCCAATCCTTTTGACAGGAGGGTCGTAAGTTGTTGTTTTTTCGGCGAGATGGAGGTTATAAAATTTCCCAACAAAAATTTGTTTGGAAACTTTATTCCATGAAGCGTATGATAAAGCCTGTTCACATCACAACAAAGGAGAATGCTATGACACTGGCTCTAAGTTCGTCTTCTCGGTCTTCCCGTCTTGAGTCTTTACGCGCGAAACACCTCGCGGTTGATACCGAGATAGATACACTGAGCCGTCACCCGTCAGTCTCAGATCAGGAACTCCGCCGCTTAAAGCGTGTGAAGCTTGGGCTTAAGGAGCAGATCGAACACATTAGCTAGAGCCTTGGTGTGCGCGGTGGTTATCGGGATAAAGTCCGTTAACTGACATCGCGCCTTAGGCTTTATAGTTTTGGAATTGTAGGACGGCCCGGTTGATCCCGGGCCTCCTTTTTTTATGAAGCCGATTTAAGGAAGTTCGAGAAATCAAATTTTGATTTACTTTCACTGCTTGGAGCATCTTCGGCTGAGGCCGTGGCTGCGGCCAAACGTTTGGCGGCTTCAACATCAGGATCTTTGCCTTGGGCTTTGAGCCCCTTGCGGGAGGCTTTGTCCAATTCCTGATAAGAACACAAACCCAATTCCGCAGGGTGGCGTGGCCGGAAATTGGCGGCATTGGGGTGAGAGCGGTCCCGAATAGCCTGAATGGTGGGTTTTGTTGTCCCAACCAGCTTGCAGATTTGGGCATCGCTGATTTCGGGATTGTGCTTGAGGATATAGGCAATGGCGTCTGGTTTGTCGTTGCGTTTGGCCACAGGAGTATAGCGTGGGCCTTTGGCGCGGACTTTCAAAGAAGGGCCGTCTTGTTTCAGAATCTGTAATTGGGCCGATTCATCTTTTTCGCAACGGGCAATTTCTTCGGCGGTGAGTTCGCCTGCCAAAATCGGACTTTCGCCGATAATTCCTTTTCCAACTTCTTCGTCGGCCAAAGCACCGATCTCAATGCTATGGAGACCAGTATAAAGGGCAATCTGGTCGAAGCTCAAGGTTGTGTTTTCAATCAGCCATACGGCACTGGCTTTTGGTTTCAGGGGCTTGTTCATATCAATTTCAGACATTTCCGACTCCGTTAAAAATATAGTGTCTTATGTTCCGGCCAGAAACGGATAAAACCCGAGTCCTGCCGATCCGTTCCCTTCGGATCCACATGGTTGAAGATAACCAAGTTGTATGGGATTGGCCAAAACTATAATCCGTTTTGCAAAAGAGTACAATTTTTATTTCTCATGAATATGAAAAAACTACAGGAGGAGAATAATTTTTCCGATATGTGTACCTTTTGCGAAAAATTCATGAGCTTTTGCCACATCTGCCAAGGGAAAGCGAGCAGAAATAACTGGTGCGATGGTTCCGTTTATCACGTGGGGCCAAAATTTTTCCAAGATGATTTGGTGAAGGACTGCTTTCTCTTTTGGCCCGTCATGGCGCAGCATGGAACCTGTAATGGTCAGGCGTTTCTTCATGAGAGTGGGAAGGTCAATCACTGAGGATCGTCCCTCCAGAAAAGCGATGCTCACATGGCGTCCACCAAAGGCCATAAGGGAAAGGTCACGGGTCAAAGTCTCCCCTCCCGCCATATCTAAAACAACATCTACAGGATCTTCTTTGAGGGCAGCGGAAATATCATCCGTTTTGTAGTTCAGGGCGTGGGTCGCGCCCAATGTTCGGCAAAAAGAGACTTTCTCTTCTGATCCGGCTGTCGCGGATACGCGGGCTCCGGCAGAGCGGGCCATCTGAATGGCCAGAGTTCCAATTCCTGACGCTCCGCCATTGATAAGCAGGTGTTCACCAGATTTGAGTCCGCCCAAAACAAAGACGTTTTTGGTCACGGTATAAAGAGCCTCGGGCAGGGCGGCGGCATCTTCTATCGCAAGCTTCCCATGTATACCAAGGCACAAGGCTGCAGGGGCTGTGACATATTCGGCGTACCCTCCTCCGGCAAGCAAGGCGCAAACGGGCTGTCCGATCAAGCTGGATTCAACCTCTGGGCCAATGGAGTCGATGTAGCCTGAAACTTCAAGGCCAGGAATATCTGTCACGCCTTGAGGTGGGGGGTGTTGTCCCATACGCTGCAAAATGTCGGCGCGGTTCATGCCCGCAGCTACAACCCGAATCAAAACCTCCCCGTTTTGGGGGACGGGGCGGGGGCGTTCGGTCAGATGAATAACCTCAGGCCCGCCAAGGGAAAGAAATTCAACGGCTTTCATGGTGGATTGCTCTTTCATTCCGTCCATCTTATTCTCTTGCAGGTGAAGAGGAAAGATTGATGTTTGACGATGAAAATGAGCCGCGCCTTGCCAAGAAGGTTTTGAAGAAACTTGATGGAATGTCCATTGATGAATTGAATGCCTATGTGCAGGAGATGAAAGACGAGATCGAACGGGCTCAAGCGGAAATTAAACGGAAAGAAGCTCATATGAATGCGGCATCTGGTCTTTTCAAAAGCAAGTCCAACCAATAGGGAAGGTTCTAAAAATGACTTCAGGCACTAAAAAAGTGGCTTTGATTACCGGATCAACGAGCGGTATCGGGCTCGCGGTTGCACGGGTTCTTGCTTCGTCTGGGTTTAACATTGTTCTCAATGGATTTGGAAAAGCGGAAGAGATTGAGGCCGTTCGACAGGACATCGAAAAAACATATGGGGTGCAGGCTATTTTTTGTGCGGCGGATATTAGCCAATACGAAGCGGTGGAGGCTATGGTGGCCGAGGCTGAGGCCAAGCTGGGGCGCGTTGATGTTTTGGTCAACAACGCGGGCATTCAATTCACGTCTCCGGCTGAAGACTTTCCTATCGAAAAATGGAAACAGATTATTGATCTCAATCTCTCAGGGGTTTTTTACGGTATTCGGGCCGTGCTTCCCGCCATGAAAAAACGAGGCTATGGCCGGATTGTCAACATTGCTTCGGTGCATGGGGTGGTGGCGTCGATCAACAAAACGGCCTATGTCGCAGCCAAGCATGGGGTGGTGGGCTTGACCAAGGTGGTTGCTCTCGAAAATGCTCGTTTGAATATTACTTGTAACGCCGTGTGTCCCGGGTGGGTTTTAACTCCCTTGGTGCAAAAACAGATTGAAGATCGTGCCAAGGCTGGCGGGGTCAGTGTAGAGCAGGCCTCGATTGATTTGCTGAGCGAGAAACAACCCAATGCCAGATTTGCTACGCCGGAGGAGGTGGGCGAGCTGGTCCGCTATCTGGTTTCCGATGCGGCGCGGGGTATTACGGGAACGGTGCAAGTGATTGATGGAGGCTGGTCTGCCCAGTAAATCAGGGGTCCACGCTTTTTTTGACGATATGATTGACCGCGCAGGCCCAAACCTATACTGTGTGGGTCTTATTTCTGCTTAGGGATCATATCATGGACGAAATCGAAAAACGCCTTCGCGAAACGGCTGATAATTGTGTTACAGCCTACGAAGTTTGGGGAAAATCCAAAAAGAATGCGGAAGCCCGCGAACGCTTGCAAGAAGCGGTTCATGAGCTGCGGAAAGTGGCGGCTCGTCTTGAAATCGAAGTAGCGGTTTCTGAACGAGATGAAATGACCCAGCGGCATATTCCAATTCCTCCGCATCGTGCGTCGCGCCGTCATTCATCAGAAGGGAATCTCCCTGACTTTATCACCGAAGGGGCTGGAAACAGTTCTGATGATGATGGGAATAATACTGGCAATGCGGCTCCTCGTCCTCCTCATTCGGGGGGAGGGGATGACCGTCCTCCGCGTGCGCCCGGGCGGTATCAAGGCTCGCGTCGTCCGCCAATGCGCCGTCCGTCCGAAGGTTCGGGGAACGAATAGACCTCTTTCCTAAAGAACGTCCTTTAAGCTGACTTGGCCTGAGCCTCGTTTGAGTGGGGTTTGCTGACTCTCGTGGGGAGCCCAGCCAATCACAAAAATAATTTCAAAACTTGCGCCAACTCGCCCTGTATCGTCAGGAAATTTTTCGGCATACAGGGCATTGGCTGCGGCAAAAACCGAAGAAGGCGTAAAAGTCTTTCGCCGATCATAGAGGGCGTTTTGTTCCCCCATCCCGCGCAAATCTGCCATGAGATGAAAAATATCCCGATACGAGACTGTCAAAATTTCAGAGTCAACCACCGGCAAAGAAAACCCTGCCCTTTGTAACAACCCGCCCATTTGAGGCTTGTCAATCAAGGGAGCAACGCGGGGGCTGGCTCCCCCTAATGTTTGTAATTCAGCTTCAAGAAGAACACTTCGCAATTCGTGGAGAGTTTCCCCACCGAACAGGCAACCCAGAAACAAACCATCTGGTTTGAGGGTGCGGCGAATTTGAATCAAAAGGCCAGGAAGATCATTGACTGTGTGAAGGTCCAGAATACTGATGGCTAAATCTTGGCTGGCATCTGCAATGGACAGGGTCTCACAGTCAACGGTTTGTATTGCAACAGTGTCCGCGTTTAAGGATGCGATGAAATTCTCACTGAACCGGTCACTGGTGAGCAGACAAGTTTTGAAGTCACGCCGTATGTCGAGCAGTCGTTCGAGAATTTGCCTTTCGCACCAATCGAAGATAAACCGATGATGAGAAAATTTTTTGGCTGCTCGGTTTCTATGCTGCTGGATATGAGAGCGATTAAAAATTTGAGGGCAGGAGGAGGGGGACATATTCGGGAAGATGCTGTTTTGATTAGCGGGGAAAGCGAAATAAAGGGTCTGGTGTGGGGTCCGCAGAAGAGAAATCCGATTCCGAAAAAATAGATTGGGAAGCCCCTGATGCCGAGTTTGCAAGGGGTGAGCTAGAGGAGCCAGAGTTTGGCGAGAATATACTTGCCTCATGGGCGCGAGGTTTTGAAAAACTGTCAGAGAGTTTGAAATCAAAATCACGTTTGACTGACATATCACTGTCACACAGATACTGGTATGCCATCGCTGCAATTTTCAAGAAGCTGTCGTGGTTGTCCCAGTAAAGCATATCGCACAGGTGGCTAAGTGGGGTAAGTGCCGTTGCCCCGTGGAACACCCCCCCGCTATAGTGAAAGCGAACCGAAGTTACAACAAACGGGTAAATCCGGTGCGGGGTCAGGCCAATATGGGTGAAATAACTTTCCCCCATGCGAGCCACAAACTCAGGCTTAACTTTGAATTGCTCAGCAACGAAATAACGGGCGGCATCAATGTCGGTCACATCTTTGGGGAGTGGGAAACTTGGTAGAGTCACCATCATGCCAGTTCCTGAATACCGCTGAGGGACGGGAAGATATTCGGTAACAATGCCCGCTAGAACCTCACCCGCCAAGTCTTTGACGAGAGGAAGAACCACAGCAGTATTGACTGTATTGTCTTCAGGGACAACAAATTCCATGTCTTTGGCGGCAAGGCCAGTCATTCCGCCGCCTTCATCGCGGCCCTCGTCAACGAAGACCGATTGCACCAAACGGATATTCCCCGCACTGCCTTTGATAGGTTTGAAACGGTCGTCCTGCTGGCTGTATTTTTTGAGAATGCTGTTGATGTTGGTGACCTCCTCAACCGGAATTTCGGAGAGCTGCAACGGCATTTCTCCCCAAATTTCTGCCTTGAGTCCTAAGAGTCTGTAAAGCGTTAGAATTTGGGCTTCAAGACGAGAGCTAGGGAGGAAGCCAACGGCAATCGCATTGAGAACTGATTGGGCATCCATTTCACGGATGCGGCCTCGTGTGGAATACCCTTCAACTTCCGTCAAGACGTGCTTAGCTTCGAAGCTCGGGTGATAATCCTCTACCCGCATATAATAGGTGAGAATGCGTTCATCAATGCGGGTGGGGTCAGGGTAGAACCCTCCGCCCTCGATCAACTTTGCATCAATGGATGGGCGCAGGCCAAAGGTCTTCACCGAGAATCTTTGTAAGTCAGCATTGGGAAGGTCCTTGACCTGCACGACTTCAGAAACAGGCAGAGAAATAGCCTCGGTCATGTGACCAGACCATCTGCGTCCATCCAAATTACGCCCTGAACGTGGAACCGAGTTGGCAAGGCCACGCGGGACGCCTTCATGCAAATAAACTTTCAGCTTGTTCTCTGCCGTAACGCGAAAGGGGAGAACTTCGGCAAGCTCAAGATCACGGCAGACGATATCGGTTATTGCGCCGCTGCGTTCATCACGCATGGTACGCAGATAAACCGATCCGGCGCGAGCCCGCGAAGCGCGGCGTTCTTGAACGAGTTGACTTTTGTACTCCCCGATTTTTTGGGCCACAAGAATGTGATTGGTAGCAGGCGGCCCCATTTTGGTTCCATCTTCTTTGTAAAGACGAAGATGACCAACATAACGGCTTTTGATAAAGCCTTCATCCCAATGAGGAGCACTGTAAGTAACTCTAGCCCCGAGCGAGCGAAGAACCTTGCGGAATTCTTGTTCAGTGTAGAAAGCATATTCTTTGGCGAGTTCTTCTTTCAGTTTTTTGCGGTCGTCTTTGCGCAGAATAAACTCATAAGCCCATTTGGCCGGAACCCGAAAAAGGCGGGTGCGCGGATAGTTGGGGGGAAGCTCCTCAAGAAAAAATCCAGCACCGTCTGGGTGGTACTGGGCGCGGGCGTTTTCAGAGAACCAGATCATCAAATCCGCTTCGGACAAGGAGTTTACATCGTCACCAATGCTTGCTTCGTCTTTGAACTCAATCAAGACATACTCGCCAGCAGGGGGTGTCACATAGTCGCGAATAATGATGGAACCACCCTCGCGCAGGGCTTCATACTGCTTCTCAAGAGCCAGTTGAATTTGCCGCTCGTTATACAAAGAGGTGGAGTAAATCTCATGCAGCAAGAAGGAGTTGATAATAACATCAACGCTGTTCGGTGGTAGATCACTGTAGAGATTTCCAAGTTGGAATTTAAGGTTCGGCAAGCGATATGTTCCGCGAGCCTCTTTGATGACCTCGGCATTCATGTCCAGTCCAATGACCTGAAGGTCAGGAAACAATGCAGCAATTGTGTAGGTCATTGCCCCATCGCGGCAACCCGCGTCCATGACAACTGCCCCTGAATCTAGCAGCGTGTGAGCCATGGTGAACCATGCTTTTTTAACGATATGGGGGGGGATGTCTTTCAGCAGCTCTGCCCGCTCATCTTTGAACAAGCGATTGATGGTATCTTCAGCCACGTTCTCTGGCAGGGCATCAAGGCCAATGGCCTTGCGATGCCCTAGTTTCAGAGAATTTTGTTGTGGACGCACCATAAAAGAAACCGCTACCAGTTGAGATCAGACCAAAATACATTTACACCATTCTGGGATGATACCTCATTTTCCGAAAAAAGTTAAATAAAAATTAAAGACTCTTTGGATAGGAGTTGTGTATAAAAAGTATATAAAAAACAAGTAGATAGAAATGAATTGGCTCAAAACGTCTGTTATTGCGTGCGTTAACCTTCTTTTGCCTCCTCGCTGCCCTCTGTCGGGGGTGGTGGTGGACAAGCCTGGGATGGTGTCTGCAGAGTCGTGGGCGGGGCTTGTCTTTATCAGTTCTCCTCACTGTTCGAGCTGTGGTTTGCCTTTTGAGGTCGATATGCAAGGAACGGAGCTAGAAACTTTGTGTGGGAGTTGTCTTGCCTCACCTAAGCCATATCGTCGGGCCAGATCGGTTCTAGCCTATAACGATGATAGCCGGAAACTGGTTTTAGCCTTCAAACACGGAGACCAGACTCACCTGACGCTTAGTTTTGGCCCGTGGTTGCAATCTTGCGGAAAGGACGTGCTGGCGGAGGCTGACGCGCTGGTTCCTGTTCCCTTGCACTGGGTGAGGTTGGTTAAGCGGCGATATAATCAATCAGCTCTTTTGGGAGAGGATTTAAGACGGAGAACAGGAATCCCTCATTGGCCAGATATTTTGCGCCGAGAACGAAATACGCCAACCCAAGGCCACCAAAATGCGACAGATCGCCATACGAATGTTCATGGTGCTTTCTCCCTCAACCCAGCGTATCGAGAGAGAGTTCGCGGGAAAAACTTGGTTTTGCTCGATGACGTTCTGACCACGGGGGCCACGGTTGAAGAATGCACAAAAGTGCTACTAAAAGAAGGAGCGCAGCAGGTGGATGTTTTAACTGTGGCGCGGGTTATCAAGAGTTAAGGTCGTATGTGAAAACCTTGTTTGTCATCCCCGACAAGGGAAGTATTGCTGACCGCAGATCGGGGATCTGGTATGTTGAGTGCAGCGAAGCTGCACAAGATCTGGATTCCGGACGTGCAAATTTTTCAGGACAAAGTCCTGAAAAATTCCTCCGGAATGACGGGGGGTTTTTAGATGAGTCCTAAAGGAAAGAGGAAAATTTTATGGCCAAAGTAGAAATTTACAGCACAACCTATTGTCCGTATTGCGTGCGGGCCAAACAGTTGTTGGATGCCAAAGATGTGGATTACACAGAAATTGATGTGACGGGGGACGAGGCGGCGCGGTTTGATCTTGTTGAGAAATCAGGGGGCCGGAAGACCGTTCCACAAATTTTTATCAATGGGGTTTCGGTGGGCGGTTATGATGATCTGCGCCTTTTGGAAGAAACTGGAAAACTGGAAGCGTTGTTGGGTGAAAATAACATTTGACAATATGTAAAATTTTAGGTAAATTATAAAGATGAGGGTGATGACGAGCAGATGATGCCAAGGTGGGGGATAATCGGTTCGGTCTAGGTGTCTTAGTTGAGGTTTTATGCGCGGTGAGTGGTTTCCTGCGGGCATAGGTTAGAATTTTTTAGAGATTTATCTTTTTGGTTTTCTTGCTTCACGATCTATTCTGGTACCCGAAACTTTAGAATCCGTTCTCCCCTGAGCGGATTTTTTTTGCCTTAAAGTTCAGATTTTCTTGACGTAGCGCGTTTCGCTGGTTTTTATGGTTCTAACCCATTAACGAGAAAGGACTGATTATGTTGAGTGCCAAGACCCTTGATCTCTCAAACCACCCTAGTTTTGACCATCACGAACAGGTTGTCCACTTTGAAGATGGATCTCTTGGCCTACAGGCTCTCATTGCCGTTCATAATACCAATCTAGGGCCGGCTCTTGGTGGATGTCGTTTTTTTCCTTACACATCATTTGATGCAGCGGTGACGGATGTTCTCCGTCTTTCGCGGGGGATGACCTATAAATCGGCTCTGGCAAGATTGCCGCTTGGAGGAGGGAAGGCGGTTATCATCGGAGATCCTAAAACCCTCAAAACTCCTGCCATCATGGAGAGGTTTGGCGAGTCCATTGAAAGGCTCGGTGGGCGCTATATTACCGCTGAAGATGTTGGGTCTAACGAACAAGACATGATTGCCATTAGCCGTACAACGCAACACGTTGCAGGATTGCCACCCACGGAGGGGGAAAGTGGAATCGTCACGGGAAACCCATCTCCGGTCACGGCGTTTGGTGTATATTGTGGATTAAAGGCTGCAGTTGCAGAGAAATATGGGTCACCTGACCTTGCGGGGAAAACCGTGGCCATTCAGGGCCTCGGTGCTGTGGGGTATGTCTTGGCCGAGTATCTGGCATCTGACGGGGCGAGGTTGATCGTGGCGGATGTCAATCAATCCTCTCTCGAACTTGCTAGAAAAGCCTTTGGGGATCGGGTTTCCATTGTTGATACGGCACGCATTCATGCTGCAGAGGCGGATATCTTCTCTCCGTGCGCTTTGGGGGCAGGTTTGAATGACACAACAATCCCTGAGATAAAGGCAAAAGTTGTGGCCGGAGCGGCTAATAACCAATTGGCCGAACCTTCTTACCACGATCAAATGTTGTTCGAGCGCGGTATTCTTTACGCACCAGATTACGCCATCAATGCTGGCGGGATCATCAGTGTAGGTTATGAATATTATGGGCGGAGAAAACACACTCCCTACGACCATCCTTTGACAGCTGAAAACATGATGCGCCATGTCGAAAAAATTGGACCAACGTTGCTGGATATTTTTGCCATCTCTCGTCAAAAGAAGATCCCAACCGGACAGGCTGCCGATTCTCTGGCGGAGCAGGTTTTTAGGGCTGATTCTTCGCCACTTTCGTCCAGTGCTGCGTGATGTGACGATAGGATAGGGGTTCGGTTGCTTCGTAAAGGCGGGAGGGCAGGTCAAGTTTTTGGCCTGTATTTCGTCCCAGCGGAGCTAGTACCGTCTCAATGCGACTCCCGTTGGGGAGGTAGTTTGCATCGCCCAAGGGAACCATAATTCTTAACCCCGAAAAAACATTCGTTCTTCCGCCATAGGGATCGGGGTCGTTTTGGTTGGTTGCAGTCACAAACCCTTCCAAAGTTGTTCCATTTCGAAAGCGGTTGGTGAGGGACAGGCTTCCTCCTATATCACCTGCCAGATAACGGCCCAGACTTGCGTGGAGGGTTGCATCCGAATTCGGAATTTCATAGAAGGCGTTCAGGTGACCGGTCAGAATGTGGTCTGTGGTGAGGCCAAGACTCATGGCTGTGGCGGGGTCGCGTTTGAGAGCTTCGCTGATTTCAAAACCAACAGCCCAGTTTTTTTTCCATGGACGGTAAATAATTTCTGTCCCTAATCCCGCGTACATTTCTTCAAGATACCCTATCGTGGCATTGGCGTGCCAATTGGGGCTCAGGCTCAAAAAGCCACTGAGATAATTACGCTCAAGCGCAAGACG
Source organism: Alphaproteobacteria bacterium (assembly GCA_016794285.1). Lineage (GTDB taxonomy): Bacteria > Pseudomonadota > Alphaproteobacteria > Micavibrionales > Micavibrionaceae > UBA1573. Next base: position 7,150 of record JAEUKO010000021.1, on the reverse strand, counting down.
GTGACGCGAAAATTGGTCAATATCTCCGCGCACGGGGAGAAAAACCAATGGGCGCAGTTCGCCTAGTGAGGAAAGATTGTTTGAGAGATTCAAACGAAAAGATGTCTCCGACAGAAAATGACGGCTTAACCGTTTGTGCATTTCGGTGAGCAAGGCTGTGCGGTACAAAATACCGTTATCTTCTTCTGCTGGACTGATTTCGTTATACAAAGAGAACCTGAGGCTCAGGTGACGAAAGATCGGACGGGTTTTCTCAGGAAGTTGGAAGGGAAGATTTGGGTTGAAAAAGACGGTTTGCCAAATTTCTTCGGCACTGCCTTGGTGGTGGGAAATAGCCTGTTCAATATCGCGTCGATTGAGAGAAAGGGCGGGGCCTTTGAGACCAAGATAACGAGGAAAAATAGTGATGGTTTCAGGGGATGGACCGGACAAGTTGGATAAATGACGGGCGGCTATTCCCAATTGTTCGGCGGTTGAAACTGTGTCTTGTAAATCAAGAATGGCCGAGACTTGATTTTTGTTTTTTCTGACATCGAACAGATCCAGATCGTTTTTTTGTGCCGTGTCACTGATTTCTTGGGCAGGGAGATTATGCGAGCGGTTGGGGAGGAGAGCCAAAGCAGGCAGGGGAGAAGCTGGCGTGAACGGCCAGTTTTGAACAAGCCCTTGAACGGTGATCCGTGCCATTAGGCGGTCTGTTCCCAATAGGGCCATGCCAGCACTCAACCATTTTGTTGGTTGGTAATCAAAGCCAACTGACCACGGGGCGGGGACATTAAAGGAAGGGTCTGCCGCTTTTTCTGCTTTCCATCCGTCACTCGAAAAATCAGCCTTGAGCGACCAATCTGAATGGGGCACGAAATATTGAACCCCCATAAAAAATCCGGCATCGCCTCGAAACCAGTCTCGGAAAGAGTTGGGGTTTTCTCCATCAAGAGGGCGGTTTTTATCTTGGAAAGCTCCGCCTACGGTTAGCGGTGATTCAATGCTGTACCGCGAGCCCATCCGGCCCCATCCCACACCGGCGGTGAAATCAAAATTTTCATATTTTTTGGAGAGGGCGAGATACTCGGCGGCGAGCCGTTTCTGACCAAAGGCGGATTGTAAGCCGAGAGAAATTTCAGGCCGCCATCCGGTTTCAGGGTATAAGCGGTATTTCATGTCCATGCCTGGGAATAGGCGGTCAGGTGTGGCAGTCAGGCTTCCTGATTTTGCGGTTTGGCGAATCCCAAGATACAGGTTTTCTCCAATTTGAAATCCGCTACTCGCGTGAATATAAGGGGTTGTGCGGCCAAGGGTGAGGCGAACTGTTCCGTAAGGGTCAAGGCGGGCATTAGGAACTGTATTTAACCCGAGGACTCCGCTCATGTTGGGCGTGGGGCGTCCCACTGATTCCGCTTTCCCCCCACTGGGAAGCAGAATAAGCCATGCGGCAACCAGTCGAACGAGCAGAGTTTTCATATCTGTCGAAGAAAAAATGTTTCATTTTTGGAACGATTTTACCCTGCATCAAATACAACCGTATGTCAAAGTGAAGAATAAAGAGATAAAACGTGAAATGTGAGTGAATTAAGCATACAATTACAACCGAAGGGTGAGTCTATGTCCGATCCTGTTTCAATAGATACTGCGAAATTCGAAGAAAAAGATTCTTTTTTTCAAGGGTTTAATGAGGCTTTGCTTTCTATGGAGGCAGGGATTCTTCGTTATGGGGAAAATAGCAATTTGTTGTATGCCAGTGAAAAAGCGTATGAGTTTTTTCCCGATCTTAACCATCCTCAAAAAGGACTGGGGAACATCAAATTATTTTTTGCCTTTGTCTACGATCATAGTTTGGAGTGGCAGGACCAAGCAGCTTTAACGACACAATGGGCTCCTCTTGGAGGGTTCCAAGAGATTGTAAGATTGGAAAGCGGGAGGACTCTTCTGGCGAGGGTTCTTCGCCAGAGCGAGAAAGAAACAACGGTTATTTTATCCGATATTTCTTTGGTCTATCAGCGGACGCAGGCTCTTTTGCAGGCGAACGAGCAAAACAAAATTTTGTTGGAGGCGGTCGAGGCTGCGCCGAACGGAATTTTTATTGCCGATGCGCAGTCAGATGATTTCCCCATTTTGTTCGTCAACACGGCAATTTCCCTTCTCTTAGGGGGGGGAGGGAGGCCTTTGGTCGGCTCCTCTTTACGCGAAGAGTTGATGGAAAGGTTTAGCAATCAGCGAGAAGAAATTCGGACAAAGCTTGATCTGCGTACAGAGATGACTTTATGGAAGTTTATTAATTCGCCCAAAGGGGGATCTAATTGGTTTGAGCTTCAGATTTTTCCTTTGCTACGCGGAACGAAGGTAACCCACCTCATTGGCTTTCTTTCAGACCAGACCGAAACGAAAATTCGAGAGGAGCAGATTGCCCAGTCTCACAAATTGGAAGCAATCGGACAATTGGCGGGAGGGGTGGCCCATGATTTCAACAATATTCTCTCAATTATAGAGGGCTATTCGCGCATGGCCCAATCGTCGCATAAGAAGGGAAAACCTATTGATGAAATGCTAGAAAAAATTCAACAAGCCAGCAAGCGTGGGAGTGGTCTGACGCGGCGGCTACTCACCTTTGGCAGACTTAGAATTGCAGAAGAAGAGGTCATTGATCTTGGGGAGGAGTTGTTGGATATGGAGGCGCTGCTTAATCCTCTGGTTGGGGCCACGTTCAACTTGATTATGCCCCCTGCTGAAGAAAAATTTTGGATTAAGGGGACCCACGATTCCATGGTTCAAATCGTTATGAACCTTGTTATCAATGCGCGAGATGCCATGCCTCAAGGGGGTGATATTGTTGTCACAACGACAGAGGGCAAGGAAGGATATGTTTTGCTGTCTGTTGAAGATAGCGGAATTGGCATGGATGAGGCCACGGTTCAGAAAATATTTGATCCTTTTTTTACTACCAAATCTCAAGGCAAAGGGACTGGCCTTGGTCTGTCAACTGTTTATGGCTTGGTCAAGCAACTGGGCGGAGAGATAACAGTTCAGTCGGAAGTTGGGAAAGGGGCTAAGTTTATTATTAAACTCCCATTGGTAAAACCGGTTATCCATCATGAAAATGAAGCAACAGAATTAGAGGATAGTTCCACGGTTTTACTTGGAAAGACAGTTTTGCTGGCGGAAGACGAACCGGAACTTCTTCATATTATGGCGGATGTTTTGGGCGAATTTGGTCTTCATGTTCTATCCGCTAGAAATGGAAACGAGGCGTTGGTGATTCAAGATGCGTTTGAGGGCCCCATTGATTTCTTGCTGACAGATATGGTGATGCCGGAGCTTGGCGGACTTAAGCTTGCAGAGCTGATGAAGGATATTCGTCCAGAAACGGCGATTGTATTTATGAGCGGATATCCGGTTCGGGGGGATCAAGCAGAAGTTGTTTTGCCAGAGGATGCTATCTTCTTGGCCAAACCCGTAGTTCCTGAAAATTTGCGACAGGTTCTTGAATCTATTTCTCTAGGTAAGGGAAGTGGCAAGAAACTGGCTGCGCACTGGCAATAATCATGTATTTTTTAACAAAGGAAAAATGAAATGGCTAAGGGAGACGAGTTAGAAAAACTAAGAGTTTTAATTGTGGACGATCAACAAGAGATGCGGTCAATGATTAAAGGAATGCTGATGGAAATGGGGATAACCCAAACCTTTGAGGCTGCCGATGGGAAAGAGGCGTTGAGTTTTTCCGATGCCGCTCTTGATATGGTTGATGTGGTCATCTGCGATTGGAATATGCCCAAGCTTTCAGGGGTTGAGTTCTTGCGTCAAATGCGGTCCGTCAGTCCGGAAATGCCGTTTTTGATGATTACAGGACGGAGTGATATTGATTCTGTGGCAGAGGCAAAGGCCTCGGGCGTTACGGCTTATATTCGGAAACCTTTCTCTCCGGCGCAATTGGAAACCAAGCTGCGGGTTATCAAAACAAAGTATGTTGAGAAATAAGTAGCCTAAGGCCTCTTGAGCCTTGTTGTGGATGGTGTACCATTCACACTATGTATGATTTATGTGTCATCGGTGGAGGAATAAACGGGGTTGGGGTTGCCCGCGATGCCGCTGGGCGTGGCTATAAGGTTCTTTTGGTTGAGCAGGGAGACCTTGCCTCGGTGACATCGTCCGCGAGTACCAAGCTTATTCACGGGGGGTTGCGTTACCTCGAACAATTTGCTTTCCGCCTTGTGCGCGAATCCTTGCGGGAGAGGGAAGTCCTCTGCCAGATGGCCCCCCACCTTGTCCATCCTTTGCGGTTTGTTTTGCCTCATCAGAACAGTGTTCGTCCAGCATGGATGGTGCGGGCAGGGTTATTTCTTTACGATCATTTAGGAGGTGAAAAAAATCTTTCCAGATCGCGCATGGAAAATTTGCGCGAAGGGAGCTTAGGAAAATTTCTTCGTCCTGAACTTAAACGCGGATTTTCCTACTCAGATTGTCGGGTTGATGATGCGCGTTTGGTAATACTGAATGCGGTCGATGCCGCACAGCGGGGCGCGGTTATTCTCACCCGTACGATGTGTGAAAAAATTATCCCTGATTGCGGGGCATGGGCACTGCACCTCAAAGATTTGCTGAGCGGCGAAAGCGGAGAAGTTCGTGCAAAATATGTGGTGAATGCCGCAGGGCCATATGTGCGGGACGTTTTGGATAACTCCAATCTTTCAATCCCAAACCAGACTCCTCGTCTTCGCTTGGTGCAGGGGAGCCATATTGTTGTTCCTTCCCTTTTTGAGGGGGATCATGCTTATATTTTGCAACAACCAGATCGGCGAGTTGTTTTTGCCATTCCTTATCAAGGTTGCTTTACCTTGATCGGAACCACCGATACCGAGTTTACCGGTGATGCACGGGGGGCTTGTGTTACAACGGCTGAACAGGATTACCTCTGTGCTGCGGTAAATCGTTATTTTCTGTCTTCGGTGACTACAAACCAAATTATATGGTCGTATAGTGGTGTCCGCGCTTTATTTGATGATGGCCGGAAGAATGCCCGCAGTGTCACGCGGGATTACCATCTCTACCCACAAAGAAAAGACGGGTCCTACATCCTTTCGGTTTTTGGTGGAAAGCTCACAACCTATCGCAAATTATCCGAACAAGTTTGTGATCTTTTGGATGCAGAAGGATTTTCCTCGGAAGGACCGTGGACAGATAAAGTTCCCTTGTGTGGTGGAGATTTCGGGGGGCTTGATTTTACGGCGTTCTTGAATCAGCAAGCCGTGAAATGGCCAAATATTCCGCCTGATACGTTGCGGCGGTTGGCAGGATCTTATGGCACAATCATGGACCGTATTCTTGCGAAACCGATGGGCAAGGATTTGGGAGATGGTCTCTTCGAGTCAGAAGTTCGCTATCTGATTGAGGAAGAATGGGCTCAGACTCCAGAAGATATTCTCTGGAGGCGGTCGAAGTTGGGACTGCATATCTCGGAAGAGACGCGCAAGACTCTTGAAAGCTTTATGTCGTCTTCCCACTCTGAAAAAAGCTTGACAAATTCGTTATAATATAGGAATATCTTCCTTGAAAAGCCACAACTGCGTTTACGTGGCGGGAGCTTAGATATGCGGTTTCATGCTATCAGGCATGATTATTTGACATGACTCAAAAAACCTGTTAGCAGTTTTGCCATACCTTCCAACATGAAAGTGAGGCAAAAGATGGCTAATATATTCGGAACAGTTCATTTTCCTTATCGTAAGAACACTAGAGAGGCAGAAAAAGCAACGGCCGAAATGGCACTGGCTGTTTCTTCTTCCGGCTCTCCTCAAGCTGTCACGGATCAGAATGGTTTGTTTTCAATGGGGACAACACAAGGGGGAGGGGTTGTTTGCTCTGAAGATGGAACCACTCACCTTGTGTATAGCGGAGAAATTTTCAACGAAAGAGATGTGGCGTATCGTTGGGGAGGGGGGAAAGATACCGGAGAGTTTCTTCTCAACGGATTCTCTCAAGGTGGAGCTAAATTTCTGAGGGAGCTTGAAGGGTCTTTTGCCCTCGCTTTTTATGATGAGCAGACAAGAAAACTTCATCTTCTTTGCGATCCCTTGGGGGAAAAATCTTTGTATATTGCGTATCGGCCCGATGGGCTTTATTTCGCCTCTGACCTGCGAGAGCTTGGGGCTGTCCATAAATTAGACAAGAACGCTGATTTTGCTATCGGGCATAGGACAGTTTTTGATGGGGTTCTTAAAATTGAGCCCGGGAAGCTGTTGGAATATAACGTCTCCTCTGGGTTCCCTAGAATGATGAGTTTGTGGCCAGAAGGAGAAGATGGGGGGCTGCTGCATCTCGAAGATCCCCTAAAAAAATTAGAAGATGCTCTCAACCGGTCAATGCTTGCAAGAATGCCTCCTCGCCCCTTTGCGCTGCTTTGGGGAGGGGATATTGACTCGGCGTTGCTGAGCATGAAGATGTGTCCAGATCTTATTCTTGCTTGTCCGGTCCCCGGGCTAGAGCGTAGCGTGAGAAATGCACAAGTAATGGCAGATTTGATCGGGGTAGGTTTCAAGGAGATTGGTCCTGAAGATGCTCAATTAACCACGAAACCCTTGTCGCCGATTATCGGTCCAGATGGTCCTTTGAAGGTCGATACTCTTCCCGAGTATTGGGCTTATCATTGTGCCGCCTCTCAAGGAGTTAGGGGAATGGTCAGCGGGCTCGGTGTTGATGAATTGTTGTTAGGGCATCCTCGGCATATGTATTTTATGTCCCAGATGGCGGGGCCTCTGTCTTCCGGTTCGCGGATACGGGCCTTATCGGCAGCGGCTCGCGGTGAAGAACTTCCTGCCACGACCTATTATAACTTGATAAGAAGAGGGCATGATCGTCCTAGTCTTCGGTGGCTTGTCGAAGAGAAATTCCGTCTGACACATAATTTTGCGCAGGCAGTGGCGTTGACAGATATGGCTGTTTCTTTGCCTAGAGCTTTGGCAGTGTCAGATATGCTTGCAGATCGGTTCAGACTGGAGATACGGTATCCGTCCTTGGCCCCTGATTTTGTGAGAGCGTGTTTGAATCTTCCCGATGAGTGCAAGATTGATGTGCGGACCTGCCGAGCCAAAATTTGTTTGGAAGAGCTTGCGATAAGGGCAGGTGTTCCACGAGACATTGTCTATCCCGACGTGACGCA
>JAEUKO010000020.1:0-27603 GCA_016794285.1 Alphaproteobacteria bacterium | reverse complement strand
TGGCAAAGACCACTTGGAAAGCATGAGTGCGATACAGTGGTTAGCTTTGTCTTTGTTCGAACCTGCTGAAGCGGCGACGCTTGAAGTTTTCAAGATCAAGGATCCTACGCTCCGCCATCAATTCGGCCTTACCGAGAAACCAAAACCTATCTATAGCCTTGCCGAGCTAGCCTCCGGCCTCAAAGCCACCTATCCTCAAACCAAGCTCTTGCTTGAGAAAGACTCGGCTCTTCTGACGCATCAGGAAAAACTCTTTCTTGATCTGCATGAAGATGCCTATGAATACACCCAGATTATGCGGAGTTTTTCTCTGCTTCTTCCCTTGAATGTCTCGCTCTCTGCGCCCTTACTCAAAAAACTGGGCAAGTCAGAAACCGATAGTATTTCCTACCTCGACATCAAAAAAATTGAGCAAGACTTGCAACTTTCTGCCAAGAAAGTTTTGGACAAAAAGGGGATGGACCTCTCCCATTACACAGATCAAGAATCCGCCTCTGTCCTGCTAGCCTTCCAGATCAAGACATTAACCGATGCCGCCAAAGGCAACACTATTTTGCGTGTTGTCCCCTCTCGCTGGCCTAGTGACACCGACCAATGGCACGCACCTTGGGACATCATCGAAAATGGCCACGGGTCTCCAGAAACTGGGAAAATTTTCGATCAATGGCAAAAAATCGCTCTGGCTTGGCAACATTCGAATGGGCAGGACTGGAAATTGGCAATCCGCGAATTGCAACAAAGCATCAAAGAACAAGAGCCTTCCGCCTCGGACTGGAGGTTTCCACTTGAGGGAACCTACAACATCCTGCGGCCATTTGAAGCCAGTCTTTTCCTGTATGCTGGAGCTTTTCTGCTCTGCATAGGCTTCTTTCTCTCGGGTTCGCGGATTTTCTACCAAGGAGCCATTTTGTTTCTCGGCCTTGGGGCAACCATCCACCTTCTTGGAATGGGTGCGCGTATTTTGATTCTTATGCGTCCCCCTGTGAGTACGCTGTACGAGTCCCTGATTTTTGTGAGCCTTGTCTGTGTTGCGCTTGGGGCCACGATTGAACGGCGAATGCAGCAAGGAGCGGGATTGCTCACAGCCAGCATCGCCGCTTTATTTCTTGGCCTTATGGCCCAGAGCTTGAGCGGCCCCAGTGACACGATGCAAGTTTTAACGGCTGTTCTTAACACCCAATTCTGGCTGGCCACTCATGTTCTTTGTATTACCTTTGGCTATGGGTGGTGCGTTATTGCTGGCGTAATGGCCCATTTTATTCTCATAGGAACGGCACTAAATCGACTTGTGGGAGAGTCTCTTCAACGACTGATAAAAATTCTTGGCAACACGGCTCTTCTGGCTCTCCTTTTTACCTCGGTTGGAACGATTTTGGGCGGTATCTGGGCCGATCAGTCTTGGGGAAGATTTTGGGGATGGGACCCCAAGGAAAACGGAGCCTTGTTGATTGTTCTCTGGCTGGTCTGGCTGATTCACGGAAAACTTGCTGGTCAAATTCCCCTTCTCTATTGGCTGGCAGGGCTTGCCTATCTTAATGTAGTGGTTGCTCTTGCTTGGATTGGGGTCAACTTGCTGGGCGTTGGCCTTCACTCTTACGGCTTCACAGATGGTCTTTTCTGGGGTCTCGGGCTGTTCAGCCTTTTTGAAACAATTCTCGTTGGTGGTCTGATCTGGATTCATTCCCAAAAACATGGAAGGCTTCTTCGTCATGCGCCTTAATCTTGTTCTGTTGCTTGTCTCAGTCTTGGGTGTGAGCCTTCTAACTTTTCTTCTGGACCAAGACCGCCCTCTCCTAAGTTCCTCCACTGAGCAACAACAACTCGCACGCCCTGAGTTTCAGGTTGCCCCTGATATTACTTTCAAAACCTTGGACGGAAAAACTGCTTCGCTTGCGTCTTTCCAAGGAACTCCGGTTATTCTTCATTTCTGGGCTTCGTGGTGCGCCCCTTGCGTCGCCGAGTTTCCTGCCCTTCTTAGGATGGCAGAGAAAAATCAGAAAAAAGTCATTATTCTGGCGATTTCCACGGACCGCAGTCCCGAGAAGATTCAAAACTTTCTCAAAAAACAGGCCACACGTCCCCCTTCAAACATGATGGTTATTTGGGATGAACATAAAATTCTGACAGAGGATATCTTTCAAACCTTCAAACTGCCTGAAACCATTATCCTCGACCGTGCGGGAAAGATGATCCGAAAAGAAGCCGGACAAACGGACTGGCTTTCTCCTGATCTAGAAGCTCTGCTTGACTCACTCTCCGCAAGATAACGCCAGAACACTAGGCCGAGGCATGACCGTGTGATCTTTGCGCTTCGTCCTTTGTCACTTCGGCCAGAGTCCGGTATAGCAGATCAAGGCAGGATTGTTCCGATACCAGCCCTATGAATTTTTGGCTATCTTCCTCGACAATTGCAATCGGGCTTTCGTTTTTGGCCAGAAGCAGAATAGCTTCCATCATGCTGGAGTCAGGGTGAAGAACCACGACATCTTCGTCCATAAAATCACCAACTTTGCGCGGAGCAAGTTTGCGAATGCGCTTGGCTGCCCCGGGGGTTCCATCCACAACGAAGTCAAGATCCTCCAGACCCCCTTCGATCTGGGCTGCAACCGGAAGCAGGCTTTGCATCAATGTATGAAGACCAAACATTCCAACCAACATTCCTTTGGCATCCACAATCGGCGCGGTGCGGACTTCGTATTGCTGGAGAGTCTCTAAGGCTTCTCCCACCGTTTGTTCAGGGGAAAAGGTAATAACGCTCGGGATCATGGCATCTTTGCAAGACATTTGAAAAGTTCCTCGTTACTGTTTCAGAAGTGGGTTAAGCCTACCATTCTAGGGCCAAAAATCAATTAAATACGGAAAAATTAAAGGAAGAATTTGACATTTTGCCAGAAATACATATAGTCCGGCCATTCCCATGAAGTCCCGTGGTTTTCGGGCGTTGACGAGGGGTTCTTGAACCCTCCGCCAATCCAGTCAAGGAGAGTGGGACAACAACAAGAAAAAGGAGTTCTGCAAATGGCAGGAAAACGTGAAAGCGTAAAACATAAAATTGACCGCCGCCTTGGATGTAACCTGTGGGGTCGCTCAAAATCCCCTTATAACGTCCGTCAAACCGGCCCAGGGATGCACGGGGCAAACCGCACCAAGCCAACCGATTATGGGTTGCAGCTCCGCGCCAAACAAAAATTAAAAGGCTACTACGGAAGCGTTGGCGAAAAACAATTCCGCCACTATTACTTCGAAGCCATTCGCATGAAAGGTGATGCCTCGCAAAACCTGATCGGCCAACTGGAATGCCGTCTTGATTCCGTTGTTTATCGGACCAAGTTTGCCATGACCGTTTTTGCCGCACGCCAATTTGTGAACCACGGCCACGTCAAGGTGAACGGGAAACGCGTTAATATTCCTTCCTATCAAGTCAAAGCTGGCGATGTGATCGAAATTCGTGAAAAATCTCGTCAATTGGCTGCAGTGATGTTGGCACAACAATCTGCGGAACGTGACATTCCTGAGTATTTTTCGATGGAAGATAACGGATGCAAAGCAACCTTTGTTCGCATTCCTAAGCTTGAGGATGTTCCTTATCCTGTTCACATGGAACCAAACCTCGTTATCGAATTTTACAGCCGGTAATCGGCAATCGTCTCTACATTTTGTGCAAAGCCGCGGGAAATCCTGCGGCTTTAACATTTTAGCAAGGTTTATCGGGTAGTCTGAGAAAATGGCAGGATTTATCGACAAACTCATTGAAACGATTCTGGGGCCTTTTCGCCAACCTCGGCCTGTTCCTGTTCGCGCCAAGTCTCGCTCTCGCTAGCGGGCTCTTTTTTCCGAAGACCAATCAAAGAAGATACAATTCCGTGAAGCAACTTGATGTCTTTATCACTGGGCTGGATGCGTGAAAAAAGCCCCCTGATATTTCTTGAAATGGAATCCTTGGTTTCTGCCACGCGGAAGAACCCTCTTTTCTGCAACTCCTCATCAAGGCGGTTGAAAAAGATGCTGAACTCCTCATGCGTGGCTGGTCGTCCTTCGCACAAAGGCAAGGATACTTCAGGAGCTTCAAACAAAAATTGTGACCATTCATAGGCCATCAGCAATACCGACTGCGCCAAGTTCAAAGATGAAAATCCCGGGTTGAGGGGAATGGTAATGAGGATATGAGCGAGAGCCACATCCTCATTGCTCAAACCTGACCGCTCTGCACCGAAGAGGATCGCTACTTTTTCTTCCCCGCCAATCTTTTTCTGCATTAAATCCGCCGCGCTGCGTGGGGTCATGACTGGCTTCACAAGGTCTCGTGCCCGCGCCGTTGTTGCAAATACGGTGTGACAATCGGCAACCGCTTCTTGCACACTCTCGTAAACTTCAACAGAGGGCATCAATTCCAGCGCACCAGCGGCCATTGCCTCGGCTCGCTCACTTGGCCACCCATCGCGGGGGGCAACCAGCCGCAAGTGAAAGAGGCCACAATTGAGCATGGCCCGCGCTGCCGCCCCGATATTCTCTCCCATTTGGGGATTCACAAGCACCACCACAGGCTGGGGGCGAGTGCTCAAACTGTCGTCCAACTGGGGGCGATGCGTTCCGGTCATGACGGGCTATCCTTTTCTTGAGGCCTAACATACTGATTTTAATAGGGAGTTCAAACTATCTTGTTTTTGTTTTCATAATATATTTGACAGGGCCGAAAATTAAGGATATATTAACCTCATTAGCCGTTCATCTCTTGTTAAGGATTTTGCCCATGACCACGTTGTCCATGACCCATGTCCCGTCGAGTAGATCCCACTCCGCCCCTTCTTTTGATGTGGTTGAAGCGTTTGCGCTGCTGGAGACTAGCCGGAAAATGGCCCTTTTCGATCAGCTCATGGCCAACCGGATGAACGCTTACCGGAATACTATTCATGCTTTGTGGCCGCAAGCTGGCGATGATGACATCCGCAAGTTGGAGATGGTTCTCCGCCATCGGCTCGAAAAGCTCCAGAGATTCTCCTGAATTGATAACTGACAACCTCTCAAGGCCGGATGCTCTCCGGCCTTTTTTTTGCGTTCTTGGTTATAACCAAGCCTATATTCCTCATACGTCATCCCCGCCCCACTTCAAGGCGGGGGTCTGGTGTTTCTGGATTCCAGCTTGCGCTGGAATGACGAGGATCCCTCTCACCTCCATCCTCTCCCACAAGGGGAGAGGAGGTTTCCTTGTCTTTTCCCTCTCCCCTGCGAGGAAGAGGGTAGGGTGGGGATAAAAAACTCACCACAGAGAACACAGAGAACACAGAGAACACAGAGAGCGCAGAGAGCGTAGAGAAAAAATAAGATTCTTTAACGGAGTCTGGACTCCGGCCTTCCCCTGTCATCCCAGCGAAAGCTGGGATCCAGTATTCAAACACATACGGGGATCCCCCTGCGCTGAAATGACGAGGATTCCTCTTCTGTTGCCGGATGCCCGCCTGCGCGGGCGTGACATCTACAATCTAGACGACATAAATTGAATCAATTGATGTCGTCTAGATTTGTAATTTCGGGATCAGTCATAGGATGAGTTGACCTTCAAGGCCCGCCAGCCAATATCGCGGCGGCAAAATCCTTCTGGCCAGTCAATCAGATCAACCGCCTGATAGGCCGAATTGCAGGCCTTTTTCAGCGTATCCCCCACAGAGCACACGCCAAGCACACGTCCGCCATTGCTTAGAATTTCGCCATTTGCGGCGTAAGTTCCTGCGTGGAATATTTCCACGTTTTCTATTTTTGCTGCAGTTTCTAAATTGCCAATCCGCGTGTTTTTGACAGGGTCTGCCGGATAGCCTTTGGCAGCCATCACCACACAAATCGAAGGATTATCAAGCCACGCCACCGAAGTTTGATCCAACCTTCCCTCTGCTGCGTTTTTAAGAACGCCCACCAAGTCCGCATCCAACCGCAGCATCAGAGTCTGACATTCAGGATCTCCAAAACGGGCATTATATTCCAAGAGAAGCGGGCGGCCTTTGACGATCATCAACCCGGCATACAAGACCCCTGTGAAGGGGCATCCTTCTGCGATCATGGCCTTGACGGTTGGCCGAATAATTTCTTCCAGCACCTGTTCTTCCAGTGCGGGGGTCATTAAGCGAGCGGGAGAATACGCTCCCATTCCGCCTGTGTTAGGGCCTTGATCTCCGTCATAAGCCCTTTTGTGATCCTGTGCCGACGTCAGGGGAAGAATATTTTTGCCATCTGCCAAAACAAAATAGCTAATTTCTTCTCCATCCAAAAATTCTTCCACCACAACCGACGCCCCCGCTGCACCAAAGGCATTGCCAGAGAGCATATCCCGCGCTGCTGCCTTGGCTTCTTCGGTTGTGCTGGCGACGACAACACCTTTGCCAGCCGCGAGGCCATCGGCCTTGACCACGACAGGAGCCCCAAGCCGATCAATAAACGCTTCGGCTGGAGCCACTTCAGTAAATCGTTCATAGCGGGCTGTTGGGATTCCGTATTTTCTGCACAAATCCTTCATAAAGCCTTTGGAGCCTTCCAAACGCGCTGCCGACTGGGTTGGCCCAAAAACAAGAATTCCTTTTTCCTGCAGGCGATCCACCACTCCAAGACTAAGGGGAAGTTCGGGTCCGACCACTACCAGATCAATTTCCCTGTCCACCGCGAGTTGAACCAAGCCGGAAACATCCGACAAATCGACCGCCACGCAGGGGCAAATTTCGGCGATTCCCGCATTCCCGGGCGCACAGATCAACGACTCGCAAAGAGGCGATTGTTTTAATTTCCAAGCGAGGGAATGTTCGCGGCCCCCCGAACCGATCAAGAGCAATTTCATGCTGCCCATCTTGCTGATTTTGAGGCGAAACTCAAGCACTTGAAAAAGATTCAAGCAAAACTTGCTTTTTTCTACTGACTAGAGTATCCCTATCCCGACCGTTAGTTTCTATAAGTCAGGTTTTCAAATGTCGCATTCCAATTGTCATTTTTACGAAATACCTGCGGGTTCGAGCCTCGCCGCCCTTGCACAGCTTTACACCACCACGGTTCTTGCCCCCATTGCGACCCAATTAGGAACATTGGACAAAAGCAGACTCCGGTTTACTCATAAAAACGGGGAATGGAAAATAAGGCCCCAGAAAGATGCTGGACTTTCTTTGACAGGAGCATTTGCTGGAACCCTCAATCATTCTATCACCTTTCCTGACTTCGGAACTTTTGTCAGTCAGACCCAAGACGCTCCGAATTTGGGCAAGGCCAGTTTTTTTCCTTCACAGGAGGGAGTTTTCTTTCTCGCTTGCGAAAAACCTCTCCCAAAGAGACTCCTCAGAACTTATATAACCGGAAGGGCGCATACATTGCATTTTGGGGAAGGAACAATCCGAATGGCTGGTGACCACTACGTCCCGACCATATTACACGGCATTACCTTTCACAAAGAAGAAACCCTTGCAGATCCTCACAAAGAGGAGCAGCACCGAACCCACACAACACGAAGTGATTGTCCGAAGTTGGCTGTAGCCTAAAAGCTTTGAAGCTATTTCACCCGTGAAATATATTCATCGGTGCGGGTATCGATTTCGATTTTCTCGCCGGTTTCAACGAAGGCTGGAACTTGAATTTCGTAACCAGAAGGTAGTTTGGCTGCTTTCATGACGCGGCCTGACGTGTCGCCGCGAACGGCTGGCTCGGTATAAATAACTTCACGAACCACTTTGGTAGGAGGAACAACCGAAATAGGACGGCCTTCATAAAAGGTTACTTCGCAGGTCATTTGTTCTTCGAGATATTTCAGAACCCCTTCGATGTCCTCTTTCGAAAGTTCGTATTGATTGTATTCAGAGTCCATAAAGACGTACATATCTCCGGCTTCATAGGAATAGGTTACTTCTTTGGTTTCAAGGATAATGTCTTCGAATTTTTCATCTGCCTTGTAAACAGCCTCGGACGTTGTGCTGGTCAACAGGTTTTTGAATTTGAACTTCATGACCGATGCGTTCCGACCGGATTTGTTATACTCCGCTTTGGTAACCACCAAGGGGATTTTGTCGACAACAACCACATTCCCGGGGCGCAATTCTTGAGCTAATTTCATGACAGTTTGTCCTTATAATTTTTTAGCGTTCATTTTCTCTGAGCAAAAAGCCAGTAAGGCTTCGGCAAGTGTAGGATATTTCCCCAAATCATCTGCCCATAATCTGGTCGTTTTCTCCAGCGCAGGCAGATGACCGAGAAAACGGTCCCATGACCCATTCCTCAGTTGGCCTTCTTCATTCCACATTGTATGAAAATCTGCAAGCGTTTCCCGCTCTTCCAGTCCCAGATTTTGTGAATATTTGGAAAGAAACGCCACAAGTTTTGGAATATGGCTCCCCTCTTCCTGCCGATAAATGTTCCAGATCAGGGGGCGACCAGCCCAAACCGCCCGCACCAGAGAGTCCTCTCCCCGCACAAAGTTAAGCTGGCAGGTCCACAACAAGCGGTCATAATCCGTTTGGGAAAGGAACGGAACCGCGCAAAGGGTCAAGGACCCATTGGAAACGGAGTCTCCAATGGGCAAAGCAGCGCGTCCAGACCATGCCGAAATCGCCTCAGGCGCAACCCCCTCTGGAACGAAGAGACGAACGGGGCGGGTAGAGCCGGATAATTGATCGAAAAGAGAGGAAATTTGGGCGGTTTTATAACAAAAAAGGCTCATATCAAGGATATTTTCGTCACATTCCGGCAGTTTGACGCGTTTTCTCCAGATATTTTGCTCGTTTTTGCTTGATTGAAAGGTATTTCTCGCTTCAATAAGGCCAAATTCCCGTATAAGACCCCCTGTTTTCTTTGTAAACCCGGGGAAAAAAAGTGTTTTCTGAAGCCCCGTTTCTGGGTGAATAGAGGGGAGCGCGTGGCAATCTTCCACCCAATTCTCCGCAGACAAATATTCAAGATCTATCCAAATCGGAGGCGTTGATCTTGCCACCATTTTTGCAATAACGCTATGAGGCAGATTGCACGCGAAGGCTTCCACCACAATATCCGCTGCACCCTCGTAAAACTCTGTCTCAAACGGGTCTCTCCACTGGTGAACCAAAACCTTATCAATCGTCTGAGGCCCCCCGTCCAGCGTTAAGCGGGGTTCAAGGCGGGAAAAGCTGACCCAATCATCCACCCATAAGCGAACAACCGCCCCGCAGTCATTTGCCAAGTGGCGGGCCAAACGCCAACACACACCAATGTCGCCCAGATTATCAATGACACGACAAAATAAATCAACGGACATGGGGGGCTGCACTTGGTTCCTGTCCAGCAGAAGAGGGAAAGATAACCTTAAGGCTGCGGTTGGTTACCACATCCCCGCTCCGCAAGGGAATGAATGTATTGTTCCCGTTTCGTGCTAAGGCGATATAACCATCTTGTTGTAGAGAGGCAAAAGCCTGCGGATTCCTTTCAGCCAACACCTCCATAAAAACAACCTCGTCCGCAATGATATGCAAAGGACCCTCGGAGTCTACTCTAAGCTCATGATCCGAATGTTCCGAAGAAGAGAGAGTGACCAATTGCCACGCCACAGCTTGAAGGGGAATATCATGAGGGTATGCTGCTGCTATCGGATAGTCTTCAATCTCGTAGTAGCGCAAAAGAGCCCCCAGCGGCTTTGGACACAAGGTGGTTTTGTTCCCCTGCACCCTATCCATCATTCGGGAAAAAATATCCCCCAACGTAGTCACCGGAACGGGGATGTAGTAGCGGCGGATGAGTGTTTCAAAAGTTGTGTCAAACGAAGTCGTTATACAAGAATCCATTTTTAAGATTCCTTCCCATGAAGAAAAATTATACGCTGAGAGGGTCTTTAGCACAAATATAACAATTATGGCAACAATCATCTTATGGATATAAAATTTTACCATCTCAGCCGCGCCACACCCGCCCAGATTCTGCCTGAACTTCTTGCCCGTGCGCGGGCCAAAAGTCACAAAATCATGGTTCGGTGTGAGACACAAAGTGAAGCCGACTCGATCAACGAGGCTCTGTGGGTTCATCCGGCCGATAGCTTTCTGCCCCATGATCTTTCAAACAGCAAAGAGGCGGCAAACCAGTCTATTCTAATTGGGGCAGATCTTGACAATCCTCATGGCGCAGATGTTCTGTTTCTGATGCCCAGAGCCAATGCGGATCTTCAGGGAAGTTGGAGTCTCTGTTGCGTTCTTCTGGATGGATCAAACCCTGAAGAAATTGCAGCAGGCCGCACCAATTGGAAACAATGGAAAGACGCAGGACACACCTTGACCTATTGGCAGCAAAGCGAACAAGGGAAATGGGAGCAAAAAGGGTAAGACAAAACCTGTTGCAGAAGTCCTAGACACCGTCCCCTTTTTCCTCCTGTCATCCCCGACAAGGGAAGCGAGGCTGACCGCAGATCGGGGATCTAGCATTATGCGTGCAGCGAAGCTGCACAAGATTCTGGATCCCGTTCGTGCCAGTGTCCCTGCGGGACACACCGACGGGATGACAACCGAGGGAGCAATCGCAGGGGATTTGTTTTGGACTTTTGCAACGGGTCCAATAAAAAAACAGCCCGTTTTAAGGGGCTGTTTCTGAAAGAGGCTTTATCTTTTATTTATTCTGCTGCGATAGATTTTTGTACATCCGCATCAAAGGGCTCTACCCAACCAATATTGCCGTCTAGGCGGCGATAAACCATGTTAATTGCGTTATTCTTCGGGTTGCGGAACAGCAAAGCAGGCTGACCAGACAAATCCATACGCATGACCGCGTCGGCGACGCTCATTTTCTGAATCCGCATCGGGTTTTCAGCAATAATGACCGGATCTTTTCCGACTGGCAGCGAGTCCTCGTCTTCCTCTCCTATACGTTCCCCATCTAGTCCTTTGCTGGCCAAAACATAGTCATGAGCTTTGGTCATTTCTGTCTCAGGGGTTTCTTCAAGGCGGGCGTGGTGGTCACGCAGGCGGTTTTTATAGCGTGTTAGCTGCTTGGCAACCTTCGCGGCGGCCGCATCAAAAGACGCATACGCTTCTGGCTCAATGGCTGTGGCTGTCACCAGAATATCTTTCCCCACGCGAAGAGAAATATGGGTTTTAACAAAACCATGTCCCTCGGGCGAAAACGTCACTGTATTGTCAATGGCGCGGTTAAAATATTTGGCGTTGAGTTCGCCTAGTTTTTCGGTTGCATAGGCGCGAAGAGAATCTCCAACGTCCATCTGTTTGCCGTGAACGGATAGTTCCATGTTACTACTCCTTGTGTTTGGGGAGGTTTCCGCGAAGACTTCGAGGAAAGGCTGTTTTGTACCTGAATGGCTTGCCCATCCCGAAATGTCCTGATAGGAAACATAGATCTATTTTATCACTTAAAAAGTTGAACAAAAGATAAATCGTGTCCCGTTCGTTTTCTTCTTCTGGCCCAATTGGGGTTTTTGACTCTGGAATCGGTGGATTGACGGTTCTTAAAGCCCTTGTGGAGCGGTTTCCTGCCGAATCTTACGTTTACATTGGGGATACGGCACGGCTTCCTTACGGAACCAAAAGTCCAGAAACGGTCATCCGTTACTCGCGCAGCCTCACCCGCGCTGTGTTGCAACATAATGTTAAAGCGGTCGTTGTGGCGTGTAACACGGCCTCAACCCATGCTCTGGAAGCTGTTAAGGAGATGTCCGCCCCGATTCCAGTCATTGGCATGATCGAACCTGCGGCAAAAGCCGCGCTGGCTGTTACAAAAAACAACCGGATCGGGATCATCGCCACCAGCGGGACAGTCCGAAGTGGTGCCTATACGCGGCAGTTACAAAAATTGCGTCCTGAAGTTGAAGTTTTTTCCGAGCCCTGCCAAATGCTCGTGGCTTTGGCCGAAGAAGGCTGGTCGAGCGGGGACATTACCGAATCAGTTATCCGGCGATACCTTGATCCGCTTTTTCGCCAATCAGCGACACCGCCAGATACTTTAATTCTTGGCTGCACCCATTTTCCGGTGTTTGAGCCTTTGCTGCGCGAAATTCTCGGAGAAAAGATTACCCTCATCAACAGCGGAAAAGCCGCAGCAGAATCTTTGGCTGCTTATATTCCCGTTTCCACGGAAGCCGGAAGCGGAGCTTTACAGTTTTTTGCGACCGATGACCCCCACCGTTTTGCGGATAACGCTGCCAAATTCTTTGACCAACGCCTATCATACCAAGACGTTCAACTGATTGATGTAACTGGGTAATTATTTATTCCGTTTGATCCGCCGCCGCTGGACTGAGGACGGAATACCCAAAGCTTCGCGGTATTTGGCCACAGTTCGCCGTGCAACATCCATCCCTTCTTTTTTTAACAAATCGGCAAGATCGTCATCAGATAGAATCGATTGTGGGTCTTCTGCATCTGCCAACGCCTTGATCCGTGCCTTCACCGATTGCGAAGAAATGGCCGTCCCGTCGGTTCCCTCGATTGAAGAGGTGAAGAAGTATTTAAGCTCGAACAGCCCGCGTGGCGTTCCTATAAATTTTCCTGTGGTTACCCTGCTAACTGTACTCTCGTGCATGGCAATTTTTTCAGCAATTTCTCGCAACGTTAAAGGCCTCAAAAACTCAATGCCGTACAAGAAAAATCCGTCTTGCTGTTCGACGATTTCACTGGCCACTTTGAGGATGGTTTGGGCTCGTTGATCGAGGGCTCTCACCAACCAGTTGGCGTTGTTCATCTGGGTCGTTAAGTATTCCCGCTCGCCCTTGTCCTTCGCGTGACCACTCACTTTGGTATAATACTCGTTATTCACCAGAACGCGGGGCAAGGTTTCTGTGTTCAGTTCAACCCGCCAGCCACCGCCAACTTCCTTAGGAAGTTTTTTCATGAGAACATCAGGAATGGCGGTTTGCACAACGGAGGGTTCGAAAGAAGACGAAGGCTTTGGATTCAAACTCCGAATGACTGCGGCCATTTCACTAATGACATTCTCATGAACATCGCAGAGCTGGGCCAATTTCTTATGGTCGTGTTGGGCCAGAAGAGGAAGATGCGCGAGCAGTAATTTCATCGGCCCGTCTAATTCGCTGCGATCTTCGAGTTGCAGAGATAAACATTCAGCAAGATCTGCGGCAAAAACTCCTGAGGGATCAAATTTTTTGAGCCGTGCCACCAATGATTGAAGCCGCTCAAGGGGACAACTGAGCTGCTCAGCAATATCTGTTAGGCTTTCGCGCAAATATCCCGCCTCATCAAGACGATCAATCAACAAGGTTCCGAGCATTCGGTCCCGTGGATCTTCCATGTCCATCATCAACTGGTTTTGCAGATGATCTCGCAAGGTTGTTGGTTGGCCCAGCGTATTCTCAAAAGATGTTTCATCGTCACTGAAATCGGTTCGGCCTCCGGCCCCAATATCCGCCATCATGGACCCAGAATCAAAGTCATGCGAAGAAGGAGGCGATGCCGTCGAAGGCCCTTCGTCGCTCCATGACTGATCGAAACTTTCGGCAATATTATCTTTTTCGGGGAGAGAGGATGGAGCCTCCTCCTCGCCGCTCTCCAGAACCGCAGAACTCCCTTCCGCTTTTTCAAGAAGAGGGTTTTGCGCAATTTCCTCCTCTAGGTAGTCTTGCAATTCCAGATTGGACATTTGCAGCAATTTGACTGCCTGCTGCATTTGCGGAGTCATCACGAGGGCTTGCTGCTGACGAAAGTCAAGTTTCTGAGTAATCTTGGTCATGGAAGAGAGTGTAGCACAGGAGATTAAAGGCTGAAACCTTCCCCTAGATAAACTTTTCGAACGTCTGGATTTTCAACAATTTCGTCCGGAGACCCTTCGGTTAAGACTTTCCCATCATGCAAAATATAAGCGCGGTCCACAATCCCCAACGTATCCCGCACATTGTGATCTGTAATCAAAACGCCAATATCGCGGGTTTTAAGATAGCCGATCAGGGCCCGAATATCCTTCACCGCAATCGGGTCAATTCCCGCTAGCGGTTCGTCAAGCAGGATAAAATGGGGCCGGCTCGCCAAAGCCCGCGCAATCTCAACCCGCCGCCGCTCTCCACCTGAGAGGGCAATGGCAGGAGTCCGGCGCAAGTGAGAGATCGAAAATTCAACCAGCAAGTCTTCGAGTAGAATATCCCTGTCTTCTTGAGGCATATCCTGTGTCTCAATAATGCTGCGAATGTTGTCTTCAACACTGAGCCCGCGAAAAATCGAGGCTTCTTGGGGCAAATAGCCAATTCCCATGCGGGCCCGCCGATACATGGGGGTGGTGGTAATATCCTCCCCATCCAAAGAAATTTCTCCACCATCGGGAGGAATAAGGCCAGTAATAATATAAAAACAGGTCGTTTTGCCTGCTCCGTTTGGGCCAAGCAACGCCACAGCTTCCCCCCGCTCGACATGAAGACTGACATCACGCAAAACCGGACGTTTTTTATAAGTTTTCGAGAGATGCTGGGCGGTCAGCCCCCGAGGCAAGGCCCGAAAAGTGGGCCGCTCGGGAGTCAAAGGAATAACATTTTCGAGACTCGTCATGGCTGTTTCCCTGAGACGGACGTCTTGCCTTGTGAATCTTTAGTCTTTTCTCCTGTGGCACTCGGGAAAAAGACACCTCTCACACGTCCGGCTTTTCCCTCCGTCCCAACAATTTTACTGATGCCTGTGGTCAGGTCCAATTCAGCTTTATCTCCTTCAACTCGGTTAGGGCCTCTGGTAATTTTGACAGCTCCGGTGAGTTCGGCTGTGTTTTTATCCCCGTAATAGAAGGCTTTCTGACTGGTTGAGATTTCTTCTCCGCTATGAATAATAACATTTCCGTCGGCTTCGGCTTTTTTAAGACTCTGGCCGTTTTGGTTAGAAGGAGGCGTATCAGAACTCATCCAGATCCACGCCGTGATGGTGTCTGCCTCAAGTGTGTTCTCTGCTTGGGTCACCAGCGGACGACCCGTTGCAACAATTCGGCCTTCCTTGGCGTAATAATCAATATGATCCTTGGCCGCGATGTTTAGGTTGGGCCCTGTGACCTTTACGTCCTTTCCACTCAGAACCGCTTTGCCGCTGAGCGGGTCGTAAGTTGCATGATCTCCAAAGCCTGTGTTTTCGCCGGAGACCAGCTTCACATTCCCTTCGGCAATCAATCGCGTGATAGAACCTGAGCCTGTTTTTTCATCACCATATTCAGCCGTTAAAACATCGGCTTCGACTGAAAATCCGTTTTGGGACGCAACCGCATGGCCTCTCGCCACATAGGTTTTGCTATCGCGGTTCCATTCAAGACCTGTGTCCGCCGTTATTTCGATTGGCTTTTCGGCAGAAGACTCAGCCGCAACTGCCGGAGAAGTCCAGACACACAAGGCCAGAGCAAAAACAAGGAGAAAACGATTCATGGTTGTGCACTCCGAGAAGGGGGGCGAGGAGAAGAGGAGGAGGGAGAATCTTGAGAGGCGGGCCGCAAGGTCAGTTTGGCCGGACCAGTAAAAATGAGGGTTTTATTGTCTCCTGTTCCCGTCAGTCCAGAAGCCTCTATATCTGCCCCGGGGCCATGTCCGGTTACAGGTTTGGTTGAAGAAAGGGTTTCGTTTTTAATATCAATATTCATGTGCTCGGTATGAAGTTCGTACCCAGAATCGTGAAAAATTTTCACTTGTCCATCCAAAATCAAATTGCCGGAATTTTGTGAAAATTCGCCGCCAACGGCTTCGAGAGCCACCCATGTTCCATCTTTGAGGTTAATATCGGCTACGGGTTTATCAAGAATAACCTGATCTAGATTTTCGGATTTCTGAAAGGCTTTTTCGGCTGTAATGGTATAGGGTTGCCGGCTACTGTCTTCTGATTGAAACTTAGGGGAAAGCAGTTCGTTTTTTCCCACGGTCTGAGGAGAAATTTTTTCTCGCGGTACAGGAGCGGAAATTTTGTCCATATCCGACCAAGAGAACATGATGACCACAATGGCCAGCGCAGCAAGAGGCAGCAAGAGACGAAGTTTCCGAACAAGGGAGCTGTGGTGACGGCTTTTAGCTGAGGTCCTCGCTGTTTCCTCATCGCTGCGAACGAGCCTCGTCATGCCCGTTTCGCGAGATTCTTCAGAAGAAAGATGAAGACGAAGAGGAGACATAGTTTTCAGGAGATCCCCGCCCGTAACAATTCTTGAACACGCAGCAACCCGACAACCTTGCGATCATCTGTTGCGACAACCAAAGAGGTAATCGGGGTTTTACCGGAATTGAGCATGACATCAAAAGCCTCAACCCCCAAAGCCGCCGGAGAAATGGTGCGGGGATTAGGGGACATAATGTCACAGACGAGCTTGCTCAGAAGATCAGGCCCCATGTGACGCTTCAAATCTCCATCAGTTACAATCCCCAGAAGTTTTTGATCGTCATCTACGACAATCACCGACCCTAGATTTTTCTCGGTCAAGGTAATCAACGCACTGCCCATGGTTGTTTGCGGAGAAACAAGCGGGAGGTCTTTTTCAGCAAACATCAGATCAGAAACTTTTTTCAGTTTTTGTCCTAGCTTGCCGCCCGGGTGCCAAACGCGGAACTGCTCTGCGGTGAGCCCCGTCCGCTCAAGAAGCGCAATTGCAATCGCATCGCCAAGAGCCATCATCATCGTCGTTGAGGTGGTCGGAGCCAAGCCATTCGGGCAAGCCTCCGGCACTTTGGGCATGACCAAAGGAATATCTGCATGACGTCCCAATGTACTCTCCCCATTGCTGGTCATGGCGATCAGGGGAATTGAAAACCGTTTGGCATAGGCAATCATATCGGATAGTTCTGCATTCTCTCCCGAATTTGAGAGCAGAATAATGACATCGTCTTCGGTAATCATCCCAAGGTCGCCATGACTGGCTTCTCCCGGGTGAATATAATGAGAAGGTGTCGCGGTAGATGCCAACGTCGCCGCAATTTTGCGGGCGACATGGCCGCTTTTTCCAATTCCCGCGAGAATCAAGCGGCCTGCGCCTCGGTCTCGCATGGTCTGGATCGTATCAATGGCTTTGACAAAATTTTCATCAAGAGCCGCCGAAAGGGCTTTCAGTCCCGCAATCTCGGTCTCCAAAACCCGCCGTGCCGTTTCAATATCTGAAGAAGATGCGCGAGAAACAGGTCTGGCGGCGGAGGTTTCTCTCATGCTGGTATTCCCTATGGGCTGTTCGTTTAATGAGCAAAAATATCTGCATCCGCCCATCCCTGAAGATCAAGGTAGGCGCGGGTTGGCAAAAAGTCAAAACAAGCCTTGGCCAGCTCATCGCGGCCCTCCCGCTTGAGCATCTCATCAAGACGGGCTTTTAATTTGTGCAAATATAGAACATCGCTGGCGGCATAGGATTTCTGCTCCTCGCTCAAAGTCGCCGCCCCCCAGTCAGAGGATTGCTGTTGTTTGTTCAGCTCAACCGACAAAAGCTCGCGACACAGGTCTTTCAAAGAGTGTTTGTCGGTGAAGGTCCGGCACAAACGAGACGCAATCTTCGTGCAGTAAATCGGCGCACAGTCGGCATCAAGATAAGCCTTCATCGCAGCGACATCGAAACGGGCGAAATGAAAGATTTTGGCAACAGACGAATCCTCAAGCAACTTTCTCAGATTAGGAGCTGCATAGTCCATGTCTGGAAACTGAACGAGATGTGCGTGCCCATCTCCACTTGAGAGCTGGACAAGACACAAGCGGTCCCTCACAGGGTTAAGCCCCATGGTTTCGGTATCAATGGCAACGCTGCTTCCAAAAGAAACATCGTCAGGCAAATCGTATTTGTGCAAATAAATGGTCATGGGCCGGAATTTAACCGTTTTTACCGGAGTTTTCAAAGTAATAAACAAAGTTCTTTGAAAAATGGTGCCCTGAAGAAGACTCGAACTTCCACATCCTTGCGAATACAAGCACCTGAAGCTTGCGCGTCTACCATTTCGCCACCAGGGCTATCCGGTGTTTTGTAGATGGCGAGATTTATAGGAATCTGGAGAGATTGTCAAATATCTCTTTCATCTTACCCGTAAGTATTCTGAAAAACAGAAGCCGTCTTAAAGCCCTATTTCTGAGATTGCCGCCCCCAGAATTTCCGCGCTTTGAAGCAAAGCCGCTTCTTCCTCACGGTTCAGATCAGGCCGCAACGTTGCCACAATTCCTTTGGCATTTATCACGCGGGGGAAGGATAGGCTGACAAGGCGACCTCCTGCCAGAAGATCAGACGTTGGAGCCGAACAGGTAATCACCGCATTTTCGTTGCGAATAATCGCCTGAGCCAGACGGGCCATGCCGGCCCCGATGCCAAACCATGTTGCGCCTTTCCCCTGAATAATCCGGTAGGCTGCTTTGCGGACCCCTTCGTCAATTTGGCTTCGCACAGCGGAGGTGATCGGAGCCCCAATTTGGGCGGCAAACGAGTCAAGCGGCATATTGCCCACTGTGGCTCCCGACCATTGCAAGACCTCGGAGTCTCCATGTTCCCCAAGGACATAGGCATGAACGGAATGGCTGGAAACCCCCAGAAATCCGCTGAGCAACGACCGAAAACGGGCTGTATCAAGAATCGTTCCTGACCCGATAATCCGTGAAGCCGGTATTCCGTGAGTTTTTTGCGCAATACTGGCCACCATATGCGTCATGACATCCACCGGATTGCTGGCAATCAGCAAGAGAGCGTCAGGTGCCGCGTTCAGAATAGACGGAATCATTTCAGAGAAAATATCCGCATTGCGTTTAAGCAGATCAAGGCGGGTTTCCCCGACTTTCTGGGCTGCTCCGGCGGCGATAATCACAATTCCCGCCCCGCTCAGATCCTCAAACCCCCCAGAGCGGACCAAAACCGGAGCCGCAAAAGGCGTGGCGTGCAAAATATCCTCGGCTTGGGCTTCTGCCAAAGCCGCATTCCGGTCAATTAAAACCAGTTCCGTTCCGGCACCGCGCAAAACACACGCATAAGCTGTTGCCGCCCCAACCTGACCACACCCGATAATCCCTATTTTCACCGCAATTTCCTCATTAACCTTTTGTTATAACTGATCCCAACATTACTTATCCATCCTCCCCAACTTATCCATCCTCCCGTGGGCGTGTCTCCCCCTAATCGTCACCCCCGCTTTATAAGCGGGGGTCTGGCTTAAATATGCCGGATCTCCGCCTTCGCGGAGATGACAGCGGGGAGAGCAATCGCGAAGGATGACCCCCTTGTCTAAATAATTTTGGGTTTACCTATACTTCCCTAGTTGTGGCACAACCCGCCCCCCGCCTTCAAGGCTGAAAACACTCGAACCTGTCCTTCCGGCGAAGGTATGCATCAAATCCCTAGTCCTCCCGAACCGAACAAAGGATTGCGGAAGCGTCATCTAATTTCTTGACTGTAAGCACTTCGTGTTTGGGACGTTGGGCCTCGTACTGGCGCAAGTTACTAATTGTCTCATCCAAGCCCTTCTCGACACACTCTCTAAACAGGCTTTGGTTAGAGTGTATTCCGTATGTATCGACAAAACGATAAAGCCCATCGGTCATAAGTAAAATTTGGAACGGTGAATGAAATTCGTAACGATACCTTCTGAAATCCATTTTACCCTTTGGGTGTAAACACAGAACGCTAGGGGTAAAAGCTGCGTTTTGCTCTTCCCTTCTTTCTCGAAGCATAGGCATCAACGTTTCAGCGGCATTATCCGCACATATCAAATGAGATTGTTTTAGTTTTTGTATTTCTTTCGAAATAATGACTTCCTGTTGATTTATGTAAGGATCAAGATCAATAACGTTGTCTTCTGACCTCATAAGGCTTTTGCAATCACCTAGAGCATAAATGTCTACGGTCGTTAAGTTGGCCCTTTTTTTACTCAGACGAACCCACGAAATCGCAGCAATTGGTTTAGCGTAAATCGGCATATTTTCTGCGTTCTGACATTGTTTGAATTTATAAGCTACTTCTCTAACAGCTCCTTCTATGATGTCTTCGACAGAGCGTTCTGCTAACGCCAACAGGTTGATCTGTTCACAAAGGCCGGAAACAAACCAAGTGGGATCACCACACGGATCGTCAAGATAATTCATATCAGCAACAGAACTGGCTCCATCAATAATTACAAGATCAACGCATTTATCTGTATGAACGAAGTGACACAGACCATCCTCATTTTTATGGGGGTGGGCACCACTCGTGGCTTGTCTAACGGTAACCTTTTCCATTCGGGCCTCGCTTGTTTGTGCTCAATCCTATAAATAAAGTTGACACACGAAGACAGTTCTTTTTAGAGTTATGCCAACCATATCATTATTATTGAGAGTTTTTGTGATGGAAAGTTGCTACCCTGTTTCTGTAAAATGAGTTCTGATTAGCCATTATGCTGGCAAACCAAACGTGCTTCTTCTTAAGAATGAGCGCCGAGAATGGGAGCTTCCCGGTGGTAGGCCTGAGGACGGGGAAACGCCGGAAGAGTGTCTATCGAGGGAGTTCAAAGAGGAAACGGGCCTCGATGTTGTTGCATCTTTGCCAATAGGAAATGGGGTGCTGCAGGTAGACCCGCCGTATGTTCCGTCCTCAAAAAAGGTCTGGATTTCTGCGTATGGGTGCAGTCTAAACAGGAACCAGAGCGTGGGTCATGTTGTGGTCAGCAGCGAGCACAAGGAATACGCTTGGCTTCCTGTTGAAGATATAGATAATATAACAAATATTCCTAAACTGTATAAGGAATTTATTATGAAATGGGGGCGCGGATTAGATATCCACCCCCCGGAGCCTCCTTCAACAAAGGTAAACATTACTGACGCAACGAGGGAGCAACTTTATTTGTACGACCTTATGGGATTCTTGGTAATCAGAAACTCCTTGACACCAGACCATGTTGACAAGCTTCGTCTCTCTGTTCGTGAGCAGTTTGCAGTTGCTGGTAGAGAAACCGCTGGGCTTCTTGATATTTCTTTTAATCGCAATTGGGGGAAAGAATGGGGGGATTTGATAGACAACCCTTCTTTACTGCCCATGCTGATGCACGTCTTTAATGGCAGGCCTAAGTTGGATCACGCTTTTACGGTTCGCAGCACGTTTGGCAACAAACAAGGGCTAATGCACCATCAAGGGTACGGAATGTTTGATGAAGGAATGTTCCACAGGGTCGAAGATGGAAAGATTAGCAACGGTCTTGTGGGAGTAATCTACTCCCTGTTTGATAATAGTGATCTTACCGGAGGATTTTGTTGTGTTCCGGGGTCTCACAAGAGCAATTTCCCGGCTCCGAGCGAGTACTTTAACGTGTTTGGGAATCCGGCTGCACGATTCATTTCGGTAAAGGCAGGAGATGCTATATTGTTCAATGAGGCTTTAACGCACGGAACCACACTACCTCTAAGGGAAACCACGCGGAATGCAATTATGATGAAGTACACTCAAGGATGGATGCAATATCGCCAACCAACAAATGTAGAAATACCCTTTAAGACAGCTGCAACGATTAACCATGAACACGATAGCGATGAAGGGAACATTGATGTATCTATGCTTACGCCTAGACAACGGGATATCTTGGTTCCAGCTTATGCACGGATGAGGCCTAAAATTGACAGGGCTCTCACATAACAAGGGGGAAGTTGCTCAGGACTCTGTGCCACATCATAGGACCGAGACTTCCGTTAAATTATATGCGTCTAAATCACTCCGGCGAAAGATAGAACCCAGCTTTTCTAACGTTTTGAGGACTCCTACCCTCATCGGGGTAACAAGGGAGGGGAGAAGAAGGTGCCACAACCCAATTTTTCCTTGGCAAGAGGGCTCTCGAGAGCTAAGTTTGCGCACGGAGAAAAAACAATGTCCCACCAAAATACAATCAGCGTTGTGGTTCCCATGTTGAACGAGGCGGAAAACGCCGCGAATCTGGTTGCCGAAATTCAAGCTGCCTCTCAACTATGCCCCATTTCTGAAATTGTCTTGGTGGATGATGGCAGCACCGATGCCACCGCCGAAGTCATTCGTAGCCTTAGGGAAAAAGATTCCCGCATCCGGCTCATTCGCCATTCGGTTCGCTCGGGCCAAAGCGCAGCCCTGCGCAGCGGGATTCGGGCGGCCTCTGGCCCTTTGGTTGCAACCTTGGACGGAGACGGACAGAACAATCCCGCCGATATTCCCCTTCTTTACAACCAATGGATTTCGGTTCCTGAGGGAACCAGAATGCTCTTGGTCGCGGGGCAACGTCAAAAACGTATGGACAGCGTGCTCAAAAAATTTACTTCTCGCACAGGCAACGCCATTCGGTCTTTTTTGCTGCAAGATGGTGTGCGCGACACGGGGTGCAGTTTGAAAATGTTCCGCCGCGATGATTTCCTGACGCTGCCTTACTTCAACCATATGCACCGCTTTATTCCCGCCTTGTTCCAACGGGAATACGGGACGGTCCTTCTGGCTGATGTCGGTCACCGTCACCGCGAAGCGGGCGTTTCGAAATACGGCTTCTGGGATCGGCTTTGGGCCGGAATTTTTGATATTGTTGGAGTGCTCTGGCTCCAAAAACGTGCGGCCAAACAAATGGTTGCCCGCGAAGATCTAGGCTAAGGGTATAAATATGACAACACAAGATTGCGTAGAAGCCGCCAAAGACCCGATGGTTTGGATGATTGTGGGCTTCATGGGGCAGGCTATGTTTTCGGCCCGCTTTATTATCCAGTGGCTCGCCTCTGAAAAGATCAAAAAAAGCATTATTCCCAATATGTTTTGGTGGTTTAGCCTTTCCGGCGGGGCGATTCTTTTGCTTTACGCCATTCACCGCGAAGATCCTGTTTTTATCGTTGGCCAAGGGGCTGGGCTTTTCATTTACCTGCGCAATATCTATCTGATCTATCGACAGCCCTCGAAAGACAAAGCCGCTGCGATGGGGGAGTAAAGGTTTTTTAGGACCTGTGATGATTTTTCAAACCAGACCTCACCCATTATGGGGTGTTTTTCTTCTTGCCGCGATATTGTGCCTCTGCCTTTATGGTGTCAGCTCCTTTTCCCGTCCGCTTTTTCCCATTGATGAAACCCGCTATCTAACGGTTGCGTGGGAAATGCACCACTCGGGGAATTGGGTTCTTCCGACCCTGAACTGGGAAGCTTACCACCACAAACCGCCTATCCTGTTTTGGTTGATTAACTTGTTTTGGGCTGTTTTTGGATTTTCACAAAAAGCGGCTATGGCCGTTCCGTTCCTCGCCAGTTTTGCTGTTTTGTGCCTGAATGGACTTCTTGCCCACCGGATGATGCCTTCCAGTCGAAGCTTCCCGCTTGTGGCAACGGCTATTTTGGGCGGCTCCCTTCCTTTCATGATTTATTCTTCACTGGTTATGTTTGATGTCTTGCTTAGCGTTGCTGTGCTTGGCGGGCTCCTCTCTCTTTGGCAGTATGCCCAGACAGGTAAAAAACTCTACTTACTCGGATTTGCCTTGGCCGTTGGCGCGGGAGCCCTTATCAAAGGACCCGTTATTTTGCTGCACCTCTTATTTCCTGTGGTGCTGGTTAGGTTTTGGAAAAAGCCAGAAGCCCCTTCCCTCTCAAGAAAAGCATGGGGGCTTGGATTTTTAGGGGCTGTTTTGCTAGGGGCAGCTCTCGCCCTTTGCTGGGCGATTCCAGCAGGGATTGAAGGCGGGCCAGAATTTCGTGACAAAATCTTCTGGGGGCAAACCGCTGGCCGCATGGTCAAAGCTTTCGATCACCAAAGGCCCTTTTGGTGGTATGTCGGGTTTATTCCCCTATTTCTTTTGCCGTGGGCCTTTTCTCCGGCTGTGTGGCGCGGCCTGAAATCTCTTCGCAGCAACGCAACACCAGAAGAAAAAGCTCTACTCCGCTTTATCCTCTGCTGGGTTCCTCCCGTCTTTCTCTCTTTTTGCTTTATCAGCGGCAAACAGGTCCATTACTTGTTGCCGCTTTTGTCCGGTATGTCCTTGGCTGTGGCTGTTGCGATCGAAAAAGTTAAACAAAACTGGAAACCTTTGGATTTATTGCCCGTTCTCAGCTTGCCTCTTTTGCTCTCTCTCTTGCCGCTTGCTCTCAAGATATTTGCCGATGTTATTCTTCCTGCTTTTTCAAAACAGATTTTGCTCCCTGATGTTTTGAGAAACATAGACGGCACATGGTCATGGATGGCCAGCATCGCCATTCTCCTGATTGGTTTTGTTTCCGTAAAGAAGTCTTATCGGGTTGGTTTGTTGAGCGTTGCGGTTAGCATGGCCATTTTTATGGGAAGTTTGATGCTCGAGGCAAAGGATAGTTTGTTTCCGAATTTTGACTTGGCTCCGATTGCTAAGGTTCTAGCCTCTTACCCGAACCACCCCATCGCCACGATCCGAACCTATCACGGCGAATTTGGATTTTTAGGTCAGCTTGATACACCAGTTCACTTTGTTCTCGAAGGTGATTTGCCAAAATGGTTTGAGGATCATCCCAACGGTCTGGCCGTTATCCGCACTTCCAACCCACAGGAATTGTCTTCTTACGACATTCTCTTTCAGCAAGCCTACCGCACTGCCAATTTTTATGCAATTGTCGTAAAAAGTGGGGAGATTGGAAATTTTCAGAAGTAACTTCTCCCTTTGTGACATAAAAACCTCAAAGTGAGAGCCCCCGCTTACAAGGTGTCTTTCCTTTTTATAGTTTTGAGTTCATATTCATGAGTAGTTGCAATCTTGTCCACTAAGCTGTTTAGTGGCGGCTTCGTATTCAAACAAAGATTTTTTAGGGGGAACCCAACAAATGACACATCGTTCCGAAACCATTTTGCGTTCACTTTTATCCAGTGCGCTTATTGCTGTAGCTATCGGGAGCCCTTCTCTTGCTCTTGCTCAGGCCATCACCCCGGGCGCGGCTGATGTTGGGCGGGTCGAAGGCCGTGTGCAGGGACAGACGCAAGTTCCGGCCAGTACCCCTGATATTCAAGTTCGTAAAGCAGGGGCTACGGTTGCTCCAGCGGGATCTGAAAATGTTCACTTCACCCTCTCCAGTATTTCTTTCGAAGGGGCAACGGTTTACAGCCCAGCCCAGTTGGAAAAAGAATACGCAAACCGGATTGGCACTGAAATTTCCTTGGCCGATTTGTATGGAATTGCGGCACAAATTACCGCCAAATATCGGAACGATGGTTATATTTTGACCCAGATTGTGGTTCCTCCCCAAACCATTGAAGGGGGAGTCGCCCGTCTTCAAGTTGTCGAAGGAACGATTGGAAATATCACAGTTGAAGGAGATGCCACAAAGGAAGCAAACGCCCTTCCGCTGATGCGTCGCTATGCGGCAGGGATCAAGAAGGATGGGGGGCCTCTGAATGTCGCCGACCTCGAACGCGCACTCCTTTTAATCAATGATCTTCCCGGGGTTTCTGCGCGGAGTGTTATTTCACCATCGCCCACAACTGTTGGGGCCGCAGACCTCGCCATTGTTGTAACCCGCTCGCCGTTTGAAGGCTTGGTCGGCATTGATAACTTTGGATCTCGTTACCTTGGAAAATGGGAGGGAACCGCTGCGGGCGTGATTAACTCCCAGATTTTCGGTTACAACGAACGTGTAACAGGTCAAGTTGTTTATGCACCACATGGTGGATTGTTTGACCGCGAATTGGCCTATGGCTCTGTGGCTTACTGGGCTCCGATTGGCTCGCTTGGTACGGGTGTTGAAGCTCTCTACAGCTACACCAACACCAAACCTGGCCTTGAACTTCGCGCTTTGGACGTTCTGGGAAAATCTCAATACGCCTCCTTGACCGTGCAGCATCCTTTCATTCGCACGCGTGGGCTCAACCTCACTGGTCGCGCTCTTTTTGATGCACGCAGCACCACAACCGAGAACAATATTCCAGATGAGCGGGAAGACCATATCCGTGCGCTTCGTATTGGTGGTCGTCTTGAGTTTATTGACTCCCTTTTCAGCGGGGGGGCCAATACGATGGACCTCGAACTCGCCAAAGGACTCAATATTCTTGGAGCCAGCGATGAGGACAGCTCACGTTTGACTCGCCCTGATGGCAATCCACAATTCTTCAAAGTCGAAGGAACGCTTGAACGGTTGCAACACCTGACATCTCACTTCAATCTTCTGCTGGGCGTCAAAGGCCAATATACCAATTCCGCCCTTCTCTCTTCCGAAGAATTTGGCGTTGGCGGAAGTGGGTACGGGCGCGGCTATGATCCTTCTGAAATCACGGGCGATGACGGTTTTGCCGCCAAAGTCGAGGTTCAGTGGAATACTCCGCTGAAGTCCGAATGGTTCACCTCCCCGCAAGTTTTCGGGTTTTATGATGCTGGCCGTGTCTGGAACGAAGATGCCACCACCAGCGCAGATAAAATCAACTCCCTTGCCTCTGCGGGCCTCGGGTTGCGGACGGATATTGTAAACAGCTTCAAGACCGAGGTTTATGTCGCCCGTCCTCTCACCGAAGAAGTGGGGACCGAGAACGACACCGATTCACGTTTTTATCTGAACGTCAGTCGCCGTTTTTAGTGCAGGCTCTCCCCCCAATCGTCACCCCCGCTTTATAGGCGGGGGTCTGGCATATTTGGGTGCAACGAAGTTGCACAAGATTCTGGATCCCGTTTGTGCCAGCGTCCTAATGGACGCGCCAACGGGATGACGAACTCTGTAGGACTTTTGTCTAAATAATTTTGGGGTCAGCCATAGATGTCTTGCAGACGTCCGCCAAGGTTAGGGTTACGCAAGAAGAATAAATAGTTCAAGACTTGTCGGCACATCTTGACCAAACCTCTTTATTGCTGTTTCCTCAAACTCACTCTGGGTGAACAAGGTCCATAAAAGCGGATATTTCCATGCAAAACAAGAAAACGACAAATACCAAACTTTCGAAAACAACCGGACAGAATGACAAAATCGGGTTTCGAAAATCTTTCCTTGATGCCATTAACGGCGATGATCTTGTTTATATCGAACCCTTCCTCCTCGATCATGTCATCACCCACCAAGAACAGCTTGGGAAGAACCGCATAGCGGGCCATTGCTTGGTTGAGGTTTCGAACCCGTCGGACAAAATAGCCGATTGGAAAAATTCCCATACCGCGATTCACATCATCAGCGATGATATGGTTTTTATTGTTGATTCAATCACGGCTCTTTTGTCCGAGCAATCTTTGCTGATTGAGCAGATCATCCATCCTCTTCTTTTTATTCAGCGGGATGCAAAGGGAAAAGTTGTTGAAGTTAGCACAGAAAGACGGACTGGCTTTACTGGGGAATCCCATATTTTTATTCAACTGAATCGCCGCTTAACCGACGATCAAATGGTTGCTCTGGAGCATGACTTAACTGCCGTGATGCAAGATGTTCACTTCGGAACCAAAGACTGGTTGACGATCAAAGCCAAAGTCAAAGCCGCCCAAAATGGGTTAAGAAATCTGCGCGGAGTTCCGGCCAAGGATGTCCAAGAATATACAGATTTTCTTGATTATATTCATGACGATAACTTTACACTCCTTGGCTATTCTTCTTACAAAGTTACTGGTACGGGGGCTAATGCAAAGAGTGTCCTTGTTAAAAACTCCGGTCTTGGACTGCTCAGTGATACGCGTGACGTTCCCCTTCTGAACGAAATTGACAGAGAGAACTTTATTGGCAATCACAAGGCGAAATCTGGATTGCCTCCTGTTTTTGTGACCAAGCTTTCCCAAAAATCTCCTGTACACCGCCGCGTTCCCCTAGATGCCATCACCA
>JAEUKO010000001.1:27893-82703 GCA_016794285.1 Alphaproteobacteria bacterium | reverse complement strand
GAGCCACATCTTGAAAAGTCTCTGCAACAGCAGGGTCACTCTGGCGCAAATTTTCGAGGGCAGACGTCAACGCTTGAGGATCAACACTTCCTTCTGTTCCCCCCACACCCTCGACTCCCTGCGTTACCTGCAACAAAGAGCCAATCACTTTGTCTAGTTGAGACCTTCCTTGCGAAGATTGTTGTAACCCAGAAACCTTCGCCATGACTTGTTGCAAACCAAGTGCATTGGCTTGCGTCAGAAATCTGTTCATGTGAGTTTCAAGCTTTGCCAATCGCTGTGGCAACGTGCCAGACTTCAAATCATCCAGAATTCCAGAATATTGTTTGGCTTGATCGGAAAGACTAGCCACTGTCCCTTGCAGTTCTTCAACTTTTGCTTTGAGATCATCTGGAACCAGAGATTCCGCAATCCCTCCACTATTTGCAGTCTCGGCCTTCATTTTTTTGATTTCGATTTCCAGATCCTGAATCCGCTGCTCTTGTGCTGAAAGAACTTTAACCTTAGGAGCCATCGCCACAACCGAGCCAATAACAGCCGCCACAATGCAAACCACTCCAGCGACAAACAGCGGCCACCTGATGCTTTGTGGCTTCAGATTCTCCGCTGCATTGTGATTTTTGTTCATGACACTAGACATTGGCAGCACAATATCAGGGGTTTCGAAACATTCGTCTTTTTGACCCACAACCTCACTAGGTAAAAGATCTGTAAGCGTAATCCCGTTTTCATCCGCCGCCCGCAACAAATCCCCACGACGATTTGCAGGAATGGCTCCCCGTTGTTTCCAACCTTGAACAGTCGTGACCGGAATCCTCATCTTTGTCGCCATGGGCCGAATCCCCCCGAAACGATCAATAATCGCACTGGCATTCTGGATAGGGGGAGAAGAGGGGTCGGTCATTATAAATATTCCTCACAAAAGACTGGATAATTCAGCAAGCAATGCATCGGGCTCTGGTGACTTTGCCACCCGAACATCCTTCCACGGAAGATCCGCTAGAGACTCTAGCACTGCGCCAGAGAGAGACAAGAGGTTTATCGCGGACAAAAACGGCAATAAATCGTGCTCAACAAGCAATTCCCTGAGAATGTAGGCTGTCCGTGGAGAAAAGACCGTCAGACTATGAAGGCGGGATTCTTTAATAGCCGCCACTGTTTCCGGCAACAAAGAAGAAGCTGCTTTTGCGGTATAAGTCACATATTGAGTAATTTTATACTCACATAAACATTCGGACAAAGAGTGACGAATATGCTCCCCACGCAAGTAAACAAGGTGAGAAGAGGGGGGTAATTTTTTTTTGAG
Organism: Alphaproteobacteria bacterium; assembly: GCA_016794285.1. Classification (GTDB taxonomy): domain Bacteria; phylum Pseudomonadota; class Alphaproteobacteria; order Micavibrionales; family Micavibrionaceae; genus UBA1573. The sequence continues at coordinate 81,397 of JAEUKO010000001.1, read as the reverse complement.
TATCCCCATCAATTCAGAAAAATCTCCCGTTGCTGCATAAATTTTCCGAGCCCCACAAAGGCGAGCCTTATCAGCCGTTGTTTTCCCTACAACAAAAACAGGAACATCCTGCCAAGCAGAAGGAAAGGACTCCTGCAGTGCGTGAGAGCTAGTTAGAACCACCCCATCTGGAGGATTTCCAGAAGCCCAGTCGGTTTTTTTAATCGGAATGATCGTAAGAAGCGGGTCAAGAAGTGGGAGGGCTCCAAGAGCCGCAACCTCTCTGGCAAAGGATAAACCCTGTTCTTCCGGACGCGTAATAAGAACCAGCGGCAAAGACGTCATTCCGTCAGTAATTCCTCAGGAATACGAGGTTTCAAACGAATCCCAAGAGCCTGCCCCAAAGCAGCAGCCTCCTCATCCGAGTGAATCCCCCCTTCAATGCTATCTTCATAAAGTGCCGAACCATCTGGAGCAGCTACAGCACATTTGAGAAACATACGGGATCCATTTAGCTGAGCATAGGCCCCAATTGGCGTTCTGCAAGACCCGTCAAGAACCTGCAGAGCCGCCCGCTCTGCTGCAGCTTGGTATCCAGTGCTCGGTACATGAATAGGAGCAAGCAGACTGTGAACCCGTGTATCACCTCGACGCGTTTCAATTCCGATAATCCCCTGACATGCCGCAGGTAAAAATTCATCTGGTTCGAATATCTGCGTCGCGTGGCTCTCTAGGCCCAAGCGTTTTAGTCCTGCCAAAGCCAGAAAAATGGCCTGAGCCTGTCCTTGGTGCAATTTTTCAATACGGGTCGGCACGTTGCCGCGCAGAGGAACAACCTTCAAATCAGGCCGCTTGAGAAGAGCAAAAGCCTGCCGCCGCAAGCTTGACGTCCCTACCACCGCACCCATTGGCAGCTCGTCCAAATTTTTGTAGGTTTTAGACAGCAAAACATCCCGCGCTTCCAATCTTTCCAAGGTATGTTCGATCACCAAACCTTCAGGAAGAAAAGACGGCATATCTTTTAGGGAATGAACCCCACAATCAATTGTTCCAGCAAGAATTTGTTCTTCTATTTCACGAGCGAAAAGACCTTTGCCTCCCTTTGCTTCCGCCAAGCGAGTTTCCCCGTGAGAGGGTTTCCAGTCTCCTGAGGTCAGAATTTCAACAACTTGAACATCTAAATTAGGATGAGCTGCCCTGAGGGCCTCCACCACTGCCCCTGTCTGAGCCATAGCCAACTGGGATCCGCGTGTACCAATACGAAGTGTTGCTGACATACCTCTTTGCGCCCAATTTGTAACTATAAAACGAATATCTCTGGGCGTTACGGATAAAGCAATCGCTGTAATTTAGCAATCCACAAGCTTGCGCCTGTCCACAGGAGGGTTTAGATATGTATGTATGAATATATTGGGAATTGAGACAAGTTGTGACGAAACTGGGGTGGCGATTGTCAACGATCGTCGAGAAGTTCTCGCCGACTTGCTCCTTAGCCAAATCGATACCCATACTGTCTTTGGTGGCGTTGTTCCGGAAATAGCGGCCAGAAGCCACCTCGACCACCTCGACCGCTTGATTGCCGCCGCTTTAACAGAAGCCAAACTGCGTTTTCAAGACCTTGACGGAGTTGCGGCCACCAGCGGTCCCGGGCTAATTGGCGGTGTCATGGTCGGTATGATGGCCGGAAAAGCCATTTCTTTGGCAACCCGTAAACCTTTCATCGGCATTAACCATCTCGAAGCCCATTTGCTAACTCCCCGCTTGGTAGAAGATATAAACTTTCCATATCTTGTTTTGCTGGTTTCGGGGGGACACACTCAAATTCTGGTCGCCGAAGCTATTGGCACCTACCACTTATGGGGTACAACCCGCGATGATGCCGTGGGTGAATGTTTTGACAAATCTGCCAAATTGATGGGATTGCCCTATCCCGGGGGACCCAATCTTGAAAGACTGGCAAAAAATTGTTCCGATCCCTCACGGGCTCTCCGCGATTTTCCGTTCTCCATTCCTTTGCAACATAGTCATGATCTGGATTTCTCCTTTTCAGGTTTGAAGACACGCCTACGCAATGTGTTCGAACAACTTTCCAATCCCGATGAAGACGACCTGGCTGATGTGGCTTATGCCTTTCAACACACAATTGCCGAGACTTTGTCCCTGCGCGTCCACAAAGCAATGTCACGATTCCAAGAAATTTACCACGTGCAGCAACCTTGTCTCATTGTCTGCGGCGGCGTTTCGGCCAACCAGTATCTTCGGGGCCGATTGAAAGACACCTGCAAAGACCTAGGGTTCGAATTTATGGCTCCTCCCCTCAAATACTGTACCGACAACGGAGTGATGGTTGCGTGGGCAGGCGTTGAACGCTTAAAAGTGGGGCTGACCAGCCCTTTGACTTTGCCTGCTCGCCCTCGCTGGCCTCTTGAAAACCTGAAGGAAGACGTATCATGACAAAAATTTCTGTGATTGGAGCAGGTGCATGGGGAACCGCTCTGGCTGAGATGTATAGCCAATCAGGCCATGATGTGAGTTTATGGGTCCGCGAAACTTCCCTTGCCGATACGTTGAGAACGACAAGAGAAAACACACTCTATCTCCCCAATATTGCTCTCAACCCAGCCTTAAAAATAACGGAAGACCTGCAAGAGGCTGCGCAGGCAGATGTTTTGTTATGCGTTGTTCCCGCGCAATTCCTTCGCAGCGTTGTCAAAGAATTATCCCCCCATTTGCACCCCAATCACCCTCTTGTCATTTGTGCCAAAGGAATTGAAACCTCGACCAAGCGTCTTTTAACCCACGTTGTCCATGAGGAAGCCCCCTCTGCTCTTCCTGCTATTTTGAGTGGCCCCAACTTCGCTCATGAGATTGCTAAGGGACTCCCCAGCGCCTCAACCCTCGCCTGCCTTGATCTGGTTAATGGTAAAAACATTCAACTTGCTCTGAAATCACGCAACCTGCGCCTCTATTTCACCGAGGACGTTGTCGGAGCACAGGTCGGCGGAGCCGTCAAAAATGTTATTGCCATTGCCTGCGGTATTGTTGATGGTCTTGGTCTTGGCGAGAGTGCACGGGCCGCTCTTATCACACGGGGCCTTGCCGAAATTTCCCGCCTAACTTTGGAAATGGGGGGTCGCAAGGAAACCCTGATGGGCCAATGCGGAGTCGGAGATATGATGCTCACCTGTTCCAGCATGAAATCACGCAATTTCTCTCTCGGCAGTGAACTCGCCAAAGGATCACCTCTGAGCGATATTCTCTCCCGCCGGAAATCTGTCACCGAAGGTGTGCCCACCGCCAAGGCCGCCCATGAACTTGCTCTGCAACACGGGGTTGAAATGCCGATTGTCTCAAGCGTTTATGCTTGTCTGTACCAAAACCTAGACGTCAAGCAAGCTGTCGGACATATTCTAGACCGTCCCGCCCGCAGTGAGGGGGAGTAAATAGCCTCCATGCTCGCCATTATCTATATAATTGATATTAACTTTAATATAATCAAAATATTTTCTTATTTTTATTGATAATATTAAAAATATGTGTTAGTTTTATAAGATGATTGATTGTCCCGTCTGCAAAAGCCAACTGAAGCTTTCCCGCCTGAAATGCGGAGGATGTGGCGTGGTTCTGGAGGGAAGCTTTAGCCTTCCCCGCCTGGCCCGTCTCAACCCAGAAATGAGGGTTCTTGCTGAACAAATGATACTGTGTGGTGGAAACCTGAAGGATCTGGCCGTAAAAGTTGGGGTTAGCTATCCCACGTTACGTCGCCGCATGGATGAGCTCATGCAGGCTCTCGCAACCCTGAAAAACAACGATGAAAAAGATGTTGCTCAGCTGCTTGACGAAATTGGTCAGGGACAGCTGCCCGCCGAAGAGGGAATTCGAAAAATAAGGGAGATACAAGGTGAAATTTGAAACAAAAATTGCAGCAATGCAGGCAAACGGAAAATTAACACAGGAGCAGGCCTCGACTCTAAAAGCCAGTCTTGGCCTTACCGATTCCGTACCAACAACATCCCCTCGTTACCACGCAGAGATTCCAGTGAAGCCTCTCTTGGTTGGAGCCGCTCTCCTATTTTTCTTTGCTCTTTTTTGGTTTCTTTCAGAAGGGGGTACTCCAAAAGAGCAAATTATTCAAAACGTCTCTGAAACACTTAATCAATCGGGAAAGGTTGGCGAAATGAACACGTCTTTTTCATCCTTTATCAGCACCTTGCTAATTGGTCTGCCTGTCCTAGGCTCTCTTTTGTGGTTTGCCTTTGGATATAATGCCTTAGTCGAAAAAGAAGAAGATGTCCTTTCAGCTTGGGCACAGGTAGAAAGCAATTACCAACGCCGCGCAGACCTCATCCCCAATCTGGTTAAAACTGTAAAATCCTTTACCGAACACGAAGGAAAAACCCTAACAGACATTACCCGTCTGCGTTCCCAGATAGAAGCTGTTCAAAACGAATCCCTCAAACTCAAGGAAATGTCTTCCAATACAGCTCTCCACCTTGAAGATGAGGCCTATATGGCATCCTTGGCTAAGGCCCAGCAGGAGTTAGGGGAAAATATCAAAGGGCTCATGCTGGTTGTCGAGTCCTACCCCAATCTTCGCTCCTCTGACCAGTACCTAGAACTTCAAGCTCAACTGGAGGGAACTGAAAACAGGATTAATGTCGCCCGCATGGCTTTTAATGAAAAAGTCGGGGAGTATAATGCCTCTATCCGCAAGCTTCCGGAAAGCCTCATTGCCAGCGCAGGGGATTTCCAGCGCAAAGCCTATTTCAAAGCTGATGAAGGCTCACGCACTGCCCCTTCTGTTAACCTTGACACAACATCTTCCTCACAATCAGCAAAAGAATAGAGGGGTCCACTTATGCGTATCCGTCCTTTTCACTCCTTCCTCGCTTTGTTACTGGTTCTTTTTCTAGGACTCTTCTTTCTTGTCCAGAAAGGAAATTCAGGAGCCGAATGTTTTTCTGAATTTGTCTGCGATGAAGCTGGCCTTCTTCATCCCGAGCAAAAGAACCACCTTACTGAATATCACCAAGCTTTGTTGGCACAGTACGATATCGATTATCGCGTAGGTAGCGGAAACCTGTCCGCAGAGAACATAGCCAAAATATTCAAAACCGCCGCCATAGGAGAGAGAAGCAAAACCCGCAAAGGATTGCTGCTAGTGATTGATCCACAGAAGAATCTGGTCAGGTTGGAAGTCTCCGCAGGACTTGATGCCGTTTATACAGACGGATTTGTGGCCTATGTCGAGCAACGACAAATGATCCCCTTTTTCCAAGCTAATCGAGTTGCCGATGGCATCGTGGCCACAACCGAGATGATTGTCACAAGAGCGCAAGAAGCTGAAAAGGGAAACGCGTTTATTCCTCCCTCCCAACTTCCTCAGAACCTGTCCATTGGTGCGGGGGCTCAAACGAAAGCCTCTATAGGAACCGGCTATGTTCACCCAGAATCCACATCGCAAACGCCTACATCCCCATCCTCTTCTGGACTTTCCCCTGAGCAGGTCGTAAGGGCTTATCATACAGAACTCGCCAACGGAAATGCCTCTCCAAATTTAGCTATTTACTCGCGTGCCACACAAGAACTGAAAAAACAATGGGTTGTCACCAAAGGCCAAATGGCAAATGAGTTATCTGCCTATAAACAATGCACCGTGGACAATGCCGTTATTCTTGGAACAAAAGATCGTGCCGTTGTTCGGTACAAAGTAGATGATAGAAAATGCGCACCCTATTTTTTGGTCATGGAAGATGGAGCATGGAAACTTGATTTTTCTACTATGATGCAAAGCATTCGCTTCAACGTAAGTAATGACTGGCATTTTGATATGAGAGGCCCCGTTCCCTATGCCGAAGCCTTTCAAGACTGGAGTCTTGATGCCAATGGCTACCCTTTTGCTCAACCTAAAATGAGATGGGGTATGACTGTTTCAACCGACTATAACCAAGGCGTGACATGGATTTCAAAAATATACCCCGGGACACCGGTTGCTTCTATGCCACTCAAGGAAATGGATGTGATTCTGAAGTGGGATCGTCTTGAACGATTTGACCACCGCGATATTTTTCGCAGCATGGGAGAATTGGAAACTGGAAAAACCATTCAAGTTGAAGTCTGGAGAGATGGAGTAACACTGAAACTCAACCTTGTTGTTCCGCCCAAAGTTTAAGGACACCTTTTTTCTGACAGACCTTCTTGGAAAACATAGTCCGGAATTATTCCCATCTGATCCATCGCATCAAGGACTGTCCGTTCGCCATAGCTGTAATTCCGGCTTCCCACTAGGGCATAAAGGGCCAGAACTTCTGGAGCAACTTTTGCTCCGTACCTTGCCCATGCAAAAGCGACCGACAACGATTTTGCCTCGGCTCCGTCTTTATGCCCATCGCCAATATAAAGTGTTTGATCGGGCGTTACGTTCTGATCTCCCAGAATTTTTATAAGGTGAGCTGAGGAAGGCTTAAAAATTTTATCCTGCCAAATATGCAGCTTTTCTTCTATTTCTCTTCTAAACTCTGGTTCTATCTCGGCAAGATACAAGGCCGAATGAGGGATCGAAGGCTGACAATAAATTCCATCTATCAAATCTAAAATATTGTCTGGTTGGTCCAATTCCCCTCTTCTTGCGGCATGAACGGCTATCCACCAAAGACGACGCAGAACCGCACAGCTTTCTGCATCGGTTTGAATCGCGATCTTGCACCCATCATCCCGCCATTGCTGCAACATTGGGATCATACCGTCATAGGGAGTGCTCAAAGCCGCGCTCTGCCGCATCCATTCTTCCTGAACGTTCCGCGCCACCAACTGCCAATTGCTTGCCAATCGGGAAGATTTTAATCCTTGGCCGTCTTCAAACATCCAGTCAATCAGGGAAACTCCATCATTAAACCGGTATTGCCCATGAGTTCGCCGCACGAGGTCGTGCAAAGTTTTTTTGGAAAGACTCAACCCATTTGAAAGACCCTCCAACAATTTTGCCAAAGAAGTTCCCCAGACATGGAGGGTATCGATCATCGTATTATCAAGGTCCAGAATAATCAGGCGTTTGTTCATGGCTTATCTCGCACACTCCGCCATTTAGCTACATTCTGATTATGCGCCTCCAGCGTTTCAGCGAAGACATGGCCGCCATTCCCATCGGCTACGAAGTACAGAAATTTATGTTCCTCAGGTTGCAAAACCGCATCAATCGCCGCCCGCCCGGGGTTAGCAATCGGACCTGGTGGCAATCCGGCATACAAATAAGTGTTATAAGGGGACTTGTTTTCCATCAAGTCCTTGGTTAACAACCGCCGCCCCAGAGGACCCTGTCCTTCGTTTTTTGGCTTGCCTCCGGTTAGAGCATAAATAATTGTTGGGTCCGTTTGCAATTTCATCCCGATCCGCAATCGGTTAATAAAGACACCTGCAATCCGGCTTCGCTCTGCAGCCACGCTTGTTTCTTTTTCGACAATAGAAGCCAAAATCAAGACCTCTTCCGGCGTTTTCAAAATATCTGAAGGAACTCGCTTCCCCCACGCCTTCGCAAGATAGTCCTGCATAGATTTTTGCATTTGCCTAATTTTAGCAGCCCGATCTTCTCCTGCTTTATAGTAATAGGTATCCGGCAAGAGGCTCCCCTCTTTGGGAATCTCGGTGACCGCCCCACTCATTTGCTCAGAGTCCATCAACAGCGCGACAATTTCAAAACTGGTCAGCCCCTCAGGGATGGTAATTTTTCTTTGATAGGTTTGCCCTAGAGCCAGCTTTTGGACTACGTCTTTCAGGGAGATTCCCTTAGGAAATTCATACTCTCCAGCTTGAAGCCTTCCTCTTTGACCTGTAGCGAGAACCGCCGCCGCAAAAGCCCAGCGACACGATATAACCTGCTCCTTTTCCAGCTGCTCCCCAATAGTTCGTAGGCCAGTCCCTCTGGAAACATCAACAATCTTAGATGAAGCGAGCGGTCCTTCAAGCTGCCAAACGCTCCACGCGTTTTCAAATAGCAGAAATCCAGCGAGGAAGAGAATCGCCAGAATAACACCCAAACGCTTTTTCATGAATTAAACGGCTTTCAAAACCAAAGACGCATTCGTTCCACCAAACCCAAAGGAGTTTGAAAGGACAATCCGCACTTTCTTTTCTTTGGCAACATTTGGAACCAGATCAATTCCACGGCATGATTCCGAAACGTTTTCGAGATTAAGCGTTGGAGGGACCATTCCTGTTTCAATTGCCTTAACAGAGTAAATTGCCTCAACCGCACCCGCAGCCCCCAGGAGGTGGCCAATTGCGGATTTGGTCGAAGACATCATCACCCCGTCAATGGCACTGCCAAAAATCCGTTTAACTGCACCACACTCAATACCATCCCCCAAAGGAGTCGACGTCCCGTGAGCATTGATATAGTCAACATCAGAAGGATTGATCTCAGCACGCGCCAGAGCTGCCCTCATGGCGCGAAACCCTCCGTCCCCGTTTTCAGCAGGGGAGGTGATGTGATACGCATCACCGGAAAGGCCATAGCCAATCACTTCGGCATAAATTTTTGCCCCACGCTTTTTCGCATGCTCATATTCTTCAAGAATGACGATTCCCGATCCTTCCGCAATCACAAACCCGTCCCGCCCCTCGTCAAAAGGACGTGAAGCCCCCGTTGGGTTGTCATTGTAAGAGGTTGACAACGCACGGCAAGCTGCAAAAGAAGCAAGGCCCAATCGGTTCACCGCCGCCTCTGCTCCTCCCGCCACCATGACATCGGCATCTCCCAATATAATCAAGCGAGCCGCATCGCCAATGGCATGAGAACCAGAAGCACAGGCTGTTACCACCGAGTGGTTTGGGCCTTTGAAACCGTGTTTGATCGACACATGGCCAGAAGCCAAGTTAATGAGCATAGCCGGAATCGCAAAAGGTGACACGCGGCGCGGACCCTTTTCAGCCAAGACGATAGAAGTTTCATAAATGCTTTGCAGCCCACCAATGCCAGAACCAATCATCACACCGCTGCGTTCTTGGTCTTCAATTGTTTCTGGTTTCCAGCCGCTATCAGCCACCGCTTCGTCCGCAGCAGCCATCGCATAGAGGATAAAAGTATCAACTTTCTTCTGTTCTTTGGGAGCAAGAGTAAGGTCAGGGTTAAATCCGTCAGGATCGCCTTCCGATGCGTAAGGAACCATGCCCGCCACTTGCGAAGCCATATCCGCCACGTCAAAGCGTTCGATCCTGCGCAAACCACTTTTTCCGGATGTAATAGCCGCCCAGTTGCGCGCTACCCCAACGCCCAAGGGGGAGACCATACCCATACCTGTAATAACAACACGTCTCATGATGCCCAATTGTACCAAGAAAAAGGGCCGCGCCAAGAGCTTTGGCAAGAACGGCCCCTTTTTTGAGTTGATAAATTACGCAGCTTTGGAGGAAATGAAGCTAACCGCATCGCCAACCGTTTGAATTTTTTCGGCAGCGTCGTCAGGGATCTCCACGTTGAATTCTTCCTCAAAGGCCATGACAAGTTCAACCGTATCAAGGGAATCAGCCCCTAGATCATCAATGAAACTTGCGGCTTCGGTCACTTTTTCGGCATCAACACCGAGATGTTCGACCACAATCTTTTTAACGCGTTCAGCAATATCGCTCATTTTTTGTTTCCGTATTGGTTTGACTTAAGTTTTCAGAACGGCTCGAACTTAACCAGCCTTTTTCGCATTTGCAAGAGAGAAAGTGGACAAAGCCACAAGGCTTTCTTAACAAAGACGATAATTAGTTTATGTAATCACCGCTCCGCCCATTCTCTCCCTACATAAAGTAACGCAGTGTCAGATAAACATTCGCAACTATAATCGTTAGAATAGTCAAGGGAAAGCCGTGAGCCAGATATTTCATAAACGAAATATTGTGCCCCGCCCGTTGAGCGTAGGAGGCCACCATAACATTGGCACTCGCCCCGATCAAGGTCCCGTTCCCTCCAAGGCACGCCCCAAGAACCAGACTCCACCACAAAGGATCAAGCTTGTCTGCTCCCCCGAAAGTATCTGCCATGTTTTGGATAATCGGGATCAGGGTTGCCACAAAAGGAATGTTATTGATAAAAGCCGAAAAGAACGTTGAGGCCCATAGAATGACATAGCCTGTCTTTGCAAAATCACCATCAGTTACTTTGGTAATCTGGTCAGCAACAAGGCTAAGAATCCCCGTATTTTCAAGACTCGCAACAACAATGAACAAGCCCATGAAAAAGAAGATGGTATCCCATTCAACTTCATGGAAGGCTTCGTGGACTTTCTCGTTTTTCTCCGACAAGCGATGCCCCCACCCATCAAGAAACATCAACAAGCTTGCCCCCGCCAAGGCCACTGTTCCCGTTTCAACGTGAAACAGGTTGTGTCCAACCGTGAAGCCAAACAAAACCAATGCCAGCACCACAAAAGATTTGACCAACAGAACATGGTTTTTCAAAGCTTTGGCCGGTTCATAACGCAACAGGTGCGCCCGCGCTCTCATAGATGTTTTAAGGCGACGCCCCCAAATCGAATCGAACACAAATAACAGCACCACAATATTTACCAAAATAACCGGCCCCATATTCAGTAAGAAATCCATGAAGCTCAAACCAACCGCAGAGCCAATCAAAATATTAGGCGGATCACCGATCAGCGTGGCCGTCCCTCCGACATTCGAGAAAATAATTTGTGAAAGCAGGAAGGGATAAGGGTTCAGCTTTAATTGTTCTGTCAGCAACAAAACAATTGGCACGATCAGCATAACGGTCGTCACGTTATCAAGAAAAGCCGAAAAGACAGCCGTAATAAGAGATAAAACGATAAGAAGACCACGAGGTGAGGCCCGAACCATCTTGGCCGAAACAATTGCAACATACTGAAAAATGCCTGTCTGTTTCATGATACCAACAATGACCATCATGCCAATCAACAGAAATAACGTATTAAAGTCGATTGCTTTAATCGCCTCTTCCTGATTCAGAATGCCCAGCAAAATTGCGATAGATGCCGCAATCAAGGCAATAACCGCCTGATTCATTTTCTCAGCAATGATTACGGCGTAAACCATCGCCATAATTCCAACCGCTACAAACGAAGCAGGAATACCAAATATCGTCGCACTGACGACTTCGACTTCATTCATCATTAAGAACACACCCTAACTTAAAATAAGTTTCTCTAAAGTTACGCCGTCACTTGTTCTGCTACAAGCTTTTGCCGGACCATATACCAGCACAGTCTCCCCAAGCAAGAAAATTGTAAATTTGTATCAAGAAATGAGGTGCCTAGCTCAATATATTTGTTTCTTTTGGCATATTTTTATGATATTTTCGCTCCGATTTTCTTGTATATATGAAGATCCGCGAGAATAAAAATTCCGTGTTCTACCTCATCAGAAACAATTCTCAAACCCCGTCAGGCCTTGCGTCTTGCGGGGTTTTTGTTGTTGGAAGTGAAACAAAGGTGACATTTGTACGGCTTCGCCGTATAACGGTTCTATGAAATATCTTTCAACTCGTGGAACCACCCCTCCTGCTTCTTTTCTGGATGTTCTAATGTCCGGACTGGCCTCTGATGGCGGACTCTTTGTGCCCGATCATTGGGCTTCTCTACCAAAGTTTTCCGGAAAAGAAAGCTATATCGAGATTGCCGCACAAGTGATCGGCCCCTATACCGATGGAGATATATCCCGCTCCGAACTCCTTGCTCTCTTAGAAGACACATACAACGACAAGGTTTTCATGGGGGGACATCCAGCACCCTTATGCCCTCTTGATGAGCACACTTTTTTGATGGAGCTGTTTCACGGACCGACTTTGGCATTCAAAGATGTTGCCCTCCAGCTTCTAGGACGCTTGTTTGACCTCACCCTACAAAAAAGCGGCCAGCATCTAACCATTATAGGGGCCACATCCGGAGATACTGGATCAGCAGCGATTGAAGCCTGCAAAGGACGCGAGAATATCACTGTTTACATTCTGCACCCGCATGGGCGGACCTCCGAAGTGCAGCGACGTCAGATGACCACAGTTCTTTCTGAGAACATCCATAATATTGCAATCGAAGGCAGTTTTGATGACTGCCAGGCCCTCGTCAAACAAGCCTTCAGCGATTCTGACCTGCGTGCAAAAAAAACTCTTTCCGCCATCAATTCAATTAACTGGGCTCGAATTATTGCCCAAACTGTCTACTATGTATGGGCGGCTTCTCAATTCGAAAAACCAGTTGCCTTTGCTGTTCCGACAGGAAATTTTGGCAACGTTTATGCCGCCTATGTTGCAAAACGCATGGGAGCGAATATCGGGCCCTTAGTTGTCGGCTCGAACCAGAATGATATTCTCACCCGCTTTTTTGTCAGCGGAACCATGCAACGAGAATCCGTCATCCCCAGCCTAAGCCCTAGCATGGACATTCAGGTGTCCAGTAACTTCGAGCGTTATCTGTGGGACCTGCTCGGACGGGATAGTCCTCGCCTTGCCGCCTTGATGGATCAATTCAAATCCAGCGGAACATTTACGCTGGAGCCAGATTTAATGTCCACAGCCCGACAAGATTTTATAGCCTATCGCTGTGATGATGATGAAACGTTACGCATCATTGATCGAATGTACACCGATTACGGGCAAGTGGTCGATCCTCACACAGCCGTCGGAATTAAGGCTATGCTAAAAGCGCGTGCCGAAGAAAAAGTTGACTCATCCACACCCTTTGTGGCTCTGGCTTGTGCTCACCCGGCCAAATTCCCCGCAGCAATCAAGCGTGCGTGCGGTATAACCCCGCATTTACCACCCCAGCTTGCCGACTTAATGACCCGTCCCGAACGTTTGAGCGTTCTTCCCAATGATTTTTCAAAGATGAAATCCTTTATTCTTAAAAGTTAGGATAACAAAATGCCAATCGCCATGACCACCCTGCCCAGCGGCCTTCGTATCGTAACCGACAAGGTAGAGTCCATGGAAAGCGTTGCCCTTGGAGTCTGGGCTGCCGTTGGAACGCGCCACGAAAACCTCTTAGAAAATGGGGTGGCTCACATGGTGGAACACATGATGTTCAAAGGAACACCAACAATGTCCGCCCAGAAAATTGCCGAAGTCATCGAGGATGTTGGCGGGCATATGAACGCCTATACCGGACGGGAGATGACGGCTTACTACACTCACCTTCTCAAGGAAGATATGGACCTTGCTCTTGGTGTTCTTGCCGACATGATTCAAAACTCCACTATGCCCGAAGACGAGGTCGAACGCGAACGCGGTGTGATTCTTCAAGAAATCAAAATGTACGAAGATGACCCAGATCAACTGGTCCATGACCACTTCCAAGAAGCCGCTTACCCCAACCAATCCTTGGGGGCATCAGGCCTTGGTACAAGCAGCATTATTTCAGGAATGAAACGCAAAAGCCTGATGGACTATACCTCTCACCACTACACCGCCCAAAATCTGGTTGTCTCGGCAGCAGGGCCCATAGATCACACGAATTTCGTAGAAAAAGTAACCAGCCGCTTTGACCACCTGCCGCAAGGCACCAGCAAACCCTACGTTCCAGCTCATTATAATCCGCGCCCCAGCCTGTGCGAACGCCCCACAGAACAGGTTCATCTGATTTTAGGCTTCAAAGGCGTTGCCCGTAAAAATCCCCACTATCCGGCCATTCGCTTGCTCTCTGCCTTGCTGGGCGGAGGGGCATCTTCAAGACTTTATCAGGAAGTTCGAGAAAAACGGGGGCTTGTTTACTCGATACAGTCTTTTCAGGATTCTTTCCATGATGACGGCCTTTTCGGAATTTATGCAGGAACAGGGCCAGACTTATTACCTCAAATGATGCCTGTCATTCTAGACGAATTAAAATCTGTCATGGATCACGTGACTACTTCGGAGCTAAATCGCGCCAAGACTCAAATCAAAGCAGGTGTTTTAATGGCGAGAGAAAAAATGATGACCCGCGCAGACCAACAAGCCCGTCATGTTATCAATTTCGGCAAGCCTTTTTCTGTCGAAGAAATGGTAGCTAAAATTGATGCTGTTACTCCAGAGGATGTTTCCCTGCTTGCACAAGATGTCTTTACATCCCAACCTACCCTCGCTGGCATAGGTCCTCTTAAAAATTTGATTTGTTACGATGATCTGTGCCAAAAACTTGCAGCGTGACTAAGTGTCCATCCAGAAAGCTCCAGATATGTGACGAAAATGGCGGATTTCCGAGAACCGTAGCGGAACGTACATCAGGGTACTTGAGCAACGGAAGCGCAGGAAACCAACATTTACAGTCCATAGATGGAAACTTTATGGACGGACACTAAGCGTGGCCGCTCTGCGCAGAGAGTAACAATGGGTCAACCCCCAAACGCGCAAAAGCGCGGTCCCACTTGTCCCCTGTCGGGGTAGAAAAAATCAAATCATGGTCAGCAGAGGTTACCAGCCACGCATTCTCCTGTAGTTCTTGCTCTAATTGCCCAGCCCCCCATCCAGAATAGCCAAGAATAAAAAGCAGATCTTGTGGCCCCTTTCCTGTCGCCACGTCACGCAGGGCTTCGAGCGTTCCCGTTACTCCAAAACGATCCAAGACCTTAAGCGTGTCAGGCTCTTCGAAGTCTAAAGTATGCAGCAAAAACCCACGTCCGGTATCCATCGGACCTCCACTCAAAATCGGCAAATCGAGTGGAGTCCTCTCATTCGAAGGAATATTCATTTCCTTGAGAATTTTTCCCAAAGTCAGGTCTGTAACTGGGTGAGAGAGGACCAAACCCATCGCCCCTTCTTCCGTATGTGAACAAACCAGAACGACCGCCCTCGCAAAGCGAGGATCGGCGATTGAAGGTGCTGCAAGTAAAAGTTGACCAGTGAGATAAAAATCCTTCATCGCGTATCATTTCTTTGGAAGTCTTTACGCGCATTATAAAGCCTCTTCCGGCCCTTTGTCTATGCGATCACAACCCGTTGTAAAGACAGTATATGATCTACAATCTCAGACCATGACGAGAAAACTGACGGAACCCCAAGGGTTTTCAGTTCCTTTTCTGTAACCTCCGGCGCATGAGAAACACCTGTATAACCAATGACGTACATTCCGGCAGCCAGTCCTGCCTTTGCCCCCGTGGGAGTATCTTCAATCACGATTGTTTTTTCTGGAGAAACTCCCATCCGCGCTGCCGCATACAAAAAGAGATCCGGTGCCGGTTTCCCCCGCTCCACGAGCTCCTTGGTAAAGATTTGATCGGGCGAAAAGACGGAGCCAAGGCCAATCGCTCTTACTGAACTCTCCACAAGTTCGGGCTCCCCGTTTGAGGCAACACAAACACGAAAATCTCCGGCTAGACTTTCTACCGCCGCAACCGAATTTGGAGTCGGTTTCAGAAGCTCGGCCTGAAGAACATTAACTTTCGTAATAAAGAGATCAACAAAAGATTCCGGCAACTTAGTTCCGTTTTCTGCCTCCACACTTTCCCGAATAGCCTGCGTGGTTCTTCCAACGTAATTCTTAAAACAATATTCGATTGTATATTGCGAATACCCCAGATCAAAAAGAACCTCGGAAACTGCTTTGTTATTGAGATACTCAGAGTCACTCAAAGTTCCGTCACAATCAAAAATAATCAGATCATAAGCCATCAAATCATCGCCATGCCGCCGTTAACGTGAAGCGTTGCGCCGGTGACGTAGCCGGCCTCTTCACTGGCCAAATAGGTAACCGCAGCGGCAATATCCCCAGCAGCTCCCATGCGCCCCATCGGAATGGTTGATGAAATTTTTGTCTTTTGATCTTCAGTCAAAACCTCTGTCATGCTAGTTGCAATAAAGCCCGGGGCAACACAATTGACAGTAATATTGCGACTAGCAATCTCCTGTGCCATTGCCTTGGACCAACCAATCATACCGGCCTTGGATGCCACATAGTTGCACTGGCCCGGATTGCCCATGACTCCGACAACTGATGCAATGTTGATAATACGGCCCCAGCGACGTTTCATCATGCCCCGTTGAACAGCCTTGGCAAGACGAAACGTAGCCGTCATATTAACCGCAACCACCTCGTTCCATTCTTCATCTTTCATACGCATAGAGAGGTTGTCACGGGTAAGGCCCGCATTGTTCACCAGAATGTCAATCTGGCCAAGGCTTTTCTCCGCTTCTAGAACCAGCGCTTCCACAGCTTCGGGGTTTGCCAAATCTGCCGGAATAACAAAGGCACGCTCTCCCAAATCTGCCGCAAGAGCGTTCAGTTTATCAACATTACGGCCCGAAATACCCACACGCGCACCTTGTGCGTGAAGAGCACGAGCAATGGCCTCGCCAATACCGCCTGTTGCTCCGGTAACCAAAGCTGCTTTTCCCGTCAAACTGAACATCATTTTTTCTCTTTTCTGTTATTTTAGTTTCTCAATCAACATTTCTACTTGTTCCGGTGTACCAACGCTCTCAGTCACCACATCTTTTTCAATCCGCTTGATGAGGCCGGACAGAACCTTTCCTGCTCCCAGCTCAATCATTTCCGAGACGCCCTGTTCCTTCATCCACATAACCGACTCGCGCCACCGCACGGTTCCCGTGATTTGTTTCACAAGAAGCTCACGAATCACAATCGGGTCGTGGGCGGCAGAGGCCGTGACATTGGCCACAAGCGGCACGCAAGGTGGAGAAATCAGCGTTGCAGACAATGCCTCGCCCATTGTTTTCGCCGCAGGAGCCATCAACTGACAGTGAAACGGAGCACTAACCGGAAGAATCAAAGCACGTTTAGCCCCGCGCTCTGTTGCCAACTGCATAGCAATTGCCACAGCTCCCGCATGACCACTCACAACGACTTGCCCGGGCGAATTATCGTTTGCTGATTCGACACTCTCTCCGGCTGTCACCTGCCCCATAGCGTCTTCAGTGATTTTTTTCACGTCATCAAAATCAAGTCCCAAGATTGCAGCCATCGCCCCTACCCCAACAGGAACAGCTTTTTGCATAGCCGCCCCGCGCAACCTTAAAAGTCGTGCTGCCGTAGCCAAATCAAAAGAACCCGCAGCCGTCAAAGCGGAATATTCGCCCAGAGAATGTCCAGCAACAAAGGAAACCATTTTGGCCAAATCAATGCCGCCCTGCTTTTCAAGAACGCGCACAACAGCCATTGATACCGCCATCAAGGCAGGCTGGGTATTCTCAGTCAGATTAAGGTCAGTTTCGGCCCCTTCGGTCATCAACTTGAAGAGGTTTTGGCCCAAAGCTTCGTCCACTTCTTGAAAAGTTTCGCGAGCCTCCTTAAAGGACTCAGCTAAATCTTTTCCCATTCCGATGAACTGCGATCCCTGACCGGGGAATACAAATGCACGCATTTTTTCTCGATTCGTTTTGGTTTAGCTTCGGATTTGGCCTCAAGAGGGCAAAAAGTGCAATCACCAAATAATGGCAAATCGGAGCAAAACCACAAATTAATCAAGACGTTCCCGCACCGCACCCTTTCGAAACGTATCGTATTAGATGTTGCTAATTTGCAACAGCTTAAAAAATAAGCTATATATATGTTACCTGAAAATTAAGAAACGTATTTTTCTTGCGGTCGGCATCCAGCCAAAGCAAGAAAGAAACATAGAAACGGAAGGAATTAGAGGCCCGTGATAACCATCCCGAACCACAAGGAGGAGACCATGAGTTGCTCAGTCATACACCAAAATATCCGCTCAGTCCTAGATGAGAACAGCACGGCCTACACCACTTTGGTAGAAGCAGGGGGGGCCCCAAACGTTGATTACGCCAGTTATTGCTGCCACGTCTCCCTCAACAGATTGAGGCAATCGCTCAATCAACCTGATATGAGCGAACGTCGCCTTGAGGGGCTTTTGCGCCGCGCTTCGCGGAAATACTCCTCAGAAGACCCGCAGAAAGACTGGACTTACGTCATGGCCAGGTTTTTAACCATTCACGCCAATACCAACGCGTATTGAGCTTAATCTTTCCCTTACGTCCCTTTCAATGCCCCAAAGCGATTTGGGGCATTTTTTTCTTGATTTTGTGCGCCTGTCCTGTCTTTATGTGCCTCTTAAAGCAACCTTGCTGTCGCCCTTAAGGCGGGTGCCAGCTTCTCCCACAAGATTTTAGGTGGGGCGAACCCGAAAGGAGATCAATATGCCTTTATACGAAACTGTGTTCATTACACGGCAGGACCTTGGCGCGGCTCAAGTTGAGACCATGACCACCCAGTTCTGTGATATTCTGACCCAAGCTGGCGGCACCATCCTGAAAACGGAGCAATGGGGTTTGCGAAACTTTGCGTACCGGATCAATCGGGCCCGCAAAGGTCACTATACCTTGATTGAATTTGATGTGAATGCTCCCGCCCTTCTCGAAATGGAACGGCAAATGCGCATTAACGAAAATATTGTCCGTTATATGTCAGTCCGTCTGGAAGAGCCAAGCAAGGGCCCATCCGCGATTATCGACAAAAACAATGACTCTGACCGCTTTATGGATGAGGAGGCTGCCTAAAATGTCTGAAGCACAAGCACAAACACAAGCACCTGCAAAAAAATCTTTCTTCAAACGTCGTAAAACCTGCCCATTCAGCGGCCCGAACTCTCCAGCTATTGACTGGAAAAATATTCGGATGCTGGGCCGTTTCATTTCCGAACGCGGCAAGATCATGCCAAGCCGGATCACCTACGTTTCCCAAAAGAAACAGCGTGTTCTCGCCACCGCCATCAAGCAAGCGCGGTACATGGCTTTGCTGCCTTATGTTCGGATTGAAAACGACAACCCCCGTCGTTCATCTTCGATGGGCGAATAGTTTAGTAGGGAAAGGATCAAGAATATGCCTACAGAAATCATTTTACTGGAACGTGTTGAAAAACTCGGCCAGATGGGCGATGTGGTAAAAGTGAAGCCCGGGTACGCCCGTAACTTCCTCTTGCCTCAACGCAAAGCTCTTCGTGCCACGAAAGAAAATATTTCTTTCTTTGAAGCTCAACGCAAAATCCTTGAGGCCCAAAACCTTGAGCGTAAAGCAGACGCGGACAAAGTCGCGAAAAAACTTGACGGCCTTAAAGTTGTCATCATTCGTCAAGCAGCAGAATCTGGTCACCTATACGGATCAGTTTCTTCGCGTGATATTGCCGATGCAATTGAATCCTCTGCCAAGATTGCCATCACCCGCAATCAGGTTCTGATGAACACGGCATTCAAGTCGATTGGCTTGTTCCAAGTTAATCTATCCTTGCACCCTGAAGTCAAGGTTTCCCTCACCCTGAACATTGCACGTTCAGAAGAAGAAGCCAAAACTCAGGAAAAAACTGGAAAAGCCGTTATCGTCAATTATCGCGATGATGATCGTAAACCAGCCCCTTCCGCCAAGGCTGCTGCCCCTGCAGTTGAAACGCCAGCAGTTGAAGAAGAAACCGCTGCTTAACAACTCAGCGTATGAAGCTTACATTCTAAAAAAACCGCCCCTTGTGGGCGGTTTTTTTATTGTCCCCGTTTTCCACAGGTCTGAAGCAACAGGATTGTGGCAAGCTGCTTTTTCTTCTGCTAGTTTGCTTTCATGGCTCAAACATCAGAACTCAAAAAAACTGGATTTTCTTCCTCCTCTCCCGTTTCTCTTTCCACACCGAAAGAGGAAAATCTCTATCGTTCTCTCCCTCAGAATCTAGAAGCGGAACAATGTCTGCTCGGCACGGTACTGGTTGACAATCGGGCCTATGAGAAAATCGGCGATTTTCTAAAACCAGAATTTTTCTTTGCCCCTGCCCACCAGCGCATTTACCAGGCTTTACAGGTTCTGATTGATCGGGGTCAAACCGCCTCGCCTGTGACACTCAAATCCTATTTCGAAAAAGACCAAGACTTGGAACAAGTGGGAGGGGCGGCCTATCTTGCCGACCTCGCAGGCAGTGTTATGAGTGTCGTGAATGTTGAAGATTACGCCCGCACCATCTTCGATCTCCACCTACGCCGTGAACTTATTTCGTTCGGCAATGATGTGGTCAACGAATCCTTCATCCATAATCTTGAGCGGGATGCCCAAGACACTATCGAAGATGCCGAAGCCCGCCTGTTCTCAATGGCGGAAACCGGAGAAAGCAACACCAGTTTTGTTACGCTGCGCGATTCGATTGTCAAAGCAATTGAACTGGCAGAAGTCGCTTTTAACAGCAAAGGACAAGTCACAGGTGTAACGACAGGTCTTAAAGATATTGACGAGAAACTTGGAGGCCTCCACAAATCCGACCTTCTGATTTTGGCCGGAAGACCTTCGATGGGGAAAACCGCTCTTGCTACCAATATGGCTTTCAATGCCGCAAAAGCTTATGCGCTCAGTGGGGGAAAAGAAGGCGCAATTGTTGCTTTCTTCTCTCTCGAAATGTCACACGATCAGCTCACCATGCGGATTTTAGCCGAACAATCAGGTATTTCAGGAGATGCCCTCCGCAAAGGGAATATCACCGAAGCACAGTTTCGTGATTTTGCGCAGGCCGCTCACACGCTCTCGCATATTCCTCTTTATATTGACGACACACCAGCTCTATCGATTTCGGCGATCAGAACGCGAGCGCGCCGTTTGAAGCGCAAGCATGGCCTCGGGATGATTGTTGTCGATTACCTACAACTCCTGCGAGGAAGTGGATCCCGACAGTCCGAAACCAATCGGGTCATTGAAATTTCTGAGATCACGCGAGGGCTCAAAGCCTTGGCCAAGGAGCTTCATGTTCCAGTTCTGGCTCTCTCCCAGCTTTCGCGGGCGGTTGAACAGCGCGAAGATAAACGGCCTATGCTTTCTGATTTGAGAGAATCTGGATCTATTGAACAGGACTCTGACGTTGTCATGTTTGTGTACCGTGAAGAATATTACCTATCGCGAGAAATTCCCACACAGCGCGATAGTGAATCAGTTGAGAAGTTTAATGACCGTTACGCGGGATGGGCAGAGCGTTTACAACAAAGCGCAAATATCGCTGAAACCATTGTAGCCAAACAGCGTCACGGTCCAATTGGTATCGTCAAACTATTCTTTGACCCCAACCTAACCAAGTTCTCTGATCTGGACTTACGGCATAGTTAACTCGCCATGACCTCTTACAAGTCTTCCCGTATCATCCTTGACCGTACCGCCTTGGTAAATAATTTCAGACGGTTGAAACAAGAAGTCGGAAAATTGTGTGAAGTAGCGGGTGTTGTCAAGGCAAATGCTTATGGTCTTGGAACTGAAATAGCGGTTCCTGCTCTTGTTGAAGCGGGGTGTAAATTTTTTTATGTTGCCCATCTTGAGGAAGCCTTCGAAGTTCGCAAATTGACATCATCCCCCATTGCTGTTTTGAGCGGAGTCCCTTCTGGAGGCGAAAATGACTTTGTTGCCAAGAAATTCATTCCGGTTCTGAATTCTCCAGATGATGTTCGTACGTGGGTCCACGGACCCTCCATATGGCACGTTGACACAGGTATGAACCGTTTGGGTTTAGGGGTAAACGAATTTTCTTCGGCTCTCTCCTCTACACCACATCGCCCCTACATACTCATGACTCATTTTGTTGCGTCAGATGAAATAGACAACCCCCTAAGTGCCGAGCAAGTTCGGAGATTTGATGATATTGCCAAATCTCTTCCGGGCACAGCACAAAGTATATGCAACTCTTCTGGCATCTTTCGCCGTTCAACATGGCATAGACAACAGGTTCGTTCGGGCATGGCCCTTTATGGACTAAACCCAACCCCAGAAACAGAAAACCCTATGCAGCCCGTTGTGAGAGTAGAAACAAAAATTCTTCAAACCCGCCATGCCAAAGCAGGAGAGACAGTTGGCTACAATGCAACCCGATCCCTCAATCGTGACAGTATTCTTGCCACAGTTGGATTAGGTTATGCAGATGGATTTTTGCGTTCAGGAAGCAACTGTGCTTCTCTT
This sequence comes from Alphaproteobacteria bacterium, assembly GCA_016794285.1. GTDB lineage: Bacteria > Pseudomonadota > Alphaproteobacteria > Micavibrionales > Micavibrionaceae > UBA1573. The sequence goes on along the minus strand of JAEUKO010000001.1, from coordinate 59,555 downwards.
TACTGGCAGGGCCACTCGTGCCCGATTCTAGGGCGCGTATCAATGGATTTGATTGTTGTAGATCTGACAGATTGCCTTTCTCCCCTGCCTCATGCTGGAGATTGGCTGGAAGTTATCGGCCCGAGGCAAAGCGCAGATGCTTTGGCAACCAGTCTAGGAACGATTGGATATGAAGTCTTTACCAGCCTCAGTCTCCGCGCCGAACGAGTTACTCTGTAGGAACATCATCCCGCCGCACCTGTTCTAGAATCGCGCCGTCCAGATTGGCATTTGTCAAATCCGCCCCTCGCAAATCCGCTTTTCTGAGGTTTGCTCCCTGAAAATTTGCTCCAACCAGTATGGCATACTTAAAAATAGCTCCTTCCAAATTGGCCCCTCTGAAATCTGCTCCTGAAAAGTTGCAGCGTTGCAAATGCGGAATACCGTCCGGTCCCGAAAAAGACAATGGCCCCATTTTTGCCATAGACAGATCGGCACGACAGAACAACGTGTTCAAAAAACTTGAGCCCCGCAGATCAGCTTCCTGCAAGTTGGTATCCCGAAAATCGCTTCCATCAAATATCGCGCTTTGCATCTGCGCCGCGAGCAAGTGCAGCCCACGAAAAATAGCTTTCTCTGCCTTAATCGCGGTTAGCGGATAACGCCCAAGGTCAGAAATAGAGCAGAGAGGATACCCCGAAGCATCCATGCGCTCGCCTTTGCTCCCGCCGAATTGAATCCACAAGGCGTGCTCACGAAGCTTGGTGCGCAAAGCGTCTTCCTGTGTAGGGCTCAAAACGAAGTCAGACGCAGTAGCTCCCCCTTGTGTTTCCTCTCCCTTCAGAATCAAATCCGATACTCTGGACTTACCTTCTTCTTCGTTGATAATTTCAACAAAAGCCTGACGCGTAAAAGACTTCTCACCTGTTTGACTAAGGTCAATCGCGGCACCGCGCGCAGAAGATTGCTCACTTGATTGACTAAGATCAAGCGCAGCCTCTCGCGCAGAATCATTGGAAGGAGATTCTTTTTGACTAAGGTCAATCGCGGCATCGCGCCGCAAAGAAGAATCCTTTTCATCTGGCTTATCCCCCAGAAAAAAGACTTTCTCCTCTGCTTGACTCTTCGGTTCTGATACTTGGCTTAGGTCGACAGTTGCTTCCCGAACAACGGACTCTTGACCTTTCTTGGCTACAAAAATACTCTCCTCCGCTTCCTTTTGAGAAACTTCATCATCGGTATTTTTCTTTACGGCCGTCTCCTTGGGATAGCTCACAAGCTTGGCTCCCCCACGCATATCTGCCTTGGTCAAGTCTGCCCCTGTCATATTGGCATCCGTCAGATCTGCTCCCCGAAAATCCGCCCGCGTCAAATTGCTTCTTTCAAAATTGGCTCCCGCCAAATTACAACTGCTAAACGTAGCCCCAGAATAATTTCCGCCGCAAAGGTAGCAGTTTCTCATATCCGACCCAGTAAAATCGGCCCCCGATAAATCGGCCCCGCGAAAGTTCAGGCCAACCAATGATTTGAATTTCAGAACAGCGCGCCCACCGTTAGGACGGCCTGTTGAAAAACGGAGATGCTTTCTGATGACATCATCAAGCTGCTTTTGATCCATTGATTCAAGCGACGATTCAGACATAGCGTAAAAAATCCAAACAAAAGACAGAGCCCACACGAAACTGGCTCCAACGAGAGAATTATAGAGAGCTCTAGTTTATCATTTATTAAATTATTCTACGTTGGATAGATGATCTACAACGCGAGGATTTCCAGAAAGCTTTGGTTGCCCAACCAAGATAACCGTAGATTTTTCCGGAATCAAAAGCCGTTCAGCCACACGACCAACATCCGCCTTACTCACCGCCCGAACAGCTTGTTCCCGCCGATCTAGAAAATCAACAGGCAGGTTGTGCCTCTGCAAGGTCAGCAGAGTTTCGGAAATTTGACTGGTAGAAGTTAAACCAAGGGGAATAGAGCCAATAATATAGGCTTTAGCATCTTCCAGCTCTTGATCCGTTACCAGTTCTTTTTTGATACGCTCCATCTCGTTCTTGGTAAGATCCAATAATGTCTGCACGGTTTCGTTTCGTGTCGAACTGGAAATAGTAAAAAGAGAGGCATAGTCCATTTCCGACAGATCGCTACTAATACCATAAGTCAACCCGTTCTTCTCCCTCACCACATCCGTCAGGCGCGAACCGAAACCACCTCCACCAAAAATGTGATTCATAACCGTTGCAGCGAAGTAATCGGGATCAGTCATACGAATCCCGGGCAAAACCATCTCAAGAACAGTTTGGGGAATGTCTTTGGTATAAAGAACCGTACTGCCTTGAGGAGGGAACGTAACTTCTGCAATCTTCGGAGACACCGCCTTCTCTGGAAGCTCGCCAAATATTTTATCAAGCGCGAGTTTAAGTTGCTCCGGAGTAATATCGCCCGCCACACCAACAATCAAGCGATCTCGCGTAAGTTGAGTTGTTGCTTTCCCACGCAAATCAGTGGCTGTGATGTTTTTCAGCGTGGTCAAGGTCCCGCCTGAATTCAAAGCATATGGATGATCCTGAAACACAACATCGTTGACAAGACGCGCCGCCATCCAATTAGGATCGGTCATGTCCCCTTTGATCCGGCTAAGATTAGCATCCCGCATCCGTTCAATTGCTTCTTTTTCCAAACGTGGTTTGGTGAGAGCGAGGCGTAAAAGATAAAAAGCCTCCTCACGGTTTTGGCTAAGCGTTTTAAGTTTTCCACCAAAATCATCCCGCGAAGCAAAAAAACTCAGAGAAATAGACTGGTCGTTCAAAGCAGCTTGAAAGGCTTTGCTGTCCAGCGGGCCGGCTCCTTCATCAAGTGTATTGGATAACATACGGGAAAGGCCTTGCTTGTTTTCGGAATCGTTCACCGCGCCAGCCCCGCGAAACGAAAACGTCAGAGAAACAACTGGAACTGTATGGTCTTCAACGAGCCAAGCTGTAACCTTACCTGCAGATGTAACTGTTTGAATCGGGAGCATTCCGGCCACAGACGGCCCTGCCCACATCACACACACAACAAAGGCAAGGATAGTGCGGATAATCACTTTTTGGTCTCCTGAGGCAAAAGGTAGCCCGTCACAGGCGCGTGCAAAGGATGGTCAGGATCAAGATAGGTTTTAAGTACCCTGTCCACATCCGCTTTCTCGACTGCCTTAATTCTTTGCGGCCAGTATTCCGCATCCTCTAGCGTCCCGCCCATCGCCAAAGTCTGGCCAATCGTCATAGCAGGCCCTACCACGCTATCGCGAGCATAGATCGCACTATTGATTAGGCGTGTTTTAGCTTTGTCTATTTCCGAAGCAGGAACGCCATTCACGATCAAGTTGCGGAACTCTTTTTCGATGGAGGACTCAAGTTCGGACAGCAAAACTCCCTCTGCCGGACTTGCATAAAACCAAATGCTCCCCTCACCTCTTGCCTCTCCTTCATATGAAAGATCAACACTGGTTGCCAGTTTTTGCCGGACGACCAAGCTCTGATACAGCTGGGTAGCCGCCCCACCACCCAAGGTTTCCTGAAGAACACTCAAAGCGTCAGCTGTTGGTTTGTCTTGCATTTGGCTAGGGGCGCGCCATGCCCGCAAAAAAACACTTTGGCGAATTGTCTTATCACGAAGAGTGAGAACGGCTGGAGCCGAAAACTCAGGAGAAGAAGGCCGAATATGATCTGGAACCTTATAAGCAGGAAGAATCCCATAGTATTTTTCAGCAAGTGGGCGCACTTGATCCATCGTCACATCACCTGAAACAACGAGAATAGCATTGTTCGGTGCATACCATGTCTTGTAATACGCCTCAGGATGAGCGCGAACGAGTTTTGGCATTTCATCACGCCAACCAATAATGGGAACAGCATAAGGACTGGCTGCAAATAAGACAGCCCGCATCTGTTCAGAAAACAAGGCTTGGGGATCGTTATCTGTGCGCTGCCGACGCTCCTCAATAATAACCTCTCTCTCAGAGAGAACTTCTTTTTCCGGTAAGGACAAATTAATCATCCGGTCCGCTTCCATGGCCATGACCATGGGCAGCAAGTCTTTGGCCACAGACTGAAAGTAAGCTGTAAAATCCCAAGAGGTAAAGGCGTTATCTTCCCCCCCCTTAGCCCGAATGATTTTCGAAAACTGTCCCGGAGCAATCGCTTTGGTTCCCTTGAACATCAAGTGCTCCAGAAAGTGAGCTGCGCCCGAGACTCCGTCCCCTTGTGGTTCATCGGCTGCCCCCACCTTATACCAAACCATGTGCGAAACAACAGGAGCGCGGTGATTTGGAATGACAACAACCTGCATTCCGTTGTTCAGCACAAAACTCTCAGCATTATAGACTTTCTGCGTAGACCCTTCCGTACTTTGCGAGGCCGCAAAGACAGGACTCGTCAATGCGAGACAGGCTAGCCCTAAAAGAAATATTTTTCTCATGTTTCTTACTCGTCCCGCACCGGAGTCTCAGCGGAACTTTTGGCTTTGAGCCGTTTCATTTCGGCGGGGGCATCAACGACCGTAGCTGGCCCTTCATCGTCTTTTTTGCCAAGATTAAGAATCTTTTTAACTGTAGAGCGATTATCCTTGGCGTTTTCAACAGCTTCCCGATCAACAGCTTCCCGAATGTTTGGGACAGCTTTGGCCGCTCCCGCTTTTTGTAGCAAAACGTTCTCAGAAACTGAAGGAACAGACAATCCCGTATCTTGTGCTGCTTTTTCTCCGACAACAGCAACTTTTGCATCTAACACGGCACTGGCATCTTGAGGACGCCGTGCGCCTGGTTGGGGAGCCGGTAAAGAATCTAAATTGGCAGGAACTTCAAGCGGGGCCCGTTTCATAACCGAAAATTCATCCGGTGTGCGCCGTGTTAGACCCAGCTCTTCCTTAGCACGGTCACACCCGCTCACAATAGGCAGTGCCAACAAGGACAAGAAAGAAAAGGTCAGTAGAGAAACTTTGGTCATCAGGTCACACTCGGTTTAGAAATTTTTTTGAGTCGGCGCGGCTCTAAGATTACTCCATCAAAGGCCAACCATGCAACGCCCAGAACAATGAAGGAATCCGCAAGGTTAAATGCAGGGTAGTGAGTATCTCCCCAGTAAAAGTCAAGAAAATCTGCTACGCCGCCGAAACGCGCACGATCCCAAACATTACTAATAGCCCCCGCGCAAATCAGAACCAACGGAAGAACCGTCATCAAATGTGGCGTTTTCCAAATCCAAATAAGGAAAACACAGCACATCAGTAAAGCCGTTCCTCCTAAAAACAAAGGCATTAAACTATCATCACTAGCAAACATTCCAAAACTGACTCCCTTGTTCCAAACCATGACAAGGTTAAAGAATGGAGTAATCTCAAACTTCACCGGAGGGAATGGTGTTTGAGCCAAAGAGACCAGCCATTCCCCAAATGGCTTTCCTTGCTCGTGAGCCTCGAACGTCCGCGTGCGGAAAAATCTTTCAATGACCCACCATTTACTCAACTGATCAAGCAAAGCAAGAATAGGAATCAGAGCATAGAAAAAACTTTTCTTAGTCATGCGATCAAGCCGCCTTACTCAAGGATTCGTAATATCTGACAGCATCGGCATCTCGCGGAGACAAATCGGGGTAGTTAGGATCTTTGCCCACAGTGGGAAGAATCTTCCAACTACGCTGACATTTGTTACCTTTGGCCAAATCAAACACAACTCCAACCCCCACGACATCAGGAATCTGATGGGCGTGCGACGGAATTTGTCCAACGCTCACCTGAACGTCAGAAGTAATACAAACCTCGGCAAGATCAACCCCTTTGATATTTTCAGCCTGCTGCGGAGAAACAAAAATATGCGGCGCAGCTTCTAACGACGAACCAATCGTCTTATCCGCCCTTTTAGGTTCCAAGGCTCCCAACACAACGCGGCGCAAACTGCGAATGGTTTCCCATTTTTTCTCCAGTGCAGGATTGGACCAAGCAAGAGGAACATCAGCAAACCCACGTAATTGCACACTGGATACCGAAGGCCATAACCCAGTGGGGCGACATCCCCAGGCTTCCTCAGAAGTAAAGCACAAAATCGGAGAGAACCAAGTAACAAGACACTCAAATAAATGCATCATCACAGTACGCGTTGCCCGCCGCTCGAATAGGTCAGGCCGATCGCAGTAAAGACGATCTTTACGAATATCAAAGTAAAAGGCCGAAAGTTCGACAGTGCAGAAATTATGAAGACGCTGAGCCATACGATTATAATCATGGGCCGCAATTGATGCTCTCACCTCTTTGTCCAAATCAGACAACCAGTGCAATACCAATTGTTCCAGTTCCGGCATAGCCCCATATTCGGATTCCAGAATTTTTTCCTGATCGTTAAATCCGTCAAGAGCCCCTAGCAGAAAACGAAACGTATTGCGCACACGGCGATATAGATCCGAAGTTGATTTCATGGCATCTTTGCCGATCCTGACATCTTCGCTGTAATCCGAAGTCATCGCCCATAGGCGCAAAATATCTGCGCCGTATTCTTTCATGACATCATGAGGATCCACAATATTTCCAAGTGATTTGGACATTTTGTAGCCTTTTTCATCAAGGACAAAACCATGCGTCAGGACCGATTTATAGGGGGCACAACCACGCGTTCCGCAAGACTCGAGCAAAGAAGAATGAAACCAGCCACGGTGTTGGTCAGACCCTTCGAGATACAGATCGGCAGGAGAGTGTAAATCCTCCCGTTCCTCACAAACAAAAGCGTGGGTACAACCTGATTCAAACCAGACATCAACCACGTCAAAAACCTGATCGTAATTCTTGGCATCATACCCGCTGCCAAGAAAATCCTGTGCCGGACGAGCAAACCACGCATCTGACCCTTCAGCAACAAAGGTTTCATAGATGCGCTGATTAACCGATTCGTCCTTAAGTGGCTCACCCGTCCTTTTTTCAAGAAAAATTGCAATAGGGACCCCCCATGTGCGCTGGCGCGAGATACACCAATCGGGACGCCCCGCAATCATAGCCGAGATCCGGTTTTCCCCTTGAGGTGGATACCATTTGGTTTCTTTGATTCCCTTAAGAGCGCGCTCACGCAGCGTTTCCCCTCCCACATTTTTGTCCATGGCAATAAACCACTGTGGCGTGGTGCGGAAAATAACCGGAGCTTTGGACCTCCAACTATGCGGATACTCATGGCGGATAGACCCTTTGGCAAGCAAACCGCCTGCGTCATCAATGGCCTTAAGTGGCGCAAAGTTTCCCTGCCCCATTTCACCTTTTTGTGTATAAATCTCAAGTCCGGCAAATAACGGAACGTGATCTTTGAATGTCCCGTCATCGTTCACATTATCTGTGATTTCAAGCCCCGCTGCCTTGCCAAGGTAAAAATCATCCTCCCCATGACTAGGAGCAATATGCACAAAACCCGTTCCTGTATCTTCTGTCACAAAGTCAGCCAAAAGAACCGGCACATCAAAGTCATACCCTTGCCCACGCAAGGGGTGAGCACACAGACTTTTTGCAATCTCAGAGCCTTTCAAAGAGGCCTCTTGAGTCCACGCAGTGATTTTTGCAGCTTGCTTGACCGTCTCAGCCAGAGCCCCAGACACCACCAGCCTTTCGCCTTTTTGGGCACGGCTATCGCCTTCAACCTCTTCAACTTTGAACACGGCATAATCCAATTCCGCAGCGCAGGCAATGCCACGGTTAGAAGGCATTGTCCACGGCGTTGTTGTCCAGATAACAATTTTTGCCCCTTCAATCGCAGGGTGGGAAGCCTTCACTACTGGAAACTTAACCCAGATCGTAATGGATTTATGATCCTTGTATTCGACTTCTGCTTCGGCCAAAGCCGTTTTTTCAACCACCGACCACATGACCGGCTTGACCCCTTTATACAAAAGCCCGTTCATCAAAAATTTGTGCAGCTCGCGCACAATAGAAGCTTCTGACTTTTTGTGCATGGTCATATAGGGGTTTTTCCAGTCTCCCATCACGCCCAGACGCTGGAAATCTTCACTTTGAATATCCGCCCATTTCTGAGCAAATTCGCGGCATTCTTGGCGAAATTTCAAAACCGGCACATCGTCTTTGTTGAGACCTTTCTCGCGGTACTGTTCTTCGATCTTCCATTCAATAGGCAACCCGTGACAATCCCACCCGGGAACCAACGGAGCATCGTAACCTTCCATCTGTTTGCAGCGAACCACAACATCCTTGAGCGATTTGGTAAAGGCATGACCAACATGGGCACGTCCATTGGCGTAGGGAGGTCCCCAGTGCAACACCCATTTGGGCCGTCCGGCAGAGGCACGTCGAATTTGCTCATAAAGATTCTCGTTTTTCCACTTTTGCGCCGCAAGAGGTTCTTTTTGCGGCAAATCTGCCCGCATGGGAAAATCCGTGCGCGGTAGGAACACAGTCTCTTTATAAAAATCAGCATTGGACTTGGAGGAAGAGTCGGTCATTTCATTTCTCAAATTTTTCAAGCAGTTATCAGGAAACCAGCAAAATATGCGGGAAGACGCACACAAGACCCCGATTCTTCCTTAACGAAGAATCGGGCAACCAATTCGATTTATGAGGCAAACAGCAAAAACCATGCGGCCACTATGGCAAGAATAGGGGCCGAGAATCAAGGCCCTTTCGGGAAAAGTTGTTGACATAACTTACAAATGGTTGTATTACGGTAAAAATCGTCCAAATGAGGTGTGCCATGAATGAAGATAGAGAAAAGCAAAAAGACCCAGTTTGGGAAGCCGACCAAATTGCCCACGATGGGAATCCCGCTCAAGCTACCCAAATCTATCTTTCCATTCTTAATGGATCACAAGCCGATCAAGATTCCTTGCTGCGTGTCACGTTCCGCCTAGTTAAAATGGGAAAGGTAGATCTGGCCAAACCACACATTGGAAAGATGGTAGGGTTAGCTGGGGAATCAAAAGATTCTTGGAGACAACTGCACCGCACCTTAAGAGCCCACTTTAGTCTTGGGTCTTGTCATAGGAGAAGCGGAAGCCAAGAAGAGGCTGCCCCTCACTTTCTTTTCGTTCGAGAATGTCGACGTCAACGCGCCTTGGCATAGACTTCAAAAATCAGAATCAGGTTTTGATTTTGACAGTCCCATCAAGGGCCAAATTTTCTCTGAGTAGTTTAATGAGGTTCTCCTGCGTGCCATCCATGCTTTTCAAAAGAGACTCACACTCTTTGCGCTCCGTCACTGGAACTTCCTTGATAGCCGAGTTGCGGAAGGCAACCGCTTCATCAAAGGTTTTAAGGTAGCTTCTGATAACAGATGGTTTAGCAAAACTCTGAAGAAGAATCATTTTCTCTTGTTTGGTTTGTGCCTGCTTCATAACCGGACGAATAGCCGCCCGCCAGTTGGATAACCTCTCGTCCAACGAGTCCTTCAGATCGGCGTTTGCCTTGCCACAAGCCAGAACCCCGCGCTGAACCGAAGCCTGAACATCCTCAACCGCACGAATAATACCATGACTGTTACGGATAGCAGCGAATTCGTTCTTCTGAGCATCATCCAACCCTTCCAAAAGAGTTTTGGTCTGGCTGTCCAAGGCAGCGAGCGGCGTTTCTTCCGCTGCAAAGCTTGCAAAAGAGATGACCGAAGAAGACAGAAAAACCAACGCTAAAAAAATAGTCAGCCTCATCGTAGAGTTCCCTTTCTATTATTTCTCAATTAACCGATTCCACCAGCCCCGTTTTTTGGAACCACCAGAAGACGCATCTTTCTCTGAAACGTCATTTGAAGGCGATCCTGCCGAAACCGAAGCTGCCACAGGTGCGGAAGTCGTCGGTACACTGACCGAAGAAGAGGACGGTACTGCCGCAGGGGTTTCCTCGGCAGAGGGCTTACGCGATTGAAATCTTTTGGCACGAAATTCAGGTTTTGGAGCAGGATTGCTGCTCACTACATTAGCCGCCGAAGGTGGTGAGTCAGTAGAAACCTCCCCTGATGCCGTATCTTCACGGAAGGGTCTGCCCTCCCCACGAGACGGGCTCCGTTCACGCGGCCCACCACGACCACGTCCGCGACTTCCACTTCTTTTTGGGTCACGCTCTGCCGTGGGTCTATTATCACCCTCCGCGTTTACTGCAGGTGAGGAAGAATCCTCTGTGGCTGTATTCCGAGGCTCTTCAGACGATGAGTCATCAAGACGGTTAGAGTTACCTCGCCCACCGCTGCGCCCTCTTCCACGATTGCGCCCTCGCTCACGACGACCTCCGCGAGAATTCCCATCACTTTTTTCGGATGATTCCGCATCTTCGTCAGAAGGTTCGGCTTCGCTCAAAGACAAAGATTCATCAACCTCATCATCTTGCCCCTCCTCGTCAGATTCCATGCGCGTTGCACGTCCTTGAACTTGCGTTGCAATCCCTTTGATTGCCTCCAACTTAAATCCGGTTGGAGCCAAGGTTTCATCAACCCGAATAAAAACAGTGAACCCGTAACGCCGCTCAATATCAGCCAGCATATCGCGTTTTTGATTGAGAACATAAAGAGCTACGCTGTTAGGAACCGACAAGATGATTTGCGAGGATCGATTGCGAATACCCTCCTCTTCCAGTGAACGCAAAGCCAAGATTGTTGCCGAATCAACGCTGCGAATAAACCCAACACCCTTACAATGAGGACAGCGTTCAAACTGCGCCTCCGTCAGGCTAGGGTTAAGACGCTGGCGCGACAACTCCATCAAACCAAACGAAGAAATTCGTCCAACTTGAATCCGCGCACGGTCCGATGACAAGGCTTCCTTCAAACGCCGCTCAACCTTCGCGTCATTGCGAAAGTCTTCCATGTCAATGAAATCGATGACAACCAAGCCGCCAAGGTCACGCAAGCGCAGTTGGCGCGCAACTTCTTCGGCAGCTTCAAGATTCGTTTTAAGAGCCGTTCCTTCAATATGCCGCTCTTTAGTCGCCCGACCAGAGTTAACATCAATCGACACCAACGCCTCGGTAGGATTGATAACCAGATACCCCCCCGACCTCAGGTTAACGACAGATTCACCAATCTCGGCAATCTGGTTCTCAACCTGATAACGATGGAAGAGTGGTATTTTTTCATCAGTGTAATGTTCAACGCGATCAACGTGAGAGGGCATCAGAAGCTTCATAAAGTTTTTGGCCTCATGATACCCCTCTTCACCGGCAACAAGAATTCCTTCAATGTCACTGGCGTAAATATCACGCACAGAACGTTTGACCAGATTGCTTTCTTCGTAGATTAAAGCTGGAGCCGACGATTGCAGAGTAAGATCCCGAATATTATCCCACAGCCGCATGAGGTAATCGAGATCACGCTTAATCTCAACCTTATTGCGCGAAACCCCTGCGGTACGCAAAATGACTGACATTCCCTCTGGAACATCAAGCTCAGACAAAATCTCGCGCATCCGTTTGCGTTCAGCAAAACTGGCTACCTTGCGACTGACCCCTCCACCGCGTGGAGAGTTTGGCATCAAGACACAGTACCGCCCTGGCAAAGACAGGTAAGTAGTCACAGCGGCCCCTTTGTTACCGCGTTCCTCTTTCTGGACTTGGATCAGCATAATCTGACCGCGTTTGATGACTTCCTGAATTTTGTAATTACGGTGCAAACTCGGACGAAAAGGTTGATCATTTTCAACGCCGTCCCCGCCCAAAATTTCAACTTGACGATTCTGCATGGAAGAACGACCACTCCCGTTGCCCCGTCCCCGTCCCCGATTGCGAAAACGTCCTCGTCCTCGTCCCCGCCCGCCATCACGGCCCCGACGAGTTTCTTCTTCAATCGCTTTTTCTAAGTCGATATCAAGGTTGTCTTCGCGCAAGGCCACCCAAACCGAGCGGATTTCTTTCCCGTCCTCAGTAGAATGGCGATGATGCAAACGGACTCTCAAAACATCTTCACGGTTCCGTGCCAACTCCTCAATCTTGACCGCGAGATCATGTTCAAACCCGAAAGAATCATTCTCGTCTAGCGTTTTGATTTCAAATGTCTCTGGATCAATTTCTGTGACACCACGATAGACCAACTTATGCTGAACTCTTGGTTCAGGACGCGCCTCAGCACTGTCCCTCTCCGAGGCTTCTTCAGAAGACTCTTCTTCGTTTTCTTCCTCTTCAAGATCAGATTGAAGAGACTCTTCCTCTTCGCCCTCCTCTTCGTAAGCTTCTTCACTCTCTGAAGATTGTGATAAAGGAGGATTCCCTCCACCAACTTCTTCAAGAGGGGGAGCAGGGGAATATTCCTCAACTTCGGTGGAGAGGGAAGATGTTCTGCTCTGCGCTGCTGTAGATGAACCATCTTGCTCTGCAGCCAAAGCAGCCTCTTCTTCTGCCAAAGCAGCTTCCTCAGCGGCGATAGCAGCCTCCAGAGCTTCCTTTTGTTCGGCAATCAAAGCATCACGATCTGCCACAGGAATACGGAAATAATCAGGGTGGATTTCTGAAAAAGGTAGAAAACAATGGCGATTCCCACCAAAATTTACAAACGCTGCCTGCAAAGAAGGTTCAACGCGGGTTACTTTGGCTAGAAAGATATTCCCCTTGAGCTGTTTTCTGAGCTGGCTCTCATAGTCAAATTCAGTTAGGCGATTCCCATCAATCACCACCACCCGTGTTTCCTCGGGATGGGTGGCATCAATCAACATACGTTTTGTCATAAAAATACTCCAAGCGCGGACTTGCACCGGAAGAGCCTTTAATGCGACGGGTAAAGACGCTGCCGAAGAAGGCCGCAATTAAAATGGTGTCCCAACTCAGCCCGAGAGAGATGCTGAAAAAAGACAACTTGAACCCGCGTTTAGAGTCCAAAACCTTTTCCAGACAGGGGCTGATAATCCAATCAGGACCGTTTCAACCATGCGCCACAGCTAGCGAAACCTTTCACACAATAAACGCTGTGCTATAACTGTAGCGGTCGCAAAACAAACACTAACCTGTTCCTTTCCTCTTCACAATCAAAAATAATTTTCCGAAACAGATGTTCCCAGAAATTTGGCCCTTTTTTTAGGCCGTAGAACAAATTTCTTTGCGGGAGCAAGAGACCTTCTTTATGCTGAGAGGATAAAGCCTACCCCCTTGGCTCCATTTTGCCTACAACCTCCTTGATGTTCATGACATTTTATCGTTCACTTTGTCTTCTGATTGCTTGTCTTACCTTGCTCGTCAGCCACCCAGCCGCCGCGCTGGATGTGATGTCGATTCGCTTTGGGGCGCACCCAGACAAACAACGAGCGGTGATTGAGTTAAGCAAAACCTCTGACTTCAGAGCCTTTGTCCTAACAAATCCAACGCGCCTTGTCGTGGACCTGCCGGATCTCCGCTGGAAAGCTGGTAATGTGCCCATTCCAGCAGGCCTGTCTGTAAAAGACGTCCGCTATGGCTCTTTAGGGGGAGGAATATCGCGCTTGGTCCTTGAAACCACCACTCCGGTTCTCATTCAGTCCGCTTTCATGCTGCCGCGCAAAGATGGACAGCCAGACCGACTTGTCATAGATTTCAGGAACACCACGTCAGAGATTATGTCTTCTCTTGAAAACCAAATTCAAGGATCGCTGCAAGGGGGCCAAAACACAGCCAAGCCTAATAATAAGTCGGTTAAATCCAAAAAGCCGAGCCAAAACCTTACCCCCACGTCCGGACTTTCTTCTCCTCCTCGCGAAAAACCCCTCGTTATCATTGACCCTGGTCATGGCGGACAGGACCCGGGAGCTATCGGAGCCACCGGAATTTATGAAAAAACAATCGTTCTGGCTGTTGGCAAAGAGTTGGCGCGACAACTTGAAAATAGCGGAAAGTATCGGGTCAAAATGACAAGAGACAGCGATATTTTTATCCCCCTGCGCCAACGTGTGATGATCGCCCGTAAACATAAAGCCGCCCTGTTTCTTTCTCTGCACGCTGATTCGATTCGGAACGCTAACGTCACCGGAGCCTCTGTTTATACTCTCTCTGACAAGGCCTCTGACGCGGAAACCGAGAAACTCGCCGAGCGCGAAAATAAATCGGACCTTATCGCCGGTGTGGATCTCACTCACCAAGAAGAGGATGTGGCTAATATTCTAATTGACCTAGCCGCAAGGGATACCATGAACCAATCCCGTTTTTTGGCCAAAACTGTTATTGACCAGCTCGATGACACTGGCGTGAAAGTTGTGGATCACAACCACCGTTCTGCAGGATTTGCAGTTCTGAAGGCTATGGATATTCCTTCAATTCTGGTTGAGATGGGATATTTAACGAATCGCACCGAAGTTGAAAAGCTTAGTTCCCCCGCTCATCGGCAAAAAATAGCCAAGGCGTTAAAAGCCAGTATCGACCGTTATTTCGAAAAAGTCCCGAAATAGGCCAGTTTTTCATTATAGTTGTGAAAAAGATCAAAAATCTTACAAAAACAGGGTTGAAGACCCTCCCTTGATATGGTTTAACCTATTGGTTTCCATCTCTTCGCAGAGAAACGTCTTTATTAACCACCAACGCAAATGAGGCCTCAAATGAAAACTCTTGTTGCAATCTGCCTGCTGGGTTCGACCCTTGCATTGGCCGCCTGTGACTCTACCGGAACCGGCTATGTTGACACCCAACCTCCTTACGCTTCTGAACGTACAGCTGGCGACACCGCTCCTGTAGCAAGCGCAGAGCCAGTTATGGAGAAAAAAGTTACGAAGTAATTTCTTCGTTTTCTTTTATAAAAAAGGCTACTCAGAGATGAGTAGTCTTTTTTTTGTCACACTCCAGAAAAAGTCTGGGATATTTACCCCTTTAACCAGAAATCTCGGTTGCTTTAAGGCAACCTCCGCGATACAAAGTTTCAAGTTTTTTGGAATCATTATTTAAGGAGCATTTTTACATGAAAAAAGTACTTGCCACTGTTTGCCTTCTGTTGTCCGCAACCGTTGCTTTGTCTGCTTGCAGCACGGCCGGTTCCGATGTTCAAGGGGCCGACAAAGTTTTCGAAAAGAAAGTCACCAAATAAGCTTTGGTATTTCTTACTGCGTACCCCAAAAAGGTCGTACCCTTCGTGGTGCGACCTTTTTTATAGGTCCACAATTTCTAATATTACGTTAATGATGATCTCTGGGTTACTGCGTACTACACGCCATCAATAATCTCCAAGAGATCCGCCTCAAGACCGTAGTGACGCGCTTTTTCACGAAACTTTGGATAAATGCCTGAGAAAGTAAACTCACCCACCAAACGCCCCGAAGCATCCACCCCGCTAACTTCGTAAGAAACCAAGTCCTGCAAAGTGACCATACCGTCTTCAACACCAGAAATTTCCGAGATGTTAACAATCTTCCGCGACCCATCCGCAAGACGCGCATCGCAAATGGGAGAAGCCTTATCCACATGACGTCCCACACGGTTGACAATCCTCTGACAGATATTGAGCAAGTGAAGTTCGTTGCGAAACCGAACATTAGTCCGGTCTATCTGACCATCCATCTCAATGAAAACTGAATCCGGTCCATCAACCATGATGTCGGAAATATTATCGTCAGCCAGAAGTTCATCAAGAGGGCCAAGTCCTAAAAGATCGCTCTCAATTATTCGCAAAACATCAGCCTTTTCGCGGGCCATTAAGTTCATCCCTTTGAACTGAACGACGACGTCAACGCAGTCACGAATACTCGCAGCGGCTTCTTCCCGAGAAGACTCCGTAATCGAACGTGCATCAATTTTTTCGTGAATGTCCTTAGAAATTTCCTCAACATACTGTTCAACTTTTCGACGGTATTCCCCATCGCCACGATCAATGTCCGAGATAACCACCGGAATCGCATTGGGGTCCACTAGTTTTTTGAGGAAATTTTTGAGATTCTCAGGAATTCTAAATCCTCCGACTTCTTTAGGAGAGTCTCTTAAGGAGGGGGAAGATTCCACGGCAGGAGCCACCCTTAGAGCTGGAGAAATGTTAGTTTCCCGCTGAGTATCAGATTTCTTCCCGAAGTGATGTCCTTCCATAACTTTCCCCCGATTGATAAATAACCGTTCCTCTCACACAAAATTCCGCGTGAATAAGGACAGAGCCTATCAGGAAAAAGTTAACGCATTATAGCAGCGCACCGATTAGTAACTATTTTTTAGTCAATGCGAGGCAGGCTTGCTTTTCGGATGGCGAACATGATGCCGTTCCCGCCAGATCATATAAAGCCCCCCACTAATAATCATCGCTCCACCCATCAAGGTTGTAGGGCTGGGAGTCTGGTGAAACAGGAAAAACCCATACAAAACTCCCCAGAGCATTTGCGTATAGTGCATCGGCGCGATAAGAGACATTTCCGGCGTCCGGCTGAAAGCTAACGGAATAGCGGTATGCCCCACGATAAGCGTCAAGGAATAGAGAAGAAATAACCCACCATCTTCTAAGGTTATGTCGGAAAACCGCTCAATGTCTGGGAAAACCTGCGGAATTCCAGAAAGAAAAATGAAGAAAAACGGAAAAAATCCGTAAAGCGGTAAGTATTCATGCTGGCCCATCCGGCGCATTACAAAGACATTAAACGAAGACACAAAAACAACAAGGAAAGTCATCAACATTCCATTTGAAAGTGTGTCAAACTGAGGCCCTGCGATCACCAACACCCCGGCGAAAGCAATAGCAACAACAGCAAGGCGATAAGGTTTGAGCGGTTCTTTCAAAATCACAACTGAGAGAAGAACAACAATGAACGGGATTAAGAAGATAATACCATAGAAGTCAGGAAGAGGTAATGTTTGGAGGGCCCGAACCACCAGATTGGCCATGATGGCAATGGCAGTCCCTCGAAAAAGGTGCAATTTGATTTGACGTGTTTTGAATCCCTGCCACCCCCGATGAACCATGATCCAAACAAATTGGATACTTGCCGCGATGCATCCGGTCATCGTCACACAAAGTGGTGCGCCATAGCTATGCACAAGACTCTTGGCAAAAGCATCAGCAAGGCTGAACGCCGCATAAGCAAGAAACGCCAGAATAATGGCCTGCAACGCCGGAGTAAAACGAGAGATCATCGGGGAAGTTTTCAAGAAAGATGGTGAACCGTTGCAAAGAGTTTAGCCTATCCCCAAAGGGAAGTACAGAAGGAGGGACTACCTCCGTTTGGCATTTTTCTTCTTCTGATCGGGACACAGCGCATTAACCCGCTGATACTCAGAAAGATTATCAACCACCTGTTGTCTCGTCTTCCGTTCCTGATCCATTTGAGCAATCAAATTTGTGACAATTGATTGCATTTTGCTCTTGATAGCTGCTTCAATTGCTTTCTCTTGTGCCAAGGGCACTGGACCATAAATCGGCTGCCTATCAGTTTCTGCCTTAATTGCGTTGCCAATTAACTGGGCGTATTTGTTTACCATCTCACGGTCTACGGTAACGTGTTTTTGTTCATGTTCCATGATGGCATTGTGCATACAGCTCCCTTGGGGAAACTCGCTGGCAATATAAATCGTTGGGTTGATGTGAATATTGACATCAACCGTATCATACCAGTAACAAACCTCTCTCAGACGAGGATTCGTTAATGTGCTGAAGCGCATAGATTGTGAAGTTTCAATCCCACCTTTCATCAACCCTCCCACGTCGGTAATAACATTTTTACCATAAGGATTGATCGTATCGACATCAAAACCGTTGAGCGATTTTTCTGACGTGGTGAAGTTGTAAGATATTTTGTCGGTCGAGGCTCGAATATTAACCACCGGCGCTTTGGTCATTTGACACCAAGAAGATTTGGCAAAAGCCGCCTCCACGGGGACAAAACCGCTTATGACGGCCCCAGCCAGCGCAAAAAACGCAAAACATCTCATCAAAGCAAACCCCTTGGCCAATCCTTCTACTATATAAATATAAGATTAAGAAATTGTCATCAAGCGAGCTCTCCCTTATACTGACGCCAAGAAACCAAGGAGTCCTTTGATGTATATTCTGGCTGATCTGATTGGAACTTGTATTGAAATTTACATTTTCATCATTATTCTGGAGATTGCGGTTTCATGGTTAATCCATTTCGGCGTGATAAACACCCAAAACCCCCAAGCCCGTAACCTTGTTACCCTTCTGAAAAAAGCCACAGATCCGGTCATGGAACCTGTTCGCCGTGTGATTCCTTCGATTGGTGGCTTTGATCTTTCTCCGCTGGTGGTCATTATCGGCCTACAAATTCTGGAAAGAATTATTCTTAGAATTCTGTATTAACCTACCCCTATCGCTAAACTTCCCAACAGGGAGAAAAATTCACACTACGGTTGCGTTCTGAAAAACACAGATTGTTAATCTTTCTGGGTTCATAATCGCACCTGATAAAAAATAGAACGGACAGACCCACCTCGTTACTTCATAAGGACTCCTTATCATGACAAAACTTGTTCCCATCACAATTGCCCGTGGCAATGGCATTGGCCCCGAAATTATGGAGGCTACGCTTCGTATTTTGACGGCTTCTGGTGCGGCGATTGCCCCTGAAGAAATCGAAATCGGTGAAAGTGTTTATACGAGAGGCGTTAAGAACGGTATCGAGGAGAGCTCATGGGCATCACTGAAAAAAACTAAAGTCTTTCTGAAGTCCCCGATCACTACGCCGCAGGGGGGAGGGTTTAAGTCTCTTAATGTGACCGTGCGCAAAACGCTTGGCCTTTTCGCCAATATCCGGCCCTGTGTCTCTTATCACCCTTATGTTGAAACCAACTTCCCGAACATGGATGTGGTCATTGTTCGCGAAAACGAAGAAGATTTGTATAGCGGGATCGAATATCGCCAGACACAACAAGTGGCCCAATCTCTCAAACTGATTTCTCGGCCAGGATCTGAAAAAATCGTTCGCTATGCCTTTGAATACGCACGTGCCAATGGCCGGAAAAAAGTCACCTGTATGTCGAAAGACAACATCATGAAAATCGCCGATGGATTGTTCCACCGGACGTTTGACGAAATTGGTAAGGAATATCCAGACATTGAACAAAATCACTACATCATTGACATTGGTACAGCGCGAATTGCCGCTCGCCCCCAAGACTTTGACGTGATCGTCACCGAAAACCTCTATGGCGACATCATCTCGGACGTGGCCGCAGAGGTTACTGGATCGGTAGGACTTGCGGGTTCCTCGAATATTGGAGACGACTTCGCCATGTTTGAAGCCATTCATGGATCTGCCCCCGATATTGCGGGCAAAAATATGGCCAACCCATCAGGTCTTCTACTTGGCGCGGTGATGATGCTCATTCATATCGGCCAAGGACAAGCCGCCGCCAAGGTCCATAACGCTTGGCTTAAAACCATCGAAGACGGGATTCATACCGGCGATATTTATCGTGAAGGCAACTCGGTCAAGAGGGTTGGCACCAAAGAGTTTGCCGATGCGGTCATTGAACGTCTCGGTCAGAAGCCATCCAAAATGGCTCCAGTTTCTTACCCTGATAATCCTGAAGGGGCCAAAGCTCTTCCTCCACTTAAACCCGTTCACAAACAAGAAAAGAAACTGGTGGGGACAGACGTTTTTCTTGACTGGACAGGGGAACCAGAAATTCTGGCCGAAAAAATCAATGCCCTCGGAATCGCAGGCCTTACTCTCAAAAGCCTTGCCAACCGAGGCATGGTGATGTGGCCAGGGACAAAACCTGTTACCTTTTGCTCCGACCACTGGCGGCTCCGTTTCCAAGGCGAGGCGGTTACACCCACGATAATTATTGCCGCGCTAGAGAAATTGTTCGAAGCGGGATACGACGCCATTAAAACCGAAAATCTCTACACTTTTGACGGAGAAAACGGGTTCACCGCCGGACAAGGCGAATAAGACAACAGCCAAGCATAACCAAACATGAAAAGGCCGGAAAATATATCCGGCCTTTTGCGTGGTAACTTGTGGTTCGGGAACAAACCAACTAAGCTGTTTTTATGATTCCTTTGTGGGCACTGTTCGCCGTAGCAGCTTCCTTGTTGATTTGTGCCATTCCCTTGATTCAGGAAAAATTCAAGGCCGACGGATTTTCCGTTGCGTTTTGGGCGCAAGTCACGGTTTTAGCTATTTCTACGCCTTTGGCCCTGTGGAACGGTCTTCCCGAAGATCCCAAATTTTATGCCGCTGTCGCGGGAACGGCTTTGTTGTGGTCCGTATCAGATGTAATCTATTTTACCTCTGTTCCAAAAGTTGGGGCTGGCATTGTCTCGCGATTATTGCCCTCCGCTGTTATCATCAGTTTTATTTTATGGTTTATAATAGACCCAGCTCTGCTGGACAAATATCTGGCCCGCCCATGGCAAGCAATCGCAATTTGCACCATTATTTTAGCCTCCGTGATTTTGACCACTCTTATTCGCCGATGTTCTTTTTCATGGCAAGCAGTACGTATGATCTGGTTCATTATTTTTGCAGCCTCAGTAGGACCAGTCATGGTTAAATTCTCCCTTGGCTACGCACCAGCTAGTCAGGCTCCGTTGTCCTATATGTGCATCAATGCAACTTTCATGATAACAACGTGGCTGATCTACTATGCCATTAGAAAACCTGTTCCAGCCCAAACATTGTTATCAGGTTATTCTATGCGAACAGGCACATTGATTGGTCTTTTTGGAGCGACTACCTCGTATTTAAAAACCAATGCGCTGTTATTGGTTGAACATCCAGCCTATGTGCAGGTGATTTTGTTCAGCGATTCTTTGTGGATTTTATTAATTTATCGGCTCATGGGCCGCAAAGAAAAAGGTTCGATTTTGCCAAGTCTGGGGATTGTCGCCTGCGCCGCTCTCTTGGTTATTGTCAAGAATCTGTAGGGCAAAAAAAAAGCCGCTCAGGCCCCCCGAACGGCTTCTTTCCAAACCAAAAGTCAACCCTTATTTTCCGGCCTTCTCATCCGCAATTTCTGCAGCACTTGGCACAGGCTTGGGCGCATCAGATAGGGTTCGTAAATAGGCCAAAACCGCAGCGCGATCTTCAGGTTTTTTTATGCCCGCATACGCCATTTTATTTCCCGGGGCATAGGCTTTGGGATTAGCCAAAAACTTGTTCAGCTCGGTATAAGTCCAAACATCTCCGCCCTGAGCTGCCAACTTGCCGGAGTATTTAAAACCAGCGACAGACTCCTTCTTACGTCCGACAAGATCCCATTGGTTGGGACCAACGCCGTTTTTGCCACCTTTGTCAAAGTTGTGACAAGCCGTGCAGGCCTTGGCCAAGGTCTTGCCGCGGGCCACATCCGCACTCGCAACCATTTCAAGAACCGAAACAACAGCCGCCGGAGCCGCGGCAGTGGGGGCTGCAGCAACATCAGAACTTGCCGCAGCAACCGGAGCAGTTGCTGCTGTATCTGCAACTTCGATTTTGACGGCATCTTGTGCCAAATTAACAGGTTTAACAAATTGCGAAGACGCAAAGCCGGACAGCCACGCAATAGAGGAAGCACTCACGACAGCCAAAAGGGCAATATGGGGTTTGATTTTCATGGAAATTTTGCCATTAACATTAAAAGGGTTGGAGAAATTTTGTTGTTATTCACAAGAACCGACCCTATACCAGAGTCTGAACTCGCCACAGATATAACATAGACCAATAAGATGACGCAAAGCCCTTCACATTTTTCTTCACAAACCCCCGATCTTCGAACCGGAAAAATTGCTTTCCAAGGAGCCCATGGCGCATTTTCAGATATGTCTTGTCGCGCCGTTTTTCAGAATATGGAGACAGTGCCTTGCGAAAGTTTTGAAGATGCTTTCCTGTCCACCCTTTCTGGAGCAACTGATCTTGCCATGATTCCAGTGGACAATTCTCTCGCAGGCCGTGTCGCGGATGTTCACCATCTTCTGCCAACTAAAGATCTGTTCATTATTGGGGAGCATTTTCAACCGATCCAAATGTGTTTGCTTGCCATACCCGGGGCAAAAATCGAAGACTTAACCGATGTTCACAGCCACGTCCACGCTTTACCGCAGTGCCGGAAGATTATTAAAGAGCTGGGCTTGAAACCTCATATTCATGCCGATACGGCTGGCGCAGCCGCAGAAGTCGCCGGAAAAGGGGATAAAACACAAGCCGCCATTGCCTCGGCTCTTGCTGGAAAAATGTATAATCTGACTAGTTTGCGCGAAGGTATTCAAGATATTACAAATAATACCACCCGCTTTCTGATCCTTTCTCGTGAGCTGCAATCTCCCCCCTTAGGGATGCCGAATATTCTGACCAGCTTTTTCTTTGAAGTCCGCAACATTCCAGCAGCTCTTTACAAAGCTCTTGGCGGATTTGCCACCAACGGGGTGCAAATGACAAAATTGGAAAGCTACATTGATCCTCAGTTCAAAGTCGCACGGTTTTACGCCGAAATTCTAGGCAATCCTGCAGAAAACTCTGTCAGCATGGCCCTTGAAGAACTCGACTTCTTTGCCAAAAATCTCAAGATCATGGGGATTTATCCTGCCCATCCCTTCCGCGCCCTAACGCAGGAATAACGGGAGATTTTGAGGTCTTCTAAGGCCAGATAAGAGGGTCAGGAAAAACGTCCTGATGAAGGACTTGGGCAGGACGATCTCCGAGACGAAATACCACCGGAAAGTCATACCCTTCCTCTGCCCTATATATCTCGCACAGGGAAAGAAGCAGTTTCCTGACTTTTTGGCTGCTCAAGGAATAGTAGATTGTTTGTGCGTCACGGCGCGTCGCAACCAGCCCACTCTCTCGCAACCGTGCCAAATGTTGAGACAGTGCAGATTGAGATATCCCAACAATTTCCTCTAGGTCCCCTACACATTTCTCGCCCTGGGACAAAACGCATAAAAGCATCAAGCGATGGTTGTTTGACATCACTTTAAGCAAATCCGAGGCCTTTCCTGCGTAGGTGTCAAAAACCGCGTAGTCCACGAACCCTCCTCAAGGACGTAACAAACACTCAAAACCAAACAATTGGCGGATAGCAATATTATTATACTATTCAAGCCCCTTAGGAAAGAAATATATGACCAGAAGGAGCCAATTCTGATGCCCTACCCCTCTTTGCGGTATTGTTTGATTCTTTAACGATCTCACCCTATACTGTAAGGGTCAGCTTCGGTTGACTACGATGCTAAACGCTTTGCGGAATAAGCGTTGTGGACCCGGGGGCAGTGCCCGGCGGCTCCACCATATGGAACCTTCTTCTTTCGAGGTTTTATGTGATGGGGCCGAAACAGGATCGACACGCGTGGTAAAGGTGAAGTCTGCGTCCGTTTGAGATACGGTCGTATCCGTTCAAGGCAATATAAATGCCAACGATAACTTCTCTGTAGTTGCAGCCAATGACAACGTTTTCGTTGCCGAGGCTATCGCCGCCTAATTTTAGGTCGCGGACTACGAACTTAAATCCCTAGGCCCTAAGAAAGCCTAGGTGGGGGCGCGGGGCGGCCTGGCAACAGAACAGCCCCATTTTTTTATGCTCAATCTCCTCTCTTCCCTCTGGATTTTACCTGCCGAACGTGCGAAACCTTGATCTGTTGAGTCGTTGGGGGGAATCCTTGATGGCGTGGTTTAAGTTTTAATATGTTAGTAGTGCTTCCATGAAATCCGAAGATATGACTCTCCGTTACGATAAAATGGTAGAATCCGCGCTTCGCGGCGTTGTTCGCCAAGCAATTTCTGAAGTCCAGAAAGACGGGCTTCCTGGCGATCACCATTTTTACATCACGTTTCAAACTGACTATGCAGGTGTCTCCATCCCCGATTACCTGCATGAACGCTACCCGGGCGAAATGACCATTGTCCTGCAATACCAGTTTGAAAACCTGACAGTTGATGAACATACGATCGGAGTCACCCTTTCGTTCAACAATGTTCCAGAGCGTCTTATCATCCCCTTGGCCGCCGTTACTATTTTTGCGGACCCCTCTGTTAACTTTGCCTTGCAATTCCAACCTCTGGGTGAAATGCTTGGCAGAGAGGAGGATGGGTTTGATGGCCCCGATCAAGACGGTCCCGCTCCCAAAGGCAAGGGAAAAAGCAAAAAAGCCAAGGGAGAATCTGGTGAAGCCAAGACCGGCGAAGTTGTCTCTCTCGACCAATTCCGCAAGAAATAGATCCCAAACACCTCTTTCCAAAGCCCCTCTCCAAACAAGAGAAGAGTAAGGTTTAGCAATATTATAGTTTTTGTATTATGGAAACAAAAATTGGCATTGGGGTAATGGTTTTCAAAGACGGGAAAATTTTAATGGCCCGTCGCAAAGGATCGCACGGCCAAGGTGAATACGCTTTCCCAGGAGGTCATCTCGAATACATGGAAGGATTCGAAGAATGCGCCCGCAGAGAAGTCAGAGAAGAATGCGGCATAGAAATTGAAGACATAGAGTTTCTACTTATTGCCAATGTCATAAAATACGCCCCCAAGCACTATGTGCATATTACGCTAACGGCAAAATGGAAAAACGGTGAACCTATAAACCGAGAGCCGGAAAAATCGGAAGCTTGGGCTTGGTATTCGCTTGACGAACTTCCTGAGCCTGCCTTTGAAATGTGCTCACTCTCCGTCAGAAGCTATAAGAGCAAAGAAATCTACTTTGACAAAATGTAAAAAAATAGCCCTGAAATAGTCCTTTTTTGTTGGCGATGCCCCTTGATATGTTTTATCAAGGGGTTTGCTCATTTTGAACAGAGGATACGCCATGATGAAACCAGAATTGCTCGCCCCAGCGGGATCTTTCAAATCCATGCTTCATGCGTTTGCCTATGGGGCTGATGCCGTTTATGCAGGCCAGCCAAAATATTCCTTACGCGTCCGAAACAACAGTTTCAAAAAGGAAGACGCGATGGCCAGCGGTATTGCCGAAGCACACCGACAAGGCAAAAAGTTTTATATGGCTGCCAATTTGTTTCCCCATAACCCAAAGGTTCGCAGTTTCATAGCCGATATGGAACCTATCATTGATCTTAAACCCGATGCTTTGATTATGGCGGACCCGGGCCTCATCATGATGGTTCGGGAAAAATGGCCCGAAATGCCCATCCACCTTTCCGTTCAGATGAACACCGTCAATTATGCCAGCGTGAAATTTTGGCAGAAGATTGGCCTTACCCGTATTATTCTCTCCCGCGAACTCTCTCTCGATGAAATCGCCATGATCCGTCAAGAATGTCCGGATATGGAGCTTGAAGTTTTTGTTCACGGGGCTTTATGCATTGCCTATTCTGGACGCTGTCTCCTGTCCGGTTATTTCAATCACCGTGACTCGAACCAAGGAGTTTGCACCAATTCCTGCCGATGGAACTACAAAACCACTGAAGGCGAAGAAACCGAGAGTGGGGACATTATTCCCGCGCATTCTCTGCAACAGCCAGAACTTTTTTCCGGCTGTGGAGCGCAAGAACGTCATCCCTTGGCCGATAAGGTTTATTTTCTGGAAGAAGAACAGCGAAAAGGTGAGTTTATGCCCGTATTCGAAGACGAACACGGAACCTATATCATGAACTCCAAAGATTTGCGGGCGATTGAACACGTCCATCGTCTCGTTGAGATCGGCATTGATTGCCTGAAAATTGAGGGCCGGACGAAATCGCATTATTACACAGCCCGCACCACGCAAGCCTACCGCAAGGCCATTGACCAAGCTGTTGCAGGAAAGCCCCTTGATCCTTCTCTCATCGGCCAACTTGAGAACCTTGCCCATCGTGGATATACAGACGGTTTTTTACAACGTCATCATTCCAATGAGCATCAAAACTACATCACCGGTGCCTCGCAAAGCCATAAACAAGAGTTTGTCGGCGAAGCCATGAAGATTGAAAACGGCTGGATCACGGTCGATGTTAAAAACAAATTCGCAGTCGGGGACCGCCTTGAATTTATTCTTCCTTCGGGCCAGAACCGTGAAATTTTATTGTCCGAAATGCTGGATTCCAAGGGCAACCACATAGAAATCGCCCCGGGGAATGGCCACATTGTCCAAATCCCATCAAATGACACCAACGACGATTTTGTTCTGATTAGCCGATTTGTATCGTGACCTTTGGTGGCCCAGCCCCTTCTTATTCCACGACCAAACGACAACGAGAGAGCATTTGATCTAGGGCAGCCATCGTCTTGCCAAGGTCAGGGCTTTCGTCCTCGGCCCATGTCCGCAAAACCCAAACATACCCGAGCGTCAAACCCGCCACCTTTGCAAGTCCCAAAAGGCCAGAGGTTTCAACCTTGGCAACATCCAGCATATTGCGCATGGACTCGGCGAGTTGAGGTCCGCCAGCTAGGGCCTGTTTTGGATCACAAGAAAGTGACCTTAGAAAAGAAAGGCTCGCAGCTCTGTTCCGGTTAGAGGCTTCGAGTCGTTCCATGAGAACATCAAAAACACGCTCTTTCACAGGAGATGTTTCATCAATATCTGGAAACGCCGCCGCTACTGCCTCGTCCAGCTTTTCGCTATACGCAAGCAGAACAGAGGATTTATCAAGAAAGAAACGGTAAAAATCAGCCGATGTCCCCCCTGCGTTATGCGCAATATCCCATACTGTCACCTCGGCCCACGGAGCTTCAGCCGCCAGATCAATCGCCGAGGCCAGAAGAGTTTCCGGTGAAATTTCCTCTGATTTCTTAGCTCGCCTTTTCTTTACAACCATCCTGAACTCCCAAAGCAACATATTGTCATACCAATGTATCAGAGATAAAGTCTCCCGCAATGACCTTTCAAACAAGCGAAAGATTTATAAAAATGACGAAACAATACGGCCTAGTCGCCATTGGTAATGCAATTATCGATATTCTCTCCCCCACCACCGAAGAGTTCATCACATCACAAATCCCGTATGGCATGAATCGGGGAGCCATGAGTTTAATTAGTTCCCAGCGTGCAGCAGAACTCTATAACTTGATGGGACCGGCCACCGAAATGTCGGGGGGATCCGCTGGTAATACGATGGCCGTTTACGCCTCGCTTGGTGGCGTGGGCGCTTTCATCGGTAAAGTTGCCGATGATGAATTTGGTACTGTGTACCGCCATGATATGCGCTCAATCGGGATTGATTTTGACACCCCTCCTTTGAAAGATGGTCCTCCGACCGCCCAATGTTTGATTCTTGTCACCCCCGATGCTCAGCGAACGATGAATACATTTTTGGGAGCATCAACCCGCATCGCCAGCGATGACGTTGATGAATCCCTGATTGCCTCCTCGGCTATCACCTATCTGGAAGGATATTTATTTGATGATCCTGTGGCCAAAGCCGCTTTCTTCAAAGCAGCCACTCTCGTGAAAAAACATAACCGCCGTCTGGCCCTCACCTTATCAGACCCGTTTTGTGTTCACCGTCACCGCGAAGACTTCCGCAAGCTGATTGAAGACCATGTAGATATCCTCTTTGCCAACGAAGAAGAAATCAAAGGTCTTTATGACGTTCTGACCGTAGAAGACGCTTTTGGTAAAGTCCGTTCAAGTTGTTCGATTGCCGCCATCACCTTGGGGGCAAAGGGTTCCATCCTGATTTCCGGCAACGAAACCATTTCAGTTGCCGCTATTCCTCCGGTCCAACTGGTGGATACCACAGGGGCTGGAGATGCCTACGCTGCCGGAGTCTTGTTCGGTCTTAGCGAAGGGAAATCTTTGGCCGAAGCTGGACGGATTGGCTCTTTTGCCGCCTCGAAAGTTATCAGCCACATGGGACCACGTCCAGCACGTCCTTTGCGGGAAAGCCTCGCCGAACTCGCGGCCTGATTTAGGACTTTGACGCCCTTAGTGTCCGTCCAGAAAGTTCCAGATATGTGACGAAAATGGGGGATTTCCGAGAACCATAGCGGAACGTACATCAGGGTACTTGAGCAACGGAAGCGCAGGAAACCACCATTTGCAGTCCATAGATGGAAACTTTATGGATGGACACTTACATTCCGACAATTTCGCGGTAAGTGTCGAAAGACTCGCGAGATTTGCAAACAATACGAATCTCTTCGATCTCCGGCCCTACCGCCTCTTTGAGCGATGTAACCGCAAGGCGGGCCGCACGGCGCAAGGGAAAATCACTGCGCCCCGACCCCAAAGCCGGAACCCCCACCGATCCGATCCCATGCTGGGCCGCCAGTTCAATGGCATGACGGTAACAAGAACGCAGCAGTTTCTCTTCGTTCCCGAGACCATCTTTCCACTTTGGGATAATGCAAAAGATCAAGTATTTGAAGGGCAAACCAAAAGCCGGAGCCAAATGGACATCTCCTGGTTTGGGTTTGATAATATGGCCCAAGACATATTCATCAAGGCGCGGTCCAGCCGCCTTGAGAAGAAGCTGGTTAACAGGCCCTCCCCATGACAAATCCTCGCTTAAAAACGACACAAGGGCCTGCAAATCGGTTTGTTCCAGCAATTCCCCGTGGACAATACGAAGAGTCTGAACCCGTTGGGCATTGGAGAACGGCGAAAGGTTTGGTATGTCTTCATTCATGCGCCCAATCATACTCAAAATTCTTGCCGTTACAGCCCCTTTTTTATTTCTAGCCACACCATTGTGCGCAGACCAGACCGAACACCAAGGTCTGGCCATGCATGGAGCCGCCGAAATGCCTGCCGGATTCAGCCATTTCAGTTACGCCAATCCTGAAGCCCCCAAGGGCGGTAAGCTACGTCAAGCGGCTATTGGAACCTTTGACACCATTAACCCCTTCTCGCTCAAGGGCAAATCTGCTCAAGGCTTAAATCTAGCCTACGACCGCTTGACCGCACGCTCATGGGACGAACCCTTCACTCTTTACCCCTTGATTGCTGAAAAAATTGAAACACCCAAGGACCGATCAAGTATCAGTTTCACCCTCAACCCCAAAGCCCGCTTTCAGGATGGAAGCCCCATCCTCCCCGAGGATGTTCTCTTCACCTTCAAGACCTTGAAGGAAGAAGGCCGCCCCAATATGCGCCAAGTCTATAAATTGGTTAAAAAAGCCGAAAAAATAGGAGAAAATGGGGTTAAATTCAGCCTGAATAGCGGTTTTGACCAAGAAACCGTGATGATTTTGGCCATGATGCCCGTTTTAAGTGAGAAATGGTGGAAAAACCGTTCTTTCAACCAAACTCTTCTCGAAATTCCCCTCTCATCTGGCCCATATCGTATCGAAAAGCATGATCCGGGCCGTCAAATTGTTTTTAGGCGAGACCCCAATTATTGGGCCAAAGATCTTCCTGTAAATCGAGGGCTTTATAATTTTGACGAAGTGGTCTTTGATTACTACCGTGACAATACCGTTTCGTTCGAAGCCTTCAAAACTGGCAACATTGATGTTCGAACCGAACAAAACCCAGCCCTTTGGGATAAAGCTTATCGGTTCAAAGGCCTTACCAATGGAGCCGCCCGTCAGGAAAGCCTGAAACACGGGCGCGTTGAGAAAATGTGGGGGTTTATTTTCAACACGCGCCGCCCTCCCTTTAATGACCTGAGAGTCCGCAAAGCACTCTCCCTTATGCTTGACTACGGTTGGATCAACCGCAATATTTTTCATGGCAAATATCAAACCCTCTCAAGTTACTATCCCAACTCCCCCCTTGCGGCATCCGGCCTCCCATCAACAGCAGAACTTGCCTTACTAGCCCCTTTTCGTGACAAGCTTCCTTCTGAGGTTTTTGGACCAGCGTGGGCTCCCCCCCAAAGCGGAACCCCTCGTTCCTTACGAGACAACTTGAGAGAAGCTGATTCTCTTCTCAAATCCGCCGGATGGGACATCCAGAAAGAAACCCGTATTCAGACAAAAACCGGAAAACCATTAAGATTTGAGATTCTGCTAGGAAGTGCCGAGGACGAAAAAGTCGCGCTCGCCTTCAAACGCGCTCTCAAGCGACTAGGGATAGAAGTTACCCTGCGAACGCTCGATAACGCCGCTTTTCGAGACCGGCTAAACGGCTATGACTTTGATTTAACGCTATATTTTTGGCAAAACACTCTTTCCCCGGGAACAGAGCAGTTGATTTATTGGGGCTGCGACTCAGCGAAGCAGGAGGGCCGCTTTAACTACGCCGGAGTTTGCCATGAAGCCACAGATTTCCTTGCTAAATCCATTCCTCAAGTCAAAACCCGCGAAGAATTGGTCACAACGACACGGGCTCTGGACCGCATTTTAACCCATGAACACTATGCAATTCCCTTATTTTTCGCGGGGAGCGACTTTGTAGCCTCGTGGAAACCGTTTCACCATCCCCAAAAGACCCCTCTCTACGGAAACGTGATAGAAAGCTGGTGGTATGATGAAAACGGCATTGAGAGAAAACCATAGTCCTGTTATGGTTACAGCCAGATTTAAGATTCACACCAATTCAGGATGCCCCGAATGATAAAGTCTTCTGCCCTTCTGCTTGCCACCCTATCTGCTCTTTCCTTGACCGCTTGTGAAAGTGCCATGACTCGTGAGATCGAAGAAAATGGCCGCTACTGGCAGCGCATTGACACCACCGATGCCATTTACCAGCAAGGGCCGAAAGCCCAGCAAATGCTGTTCCAAGATATTGCCCGCTGCACATCGGAACTGAATGAACTGGAACGCCTCGGCGCAGTCAAAAACGCGATCCCTGCCGACACGTTCGATAAGGACTTTAACAAAGTAGATCCCAATTCCTCTGAAGGCCGCTTGGCCAAGTGGGACACGCCAGAACGCGATGGTTATTTGCGAACTGAACATCTTGATTATCATGATTTCGAAGGTTGTATGACCTTCAAAGGCTGGGAGCGTGTCAAGTATGTGAACTACGAGACAGCCAAACGCTCTCGCGATACCTACCTTGATAACATGGGTTATGAACGCTACCGCGCTAAGCTCAACGAAACAGCCAAAAGCGTTGAGCCTAAAAAAGGCTTCAACGATTAACAGTTCCCTAAAAACCCCGCAACATCGCGGGGTTTTTTATGGTCGCTGCATCATCAGCTCGGCAACGCCGCGCAGAACCTCTTCTACACTCAAACTTTCCATGAGATTGTGTTTGAGGGTTCTGGGATCGTAGCCAGAAAAGTTAATCAGTTCAGAAGAAGATTCAGGAGTTCGAACGTGGTGTGCCCGTAATCCACTGGGTGCATAAATATCTGGAAAACTTGGGCCATAAAGTCCCAATGTTGGAACGCCCACCGCTGCCGCGCAGTGCGTTAGTCCCGAATCATTCCCCAGAAACAAATTGCACCGCGCAAGAGCCGCCGCCGCTTCCCCGGGAGTCCCTTTGGCAATCACATCAATGCGCCGCCCTTCAGGAACTGAGTTCAGAAGAGCATAGGCTTCTTTTTCCTCACCCGGGGCCGCGAAGACCGCTAACCTCCATCCCTCACATAACCCTCCTTCACCAAGAAGCCGCGCAGAAACCTCCTTATAACGGTCAATCGGCCAAGTCTTGCCAATCCAGTTTGATGTCGGCCCAATCCCAAGAACCGGAGCCCCTTCAGGAACCAAGAACCTCGCCCTCTCTTGTTGAGACTTGGAAAGGTAAAGGCGAGGAAGAGGAATTTCGCTTAACCCCATAATCTGAGCATTTTGTGCTGGTTTGGGAAGAGTCTTGTCTATATGGGAGCCGTGGCTATAAACATGGCTGGCCCTCACCAAACGAGAAACCAGAGAATTGCGTAAATCCACCACAATATCCCAACGAAGAGGGACAACCAGTTTCCACAACTTCCACCAGTGTCTGTTCCACTTTTCCTTGTTCAGAGCAATGATCCGCTCCAGTGTCGGCACACCTTCAAACAAACTTGCGCAAAGTGGGCCACACACGATGGTTATTTTATGATCTGGATAAGACCGCAGCAGATA
>JAEUKO010000001.1:0-27883 GCA_016794285.1 Alphaproteobacteria bacterium | reverse complement strand
CCACTGGAAAACACAGCATCCCCAATCCGTGTTGAGGTGATAAAAAGAATACGGCGCGGAACGAGTAAGTTTGACATTGGCGTTTTTTCCTAAATTCCCTTACAAGATACCTATGAACCCTGTCGATGATAAGTCTTGTTTTGTAACCCTTCCCCAGCGCGGCATTGTGCGCGTTTCTGGTCCTGAAGCTTCGAAGTTTTTGCAAAATCTAGTTACCAATGATCTCGATCGCCTAACCAGCACCTCAACGATCCACGCCTGTCTGCTCTCTGCACAAGGAAAGTTCCTGCATGATTTTTATATCACAAAGGATGGTGAAACCTACCTGCTAAACTGTGAAGGAAACACCCGCACCGAAGATCTCGCCAAAAGACTTGGCTTTTATAAACTACGCAGCAAGATCACAATAGACCATATCTCTCAGGTTAGGACCTTTCTCTCTTTGCCAGATTGGCAAATTTCCTATTCTGCCTTCCCGCTTTTTCCTGAAGTTTCTTTCGAGGACTGGGATAAGTTCCGGATTTTCCATGGCCGCCCAGATGGAAGCCGTGACGCTGAAATTGGCCTATCCACTTTGGCCGAACTAAACCTTGATACCACTACTGTTTCCTACACCAAAGGCTGTTATATAGGACAAGAATTGGTCGCAAGAATGCACAACCGCAACCTTGGGAAAAAGCATTTGGTTGCACTAGAGTTTGATTCTCCTCAGCCAGCATGGGGAGAAGAAATCAGAGTGGAAGATTTATCTCTGGGATATATGCGTTCTTCCTGCCAGAAGATGGGACTTGCCCTAATGACCTTTGAAACCGAAGAGTTTCTCAAACAACGAAGAGAAGAAAATAAAGATGATCCGGTACGTCTTTTGGGACAATGACAACACCTTAGTGGAAACTGCTGCACTCCATTGGCGCAAACACAAAGAAACTTTGGCTCGCCACGGAATCAATCTTCATGATTCGTACCGCAAGATGGTTTATCACAATAATGGTCAGCAGAATTGGGAATGGATGACCCGCGACCTTGGCCTTTCCTGTCCCTGCGATGTATATCTTGACGAAATTGACACATGGTATGAAGACCATTTAGAAGAAGCCGCTATACGCGAAGGCGTTCTAGAAACTCTCGCCTATTTCAAAAACATAGGAGCTCGTCAAGCTGTTGTTTCCAATGGCCGAAAACGATCTGTCCTCGCCATCCTCAACGCTAAGTCTCTCCTTCCCTATTTTGAGTTTGTCTTGGGAAAAGAAGATTATGAAGGACGAAAACCAGACCCTGCGCCCTACCTGAGTGCTCTTGCCAAAATGGCCGCCCTTATGGGACACCCTATCAACCTGCAAGAATGTCTCGCTATTGAAGACGAGCCTGTCGGGGTGACCGCCGCATCTATGGCTAACCTACCTGTTATTCATCGCCGCTTCACAGAAGAAGAAGCCCCCGCGCCAGAAGCCTTTTCCTCTGTTTTTTCTGCCGCTGATTTTATCTGGCAGATCAAAAACCGATAGAGTTTCATAGCTCCCACTATTATCAAGCCAAAGAAAACACCAGCCACACCCTCGGGTCCCATTTTGGCTAATGTTCCTAAAACCACCCCTACCCAGCCGGAAAGAGCCGATTCAATTCCCTCACGGATTGCATGAAATAAATGCTCAAGTGGAGGAATACCGTGCGCTATCAGTTCGCCACCAATATAGAGCATAGCCCCCGTCCCGATGACCGAAATTCCCCGCATCAATTTAGGAGCAGAGACCAGAATAACCCGCCCGATCAACCGCATATTGCGGTGGTGCAAGCGTGTCCCTTTTTTCTCCGCCAAGTGCAGACCAACGTCATCAAGCTTGACCAAGCCTGCAACAATCCCGTAAATCCCGATGGTTGTTACAACCCCTACTATCGCCAATGATACAAACTGATTTATCCATGACGCATCTGGATAAAACGCGCCAAGAGCAATAAATGTAATTTCCATGGACATGACAATGTCGGTCTTAATCGCGCCTGCGACCAGTTGATCCTCAAACTCCTTGGCCGTTTCCTTGCCATCAGAATTTGTATCACTTTTACGATCAGCATCCCCACCATGCCCCAAAAGCTTTTCTGTTCCCTCATAGGCAAGGTAGGCTCCCCCCAGCACCAGAATGGGGGTTAGCAAAACAGGAACAAGCGCGTTGATAGCGACCGCCGCTGGCACAATCCAAACTTTGTTGATGAAAGATCCTTTTGCGATACGGGCTACCACAGCCAACTCCCGACGCGCTTCAATTGCCTGCCCTGCAACCGCCTTGGCGTTAACCGGAATGTCGTCCATGACCACAGCTGAAGCCTTTTGAACTCCCATTTGTGCCATTGAGGCTGCGCCATCCATATTGCTTGTTGCCAGCTTAGTCGCTGAAGCAATATCATCTCCGGCTGCAGCCGCTACTTTGCCCATCATTGAGGCTACATCATCCAGCAAAATCAGAAATCCGCCTGGCACAACCCACTCCATCGTAAAAAAACAGCATCATTAAAGACAGAGAATATATAACAATATGGCGTAAATAAGGCAAATATGGACCAAAATTCCGCCATATTCCTCTGCCATGATGAAAGAAGATAAGAATTCATAGTTTCAGCGTTGAAATCTTAACTAAGACACCTCAGACCAACCGACCATATATGAAACCCGCTGCTTGTCCCTCCTCGCAGCGGGTTTTGGTTTT
Organism: Alphaproteobacteria bacterium; assembly: GCA_016794285.1. Lineage (GTDB taxonomy): Bacteria > Pseudomonadota > Alphaproteobacteria > Micavibrionales > Micavibrionaceae > UBA1573. The sequence goes on along the minus strand of JAEUKO010000001.1, from coordinate 25,181 downwards.
TAGAATCAAAGCCGTCCAAAATCCGCAATTTGCTGCGCAAAGCCGCGAATCTTAGATAAAACAGCAAGGCGGTTTGCTCTTGTTTCAGGATTATTGTCGTTCACCACCACCTTATCAAAGAAGAGGTCAACCTTATCTTTGACATTGGCAAGACACGTCATAGCTCCTTGGTAATCAGCCCCTTTGATAAAGCTGTTAAACTGGGGAGTCATCGCCAGCAACGCCCGATACAAGTCCTGTTCTTCGGGTTGCGTCAGGCCGGATTCTTTGACCGTTGTAGAGCTGGCTCCTTTTTTCTCCTCGGTTTCGAGGATGCTAATCGCCCGCTTGGCCGTCAAGACAAAGTCTTTCCCCTTATCCGTGTCAAGAAAACCTGAGAGTTGAATCATCCGGTTGCGCATATCCAGAAAATTTTCTCCGGAAGCAACAGCTTCAATAATATTATGCGGAGTGCCTTGTCCTTTCATCAGAACCTTAAAGCGATCAGACATAAACTCTGCAATATCTGACGGTAGCGGCGTATTGTACAAAGACGCTGCCTCAGCCAAGACAGAGGGCAGATCAATCGTCAAGTTATTATCCAGCACGAGGCGAATAATACCCAAGGCCGAGCGGCGCAGCGCGAAAGGGTCCTTGCTGCCTGTTGGCTTTTCACCAATAGAGAAGAACCCAACCAAGGTATCCACCTTATCAGCAAGGGCAACCGCCACAGCCACCGGATCACTCGGGCAAGAATCATTCGGACCAGCAGGAGAGTAATGAGATTTAATCGCTTCAGCCACTTGCTGGTCTCCTCCAGCGGCGGCAGCGTAGTACCCACCCATAATTCCCTGCAGCTCAGGAAATTCACGAACCATGCCAGTCACCAGATCCGCTTTAGCAAGCAAAGCCGCACGTTCAGCTTTTACTTTATCAGCGTTGATGCCAGAAGCAATAAAACCAGCGAGGGACTGGAGCCTCATAGCCTTTTCAGTCATACTGCCCAGTTTTTCGTGAAAACGAATTTGCTCAAGACGGGGCAAATAGTCTTCCAGTTTATGTTTTTTATCCTGATCCCAAAAAAATCGTGCATCCGACAACCGCGCCCGCAATACTTTCCGGTTGCCATAGATGATCGTCTTCCCTTCGTCGTTTGGCTGGACATTGGCTACACAGATAAAATGATTGGACAATTTTCCGGATTGGTCCAGCACAGCAAAATACCGCTGGTGGTCTCGCATGGAGGTTGTAATCACTTCCGGAGGAATATCTAAAAATTCTACATCAAACTCCCCGAGAAACGGCACAGGCCACTCAACAAGCCCTGTCACTTCTTCCAAAAGTTTTTCATCAAATTTTGCGGTAAATCCTGCTTTGGTTGCTGCCGCCTGAACACTGTTCCAGATTTTCTCCTTACGAACTGTGCGGCTCAAGATAACCGATTTTGACTCAAGTTTCTGGGCATAGTCTTCAAAACTTGCGACAGAAAAACTCTGGCCATCGCTCATAAATCGGTGGCCCCGCGTTTGGTTGCCAAAGCGAATGGATTGCCCACCACCAAGATCAAACTCTCCCTCAACAACTTTTCCATCAAACAACGCTAGAACACTGTGCAGTGGGCGTGCCCAGCGTACGGAAGAGTTTCCCCACCGCATAGATTTTGGCCACGTCATCGCCGCCAAAGCTCCGATAATCAGTTCGCCCAACACCTCTGATGTTGGTCCCCCTTTATGCCGGATCGTATGAAAGTAATAGGTTGTTCCCTTGACATCTTTCTGCTCACACTCAGAGACGTTCTTGAGACCGGCCCGTTTCAAAAACCCCTCAACAGCTTGAGACGGCGCAGTCAGCGCAGGGCCTTTCAACTCTTCGCTACGATCCTCGCGCAAAGCTGGAATGCCTGTAATGTGCAGGGCCAAACGGCGCGGCGTGGAATACGTCGCGCAAGATTGATAAACAATACCTTTGGCTTCCAAACGGTCGCAAACCAGTTTGGCAAATCCTTCTTCGGCCGCCACTTGCATACGAGCGGGAATTTCTTCGGAAAACAATTCAATCAACAATTCAGACATTTGAGCTCTCTTATCGTGGAGATGTTTCTAAGTTTAGGCTGCAATGTTTTCTGACCAGACTTCGCAGCATTGTTTGGCAAGTCCGCGCACACGGGCAATATACCCCTGCCGCTCCAGAACAGAAATCACCCCGCGTGAATCCAAAAGGTTGAAAGTATGAGAAGCCTTCAAGCATTGTTCATAGGCTGGCAGAGACAATTTCTGATTCAAGAGGTGCTGGCAGGATTTTTCTGCAAAAACGAATTGTTGAAACAACATATCTGTATCAGCATGGTCAAAATTGAAGGCTGACATTTGTTGTTCGTTTTTCAAGAAGACATCCCCATATTTGTAACCTGTGTCATTGTACGGCAGATCATAAACGTTATCGACATCCAGCACGTACATAGCAAGGCGTTCCAGCCCATAGGTCAATTCAAGCGAAACAGGGTTGCAGTCAAGCCCTCCCACTTGCTGAAAATAAGTGTACTGGGAAATTTCCATGCCATCGCACCAGACTTCCCAACCGAGCCCCCATGCGCCCAAGGTTGGGCTCTCCCAGTCATCCTCAACAAAGCGCAAATCGTGTTTCAAAGGATCAATTCCAATGGCCAACAAAGAATTCAAATAAAGCTCTTGGGAATTTTCCGGCGAAGGTTTGACAATCACCTGATACTGGTGGTGCATTTGAAGGCGGTTAGGATTTTCGCCGTATCGTCCATCGGTCGGACGGCGGGAAGGTTGCACATAAGCCGCTTTCCATCCACCAGAACCAAGAGCCCGCAAGACAGTTGCCGGATTAAAAGTTCCCGCTCCCATCTCCATATCATAGGGCTGCAAAATGACACACCCCTGAGCCGCCCAGTAGTCTTGCAGGGCAAGGATCAAGCCTTGAAATGATTTAATTTTGCTCATGGTTTCGGACAACTCCCAATCTCTGCCATAAGGTTCTGGCCAAATGGCAAATTCGCGATTAAGTAAGAATACATTAAGGGCCCTAGTTACCACGGATTTGGTTATAAAAAAAGGCATCATCTATTATTGTCAAAGAAAGAACATTGAAGAAAGGTTTGTTTAATATGAAAACACTTGGGGTCATCGGGGTCGGCGCATTCGGAGAGTTTATGCTCCCGCATCTTGCTCCCCATTTCCAAACCATCAAAATTTACGACCAGATGAGGGACCTAACTTCTCTGGGCCTGCCGCCCCATGTTCAAATTGGATCTTTGCAAGATGTTTGTTCTTGCGAAATTTTAATCTTGTGTGTTCCCGTTCAAAGCATAAAAACCGTGGCGGAAAACATCTCTCCTTTGCTTCGCAGCAGTCAGTTGGTCATGGATTTGTGTTCCGTGAAAATTGTTCCAACTAAGATTCTAGATCAAGTTCTTCCCGATTTTGTTGAAATTGTGAGTCTTCACCCTCTTTTTGGTCCCCAGAGTGGTCGAAACGGAATCTCCGGTATGAATATTACTTTGTGCGATATACGATCCAGTCGCGCTGCCTGTATTCGCAAGTTTCTCTGTGAAACTTTGAACCTAAACGTGCTTGAGAAAACCCCTGATGAGCATGATCGTGAAATGGCCTATGTGCAGGGCCTGACTCATCTGGTGGCCAAAGTTTTTACCTTTATGGACATCCCAAACATTGAGCAAAAAACAAAGACATACGCCTTGCTGGACGAAATGGTTGAAATGATCCGCTATGACAGTGAAGAATTGTTTTTGGCTATTCAACGCGAAAACCCTTATGTTGAATCCACCAAACATTCCTTTTTTGATGCGGTAAAACAACTGGAAGAGAAGCTGGGCAGACTGGCCTAGAGTGTGCTGACATTCAAACTATTTTGAATGTCAGCACATCCTAAAGCCATTCCGGTTTGCTTCCCGGGAGGGCAAGAATTAAGCCGTCCAGCTCTTCAGTCACAATAATTTGGCAAGACAAACGAGATTTTTTGGTCAAGTTAAAAGCAAGATCAAGCATATCTTCTTCTTCCTCAGAAACTTCCCCTTCTACGGGCAAAACCTTGTCCCACCAATCGGGATGAACATAAACATGGCAGGTCGCGCAAGCGAGTGAACCACCACACGCGCCCTCGATTTTATCGAGATTGTTTTTAACGGCAACTTCCATGACTGAAAGGCCAAGAGGCGCCTCAACGGTAGCCATCGAACCATCAAGCAGAACGAAATGAAGCAGGGGCATTGTCTAAATCTTTCATGACACGAGAACGCAGGTTATTCCATGCGCGAACAAATTCATCAACATCTTTTTGGGTACTATTCCACCCGAGAGAAATACGTAGTGCGCCTCTAGCTTCTTCCTCTGGCACACCCATCGCTTTGAGAACATGGGAAGAATGTGTCGCCCCACTAGAGCAAGCCGACCCACCGCTTAAGGCAACACCCTCAAGATCAAAGCCAATCAACAGAACCTCACTTGATTGCCCCCGCACGGTCAGCAAGGTGGTATTGGCAACACGCTGCGCCTTTTCTCCGTGAATGCGCACAAAATTACAACGAACAGCCTTCTCGATCTGGTCACGCAGAAGGGACAGTTTGGCAAAGTCAGAAAGAGATTCAATAGCCAGTTGAGCCGCAAGACCAAAGGCCGCGATGCCAGCAACATTTTCTGTTCCAGCTCGGTGGCTGCGTTCTTGGCCTCCCCCCATCAAAAGGCGGGGAAGAGGAACACGCGGAGCCATAACCAAAGCCCCAACGCCTTGGGGTCCGCCAATTTTGTGCGAGGAGAGAGTCAGAAAATCAACCCCCAAACTTTCGCGAGTAAACTTTATGCGGCCAAAACCCTGCACCGCATCACAATGGACCAAACTCCCCGCCTCTTTTGCAATGCGCGAAATCTCAGCAACTGGTTGAATAACTCCGGTTTCGTTATTCACCAACATAACAGAAACAAGAGCGGGAGGAGGTCCTTTACGGATCCGTTCCGAAAAAGCGGCCACATCAACAACCCCATCAGGGCCAACAGGGATAAGATCTGCCGAAACCCCGCTTTGCAATACCGATGGATGTTCAATAGATGAAACAAAAACACGCCCTTCGCCAAATCCTCTTAAGATCGTATTATTGCCCTCCGTTGCGCCGCTGTTGAAAAAAACTTGGTTAGGGCTAACCTCAAGAAGGGAAGAAATTCGGCCACGGGCTTCCTCAACATATTTTCGAGCCGCACGTCCAAACCCATGAATAGAAGATGCATTTCCGGAGTCCGAAGCTGCGGCAAGCAAAAGCTCCAAGGCCTCAGGACGAATTTTGGTAGTAGCATTATGGTCAAGGTAAGTGGTTCTTTTCATAGGAGCGAGTATATAGGGGGAAAAGGCAAAATATCCACAGCAAAATCAATATGTTATGAGAAATTATTGGACAAAAGCAATTCAGATCGGCTAAGGTCCCTTCCAATATCAAAAAATTGATCTTAAACAGAAGAGATTACGGGACCTATGCCAGATATTATCATTAGCGGCCCTGCAGGCCGTTTGGAAGCGCGTTATTCTCATTCCAAAGCCCCAAACGCACCACTTGCGTTGATCCTCCATCCGAATCCGGAACGGGGGGGTACAATGAACCACCGCATTCCTTATTCGATGTACAACGCTTTTGTTGAGCACGGGTTCTCAACACTTCGTTTTAATTTTCGCGGCGTAGGTCAGAGCCAAGGCGTTTTTGACAAAGGCGAAGGCGAACTCTCAGACGCAGCAGCAGCCCTAGACTGGATGCAAGCCCTGAACCCTAACGCTCCTTATGTTTGGGTTGGAGGATTTGCTTTTGGGGCGTGGATCGGAATGCAGCTTCTAATGCGCCGCCCAGAGATTAAGGGCTTTGTGTCAGTCAGCCCGCCAGCCAATGAAATTGACTTCAGCTTTTTGGCTCCTTGCCCTCAATCTGGCCTTATCCTTCATGGCAACCGTGACAACATTGTGCCCGAGCCAATGGTGGAAAAGGTTGTTCAGCGTCTGAATACACAAAAAGGGATCAAAATTGACTATCGAGTTGTTGACGGAGCCAACCATTTCTTCAATGACCAAATGGAAACATTGATGGCTCATATTCACGACTATTTGAACTTACGTAGCGTTGGAACGGTCCTTGTGCCAACCAAAAGCCTTTCTGGGGATGAAAAAATCGCAAAAGCAAAAACCAGAAAGGTTGCCTAACCAATGCAAAATGAACTGTCCGTACGAATTGAAAAACTCTGGTCTATGGCGAAAATTGCCCGTGCTCACGGACAATTAAGCTTCGAGTCTGTGGCAGGAAAAGTTTGTGAAAAGATTGACCTTTGTGGCCTACGTTTTATCTTCGAGAATGGCCGTTTGATCCGCGTACGCGGTCAAGGCCTTGATGTTCTATTGCCCTCCGTATTTCTAGCAACTAACCGGAACGGGCAGAGCGCCGCTCTGCCCCACAGCGGATCAGTACATTTTCTGCAAGGGGATGATGAATCCCTCAATATGTGGTCAGGTCAGATTGTCCCTTTTGGGGAAGTCTTCAGCAACCTTAGACGAGCAGCCTAATTTTTAACGGCCACTGAGTTCTTTGATCGCAGCTAGAATTTCTTCGCTGTGTCCATCTACCTTGACGTTTGACCAGACACGAAGAATTTTTCCAGCACCGTCAATCAAAAACGTAGATCGCTCAATCCCCATATATTTTTTTCCGTACATGGACTTCTCAGCCCATACACCATAAGCATTACAGACTTCTCCAGATTCATCGGAAAGCAAAGGAAAAGACAAATTATACTTGGCTTTAAACTTTTGATGGCTTTCCACACTGTCCCGCGAAATACCAACCACTTGAGCGTTTATTTTCTGCAAGTCCCCTAGGGATTCATTAAAAGAACAGGATTCCTTCGTGCAGCCAGGGGTGTCATCCTTAGGATAAAAATATACGACCAGATATTTCCCTGCGAAGTCAGACAATCGACACTGTGCACCAGTATCGCAGGAAAGATCGAAAAAAGGGGCAGCATCGCCTGATTTTAAGTGAGTCATAAGGATTCCTTTGCAGCTTTCTCAGTAAAACTGGGATTATCAAACAAAAAGTCAAGCCTAGCCTATGATTTTTTTCTGAGATTCTGCTATAGTTTTTCCCGATTTGTGAATAAAAAAGAAAAAACCTTGATGTGATTATTCGAACATTAAAATTTGCCCACAAAACTATAATCCTCGCCACCGAAATTATCGGTGGGGTTTCTTTTTTGTCTCTTTCTCTGATATTTCTCATCTTGTGGAAATTCTCTCAAGGTCCGGTTGATGTAACCTTTGCTGCCGACTATGTGCAGAAAGCTCTCGTTCAAGGAGATGAAAAAACAACCGTTGCATTTGACCAAATCGTTGCGGAGTGGCCCCGATTTGATGGGCCAATTTCCCTAGGCCTCAGAGGATTCAAAGTATTTGAAGAGGGGAAAACAGCCCTAGAGATTCAATCGGTAGGATTGCGAATAGCCAAAGCCCCTTTACTGATTGGGCTTTTCAAACCCGAAGCAATTATCTTGAATCAACCTAGCGTGCAAATTATCCGAGAAACTGATGGAGAATTTCGCTTTCTGGTAGGAAGAAACAACGCAGGGCCACGGCCAGAAACTCCCCAGAAATCAAGCCCAATCAAGGAAGTTGGTTCGGCCTTCTTTCTTGGCGGGACCCTACCAGACTCTCCGCTAGCAATCTTCTCGCGTCTTGAACATTTCGAGGTTAGAGATGCCCTTTTGGTAACCGAAGACCATATCTCCAAAGCAACATGGGTTGTGCCAAAAGTCAACGCCACCCTTGACCGCAAAGCCAATGCGTTTGATGTCGTCTTACAGTACCAGATGGCGGGAGCGTGGCAAAAAAGCAAAATAGAATTACAAGTAAAACGAGACAAAAAGAAACGAGATATGCGTTTCAAGGGAAGAATGGACCATGTGGACTTAGCCCTGTTTTCTAGTAATTTCTTCACGCTCCGCGCACTGGATGGTCAAAAATTTATATTCAACACCCAGCTATCCGGAGACCTCGCGCCAGATATGTCCTTGGTTCGACTGAATACATTGATGACATCCGAACAGGGTGAGCTTAATCTCTCTCCTACACAAGGGGCCCCTCTAAGTTTTAGTGATCTCAGTGCAAATATTTCTTATGACCGAGACAGTGGGAAACTTTCAGTCCACGACACCAGTTTGCTAGTAAACGATATTCGCATTGAACTAAGTGCCGAACACGATTTGAAAAAAGATGCGAAGAGCCTTGTCCCTGTACAGGTCAGGATTCCCCAGATGTCGTTCGCGGAAATCAAGGCCTTGTGGCCTACACAGTATAAGGACCTTCCGGCGGCTGAATGGCTAACCGAAAAACTCTCAGAAGGTACTATCAAAGACTTAAAAATCTTTCTGGACGTGGATCCCAAGAATCCTCTAGCCCTTACGACAGAGCAAATTCGGGCCTCCTTTGATTTTGAAAATCTCAAAGCAGATTATCGTGCCCCACTCATTCCCGCTAGCGCAGCGAAAGGTCACGCAATCATTGAAGATGACGCTCTAAAAATAAGCGTAGAGCATGGAAAGCTGGCCGACCTTGATGTTCGCAAGGCCTCGGTCAGCGTCACAAACCTGACACGTCCGACCCCTGGGGTTGTGAATGTTGATGTAGATTTGGACGGCCCTTTAAGAACCATTTTTGACTATATTGGCCGCGAACCTATCAACCTGCAAGACATTATTGCCGGAGAAAAGAGTTCCATTCGAGGACAAGTGGAAGCCCGTGTTCACGTTACATTTCCGGCTATCCACGACCTACCCGCCGATGCGGTCAAAGTCACAGTAGACTCGCACATGAACGATATTCGCCTACCAAAAATTGTGCGGGGGCTGGATCTAACCGGCGGACCGTACACACTCAAGGTTGCTGATGGTTCTTTCACTCTCAAAGGTAAAGGATTTTTGGACGACCGACCAATTGACCTTGTTTATTCGGAATACCTGAATCCAGTGGGAGCCCCTTTTGTGAGCGACATCAAAGCTAGTGTCGTTGCGGATCAAAAATTGCGCGACCATTTTGGCATTCACCTCGATCAATTTATTGAAGGTTCTTTGCCAGTTGATCTTCATTATAAGGAGCCTCAGAAGGGAAACATTTCAATTGATGTGCGAGCCGATCTAACGCCTGTACGGTTCCGAGTACGCCCCTTTGGCTATGATAAACCTCAAGGAGTCTCTGGCGAGGCCTCCTGTGTTGCCGTAGTTTCTGGACGCGATATTCAGGAAGTCAAGAACTTAACCCTAACTGTTGGCAAAGATGTCTCGGGTAGTGGAACCCTCAAATTTGGACAAGTCGGTAACAGCCAAGATGTAAAAAGCGGAACTTTTCGCGTAGGAAGTCTGGGCAATGACAATAACTTTACCCTGCTTTTTGAGCAAACCTCCCCAAACAGCTTTACCTTTGATATTAGTGGGAAGAGCTTGGACGCGAGATCTTTTCTCAGCGCACGAGAAGAAACGCCTGTGCTCTCTAGTAAGCCTGGACCTGCGATCAAAATAAACGCCAAAGCCGACCGCATTCGCACCGGAAAGAGGGAAAATCAGTTTGTTCGCCAAGCAAAAATTTTTGCCCGCGTTGATAGTGATGGCGAAATCCACGCGCTCGACCTTCAAGCGATCGCAGGAAAAAGCCGTATGTCTGTCACAATCAAACCCGACTCAAAAAACACCATGCAGCTTGACCTAACGGCAGATGACGCTGGTGAAACACTCTATGCGTTTGATGTGTACGACAATATTATCGGAGGCACACTGAAAATTCGCGGGGAACAAATTTCCGGAGCAGGTGTCAACGACCTGAAAGGAAGAGCCGTGATTTCCAACTTTTCAGTAGTTAAAGCTCCTGCCCTCGCACAACTCATCAACGCTTTCAGCATCTCAGGTTTAGCCGAACTCCTGCAAAACAAAGGGATCGCCTTTTCCAAACTTAAGGCTGACTTTATCTGGAAGAAAAAACCCGAAGGGCGGGTTATTTCACTTATCAACGGTAGGACGTCTGGAGCTTCGGTTGGATTGTCTTTTGGTGGCCTCGTGAATCAGACCAAAGGAACCATGGACATCAGCGGAACAGTTGTGCCTATGTCGGGTATCAATGGCATCGTCAATAAAATACCGCTAATCGGAACCCTTCTAACAGGGGGGAGCAACGGTGGGCTTATTGCGGCAACCTATGCGGTCAAGGGGCCATCTGATAACCCCAGCGTGATGATTAACCCGCTTTCAGTATTAACCCCCGGATTCTTACGCTCAATTTTGTTCGAAGGCGGTATTGATATGAATCCGTATGACGATTTCGATGAGCCGGAAGAGCCCAAAAAGAAATCTCCCGTCCCAATGAACGAATAGAAGCATCTCAATACAAAGAAAAAACCCGCCTAATCAGCGGGTTTTTTAAAATTCTGTAGCACAATCTGCCTACTCAGTCGGAGTATCTTCCGTTTTCTTTTTGCGGGGAGCCTTTGGCTTCTCTGCTGCAGGCTCGCTTGCTTTCTCTGCTTTCTCTGCATTGGCTTTTTTAACGGCTTTTTTCGGAACTGTGGTTTCGTCAGCAGGCCCCGCCGGAGCGACAGGAGCTTCGTATTCCGATGTAAAAACCGGACCGCTATCCTGACCCTTGGCACTCACATCCCGATCAACCAGCTCGATCACGGCAAGCGGAGCAGCATCCCCATACCGGAAACCTGCTTTAAGAACCCGAGCATAGCCCCCGGGACGATCCCCGTAACGCTCTGCCAAAACAGAGAAGAGTTTTGCCACCATCGTTTCATCCCGCAAAATAGCAAAGGCCGCACGACGATTGGAAAGGCCACCCTTTTTACCAAGGGTAATGAGTTTTTCAACAAATGGACGAAGATCTTTTGCTTTTGGCAAAGTCGTCACAATTTGTTCATGCTTAATCAGCGCATTGGCCATGTTCGAAAACAAAGCTTTGCGATGGGACGAAGTCCGATTCAGTTTCCGTCCTGCCATTCCGTGTCTCATGTTTTATTCCTTTACTTCTTCTGCAGCTTCAAACGGGTGAAGCTATCTGTTAGTCCGGCAAGCACTTGCCTTGCGGCTGTTCCTTCACCAGAGTGGGACACCATGCCCCTTCTAGGGTTAATCCTCCCGCCTATCAACTGGCGAAAGGGTCATCCATTTTTTTTGCCAAATCTTCGATGTTCTCTGGAGGCCAGCCCTCGATTTGCATTCCAAGATGCAGGCCCATAATCGTGAGAACTTCTTTGATTTCATTCAAAGATTTCCGCCCGAAGTTTGGAGTCCGCAACATTTCGCTCTCGGATTTTTGAACCAAGTCGCCGATATAAACGATGTTGTCGTTTTTAAGGCAGTTGGCAGAACGCACCGACAATTCCAGTTCGTCCACTTTCTTAAGAAGATTGCGGTTGAAAGGAAGAGTTTCCTCTTCACCCGAAGATTTGGATTCTTTCGGCTCATCAAAGTTGATGAAAACTTGCAATTGGTCTTGCAAAATACGAGCAGCAAAAGCAACCGCATCATCTGGAGAAACAACCCCATTGGTTTCAACTGAAAGCGTCAATTTATCGTAGTCGGTGATTTGACCAACCCGAGTGTCTTCAACTTCGTAGGAAACTTTGCGCACTGGAGAGAAAATACTGTCCACTGGAATAAGACCAACGGGAGCATCTTCAGGACGGTTTTGCGCCGCCGGACGATAACCCTTGCCCGTATTGACAGTCATTTCCATTTCTAGCTTGGCCCCTTTATCAAGGGTACAAATAACCAGATCAGGATTCATGATCTCAATGTCTGCGCCAGCTTCGATCATACCAGCCGCCACTTCACAAGGCCCTTCGGCGACCAAACGCATCCGCTTGGGCCCCTCAACGTGCATACGAACGGCAATAGCCTTGATGTTCAGGATAATATCCGTCACATCTTCGCGAACGCCTTCAATGGTCGAAAACTCATGCTGGACCCCAGCAATTTTTACGCCTGTAACCGCAGCCCCCTGTAAAGAGGACAGCAGGATCCGCCGCAAAGCATTCCCAAGAGTCAGGCCGAATCCTCTTTCCAGAGGCTCAACCACAATTTTCCCTTGATTGTTTATATTTGCCTTACGCTCGATTTCAACCTTATTCGGTTTAATCAGTTCCTGCCAGTTTTTCTGTATCAGCATGCTTTTTCCCTTTCAACACGCGTGGATCAGTCCGAAATGAACGACTAAAAAAGTAGTGGTAGGCTAGACACGACGACGTTTCGGAGGACGACACCCATTATGTGGAACAGGTGTAGTATCCTTGATCGAACGTATTGTGTATCCAATTGACTGCAAAGCACGCAGAGCCGACTCACGTCCAGCTCCAGGGCCTTTAACCGTCACATCAACTTCGCGCATCCCATGCTCTTGAGCCTTACGGCCAGCATCTTCAGCACAAAGCTGTGCCGCATAAGGGGTAGATTTACGCGACCCTTTGAAACCAACAATCCCTGCACTCGACCAAGCAATCGTGTTGCCCTGCGTGTCAGTAATGTTGACATGGATGTTGTTGAACGATGCATTGATATGCGCGATACCCACCGCGATATTTTTGCGAACAATTTTTTTCCGCGCTCCACCTTTTGCAGGGGCTTTGGATGTTTTCTCTTTGGCTGCCATGATGCTGAACCTCTAAATCTCTCAATGATCTCTATTACAAATTACTTCTTAGCGTTTGCTTGCTTTTTACCCGCAACCGGTTTTGCTGGGCCCTTACGAGTCCGAGCATTGGTGCGAGTCCGCTGACCGCGAACAGGCAAACCACGGCGATGGCGCAAACCACGATAGCACTGCATATCAATGAGACGTTTGATGTTCATTGAAACTTCGCGACGCAGATCCCCTTCGATCATGAAACGACCGGATTCGATAATTTTACGAATCTGGTTCAGTTCATCTTCTGTGAGGTCTTTCATGCGGCGAGAAAAATCAATGCCAACTTCCGCGCACATTTGCTCTGCCGTGAAGCGGCCAATACCGTGAATGTAAGTTAGAGAGATAATTGCTCTTTTATTGTCAGGAACATTGACGCCGGAAATACGGGCCATACTATTTGACTCCTTCAAGTCCTATTGTTTGATTTCAAACCGAACCGTAAAATTTCGTTCTACAACAGAAGGAAACGCCAGTTCGTCCACCATTATCCTGCACCCAAAGCGAACCAAAAGAGTATGGCCCGACAAGCGGGACGTTGCAGAATGAAGCGCATATTAAGCATTAACGTATTTGAGTCAATAGTTTTTTTGTTTTTTCTGTGGATAACATTAAAAACATTAAACAGCCTGCAAAACCGCTTCAATCTCTGCCCCAACTTTCTCTACAGGAGCCATGCCATCCACCTGGTGAAGAAGCCCCTTTTGCTCATAATAAGGAAGAATAGGGGCGGTCTGTTCGCGATAGACTGCCAAGCGTTTTTTCAAGGTTTCTTCGTTGTCATCAGCGCGAACCACACCAGACTCAGATGCCCGCTTCTGAATACGAGCCAACAAACCAGCCTCGTCCACCACCAGCTGGATCACCGCACCAAGGTCTTTTCCCTTTGCATGAAGCATCTCGTCAAGAGCTTGCGCCTGCGCAATCGTCCGAGGAAAGCCATCCAGAATAAACCCTTTGGCACAATCTGGTTGATCGATCCGGTTCGAAATCATTTCAATCATAATCTCGTCCGAGACCAGTGACCCACCATCTATAATCGCCTTAACCTTAACCCCGAGAGGAGACCCTGCCGCAATTTCCGCCCGCAACATATTTCCCGTAGAGAGCTGAATAAGGCCACGATCTTTCTCAAGCCGCTCTGCCTGCGTTCCCTTGCCTGCCCCGGGCGGGCCGAAAAGAATGATATTCATTTATTTGCGACCTTTCGTCAATTTGGTCTTTTTAATCAACCCTTCGTATTGGTGGGCCAGCATATGAGAATTGATTTGAGCCACCGTATCCATCGTCACAGAAACCACAATCAAGAGACTGGTCCCTCCAAAATAAAACGGCAAGCTGTAATGGGAGATCAACATCTCAGGCATCAAGCAGATCAAGCACAGATACCCCGCCCCAAGTACCGTTACCCGCGTTAGAACGTAATCAAGATAGTCAGCCGTATTTTTCCCCGGACGCACGCCAGGGACAAAACCACCATACTTGCGCAACATTTCCGCGTTGTCTTCAGGATTGAAGACCACCGCCGTGTAGAAAAAGGCAAAGAAGATAATCAACACAGCATAAAGCGACATATGAAGTGGAGAGCCATAAGACAACAAACGTGACAATGTCGCCGTAAAATCGCCGCCATCGACTCCGGCAAAACCAATAATAGTCATCGGCAAAAAGAGGAGCGATGAAGCAAAAATCGGAGGAATCACACCCGACATATTGAGCTTAAGAGGCAAATGATTTTGTGTTGCCTGAGTCATTTGCTGCATCCCCACTTGGCGTTTGGGATATTGCACCAAGATCCGCCGTTGGGCTCGCTCCATGAAGACAATAAACACAATCGTGCCTACAACCATTGCAGCAAGCAGAAGAATTCCAAGGAAGGAGAATTGCCCTTGGCGACCCAGCTCTAAGGTGCTGACCAACGCCTGAGGTAAGCCCGCCACGATCCCCGAGAAAATAATAAGAGAAATTCCGTTGCCAATCCCACGCGAAGTGATTTGTTCACCAAGCCACATCAAAAAAACAGTCCCTCCCACAATCGTAATCACCGTTGAGACACGGAAGAAAACGCCAGGGTTTATCACAGCTGACCCTTCTGGACCCTGCATTGCCTCAAGACCAACAGCAAGACCATAAGCCTGAATACAGGCCAAGAGTACCGTCAGATACCGCGTATATTGATTGAGTTTATGACGCCCCGATTCCCCTTCTTTCTTCAAAGCTTCAAGTTTCGGAGAAAGAGCCGTTGCCAGTTGGACAATAATAGAGGCAGAAATATAAGGCATGATCGATAGGGCAAAAACAGTCATCCGCGCAAGGGATCCGCCCGAAAACATATTGAACATATCAAGCAAACCGCCTCCCTTTTGCTTGAAAATGCTGTCCCACACATGAGGGTCAACCCCGGGAATCGGAACATATGTCCCCAGACGATAAACAATCAACGCCATGACCACGAACCAAATTCGTTTTTTCAAGTCCGTCGCTTTAGCAAAACTGCCCCAATTTGCATTGCGTGAAAGCTGTTCAACCGCAGAAGCCATGATTTTACTACCTTATTATACCTGTTAATAAACTTCTCGTTATCTAACGGAATTAAAGCTCCATGTCCAGAGCCCCACGCAAAAAACATCAAGAGTTTTTAAGAAGATACGCAAAAAGAAAAGAGGCCGTTAGGCCTCTTGAGATAAGTTCCTTACCGCGCTTTACTTCAGGCTCTATTTTGCGCCCGGAATTGGTTTTTTGCGCACAACCGGCTTGACTTCACGAACGTAAATTTCAACCGAACCACCCGCTTTTTCAACAGCTTCTTTCGCTGAAGCCGTAGCCCCTGCTACCTTCAAAGAAACTTTGCTTTTAAGGGATCCATTGCCAAGCAAACGAACTCCATCAGCCGTCTTCTTAACCATGCCTGCTGCAATCAAGGCTTTTTCATCAATCACCGCTTTGGCATCCAGTTTCTTGGAATCAATCGCCGATTGGACTTGTGCCAAAGAGATGGTGGAATAGACTTTCGAGAACACGTTGTTAAAGCCCATTTTTGGCAAACGGCGATACAGGGGCATTTGCCCACCTTCAAAGCCGTTGATGGCTACGCCCGTACGGGATTTCTGACCTTTGACCCCATGACCACAGGTTTTCCCCTTACCGGAACCAATCCCGCGACCAACGCGGGTTCTTTTTTTGTTTGAGCCTTCGTTCGGCTCCAATTCATTTAATTTCATTTTCTTCACCTTCTTGGGCCTAAATTAGGCAATTTCTTCCACAATCACCAAATGAGCGATTTTGTTAATCATCCCACGAACTGCCGGTGTATCAATCAGCTCTTTGGTTCTGCGATTTTTGTTCAACCCCAAACCAACCAATGTCCCTTCCTGATCAGCTGTTCTGCCAATCGGGCTAGCAATTTGGGTAACTTTAATTTTCTTACCGGTTGATTGTTGTTTTACATTTGTATTCTTAATCATGGCTAATTTCTACTCCTCTTTAGCAGCATCATCGTGCTCAACCGATTTGTCAGCTTTCGCGCCAACTTCACGGTTAGAGATGATTTCACTCACTTTTTTGCTGCGACGTGCAGCAACTGAACGAGGGCTTTGCATATCCTTAAAGGCCTCAAACGTTGCATGAACCATGTTGTAAGGGTTATTGCTGCCGATTGCTTTGGCCACAACATCCTGAATCCCAATCGCTTCAAAAATCGCCCGCAATGGACCACCCGCGATAATCCCTGTCCCTTGAGGAGCCGAGCGCAGATAGACACGGCCCGCGCCATAGCGACCTGCCACATCGTGGTGAATCGTACGCCCCTCACGAAGAGGAACACGAATCATGCAACGACGAGCCTGTTCGGTTGCTTTGCGAATGGCATCAGGAACCTCACGCGCTTTTGCATGACCATGGCCAACACGACCCCGACCATCTCCAACGACAACCAAGGCCGCGAAACCAAAACGACGACCACCTTTCACCACTTTGGCAACCCGATTAACGGCCACCAAGCGTTCGCTCAGTTCTATTTCGTCGCGATCACGTTCTTCGCGTTTGCGTTCTGCTCGAGCCATTTTTTATTCACCATTCCTTCGTTTACTAGAATACCAATCCACCTTCACGCGCCGCATCGGCCAAAGCCTTGATACGACCATGATACAGGAAACTTCCCCGATCAAACATCACATTGCTGATACCGGCTTTTTTAGCACGATCCGCAACCAGTTTGCCAACTTTTGTTGCCGCCGCAATATTTGCTCCGTTTTTGCTGCGAATCTCCGCATCAAGAGTCGACGCTGCCGCAACCGTCACACCACGGACATCATCAATAACCTGAGCATAGATCTGGTTATTGGTACGATGAACCGACAAGCGGGGAAGTCCAGCTTTGTTAATCCGAGAGAGCTTGGCCCGTACGCGACGAGCCCGCCGCTGAGTATTTGTTTCTGAAAGATGCATAGTCCGATTCCTCGTTTGCTACTAATTATTATTTCTTTTTGCCTTCTTTACGCAGGATGTATTCGCCAACATAGCGAACCCCTTTTCCTTTGTAGGGCTCAGGTGGTCTGTAACCACGAATTTCCGCAGCGACCTGACCGACTTTTTCTTTATCAACACCGGCAATTTTGACAGATGTCTGTTTGTCCACTGCAATGGTAATTCCCACAGGAACCGCATAACGGATTTCATGGCTATAACCAAGCTGAAGAACCAAATCGTTGCCCTGCATCGCGCAGCGATACCCAACACCTTCAATTTCAAGGTTTTTTTCAAACCCTGTCTTGACCCCAATCACCATATTGGTGATCCGCCGCTGCATAGTTGACCACAAAGCCCGCGTTTGACGCTCTTCATTCCGAGGAGCAACCACAACATGAGACCCGTCAAGTTTTACTTCAACAGCAGGATGAACCACCAAGGACATCTCGCCCTTCGGCCCTTTGACCTTAACATCTTGTCCTTTGACCTCAGCCGTTACACCCTCAGGCAAAACAACCGGATTTTTTCCAATGCGAGACATTCTTTTTATTCCTCGTAAAAATTATCTGTGTCTAGTCTTAGAAGACTTGGCACAAAACTTCGCCACCAACATTTTCGTCACGTGCTTGTTGATCGCTCAAAACACCTTTTGGTGTCGAAACAATCACAACCCCGAGCCCGTTATAATAGCGAGGCATATTCGATGCGCCCGCATAAACACGACGACCTGGTTTTGAAACACGGCTCAAATTCTTAATAACAGGTTGACCTGAATCATATTTTAATTCAATCGAAAGCTCTTTGTGGCCAGAAGCTGCCAGCGATTCCTTGAAATCACGAATATAGCCACACTCTTTGAGAACTTTCAAAACATTTGCACGCAACTGAGAAGCTGGACAACCAACGACTTTGAGGCCTGCCATTTGACCATTTCGAATTCTGGTCAGCATATCTCCAAGCGGATCACACATAGACATATTTTAATCTCCTACCAGCTTGATTTCACAACACCTGGCAATTGACCTTCCGAGGCCAACTTGCGCAGTGCAATCCGACAAATACTAAATTTCCTGTGATAGGAACGCGGACGACCTGTCAAGGCGCAACGATTGCGCACGCGAACCTTGGCCCCGTTGCGTGGCATAGCAGCCAATTCCAGCGTCATTGCAAAGCGTTCCTCAACCGGAAGATCACGATTCATGATCCCTTCCTTCAGTTTGGTCCGTTTGGTCAAATCGCGCTTGGTCAGCTTGCGCCGTTTTTCGTTGCGATTAATTGAAGCGACTTTAGCCATCGTTCGTCCTCTTTCCTATGTTTCTAGTTCTTGAACGGCATATCAAAGCCGCGCAGAAGTTCTTTTGCTTCCTCGTCGGTTTTCGCCGAAGTGCAGATGATAATATCCATCCCACGAGGAGCTTCGATTTTCTCAAAGTTAATCTCAGGGAAAATAACATGTTCTTTGATACCCAAAGCGTAGTTTCCGCGACCATCAAAAGCCTTGCCGTTGATACCACGAAAATCACGAACACGAGGCAAAGCAATCGTCACCAAGCGATCAAGAAATTCGTACATTCTCTTACCACGCAAGGTTACTTTGGCCCCGATCAACATCCCTTCACGAATTTTGAAGGAAGCATTGGATTTATGAGCCTTGGTTGCCACCGGTTTCTGACCTGCAATTTGCGTCAAGTCACGCAAAGCCGCCTCCATATGTTTTTTGTCCAGAGCTGCTTCACCAACGCCCATGTTCAAGACAATCTTCTCAAGTTTAGGAACTTGAAACTCGTTCTTGTACTGGTACTTTGTTTTCAGAGCCGGTTTGATAACGCCTTCATAGCGTGTTTCAAAACGTGTTTTTGCTTGTGCCATAGTTCAATTTCCTACTCTGCAATTGTCTCGCCAGACTTCTTCGCTACACGGACTTTCTTGCCGTCACCCAAAGTCTTAAATCCCACTCTGGTTGCGGCTCCAGTTTTAGGATCAGCCAATGCCACGTTCGATACGTGAATTGGAGCATCAATTTTCTGAATACCGCCCGCCGATGTATTGGTCGGTTTGACGTGCTTGGTCATCTGGTTGACGCCTGAAACAACAATGCGGCTATCATCCGGAATCACCTTAGTGACTTCACCTTTTTTGCCCTTGTCTTTGCCAGAAATGACAACGACCTGATCGCCCTTTTTAATTTTCAATTTTGGTTGTGTCATCTCAAAGCACCTCAGACGCCAAAGAAATAATTTTCATGTATCCCTTCCCGCGAAGCTCGCGGGTTACCGGACCAAAAATACGTGTACCAATCGGCTCGCCTTGTTTGTTAATCAAAACAACCGCATTAGAGTCAAAGCGAATTTGCTCACCATTCGATCTTTTCAGACCACTGGCCGTCCGCACAATGACCGCACGGTGAACATCACCTTTTTTGACACGGCCACGCGGAATCGCGTCCTTGATAGAGACGACAATCACGTCACCAATATTCGCAAAGCAGCGTTTGGAACCACCCAACACTTTGATGCAGGCAACGCGGCGGGCACCACTGTTGTCGGCTACATCGAGGTTTGACTGCATCTGGATCATTTTTTTTCACCCAAAATTCTTAAAAAATTCAACTTACTTCTTCTTAACGCTCTTCGGAGCCGCTTTTTTCGGTGCAACCTTAGCCTCAACAGCCGGAGCCGCCACGTCAGCCATTTCGTCACGTTTAACCGAAGCCGGATCCGTTACCACTGTCCAGCTTTTGTTTTTGGACAACGGGCGACATTCTTCGATCGCAACAATATCCCCAACACGAAACGAATTTTTTTCGTCATGTGCAGAAAATTTATCACTTTGCTTCAAATACTTCTTATAGATCGGGTGCATAAAGCGACGCTCAACCAAAACCGTTACGGTTTTGTCCATTTTGTCGCTAACAACTCGACCTTGCAAAATACGACGCGGCATAATTTTAACTCCTCATCCTAAACGACAACTATTTCGTTGCCTTACCGGCTTGCGCCTTCTCACTCAAAAATGTTTTAACACGCGCAATCGTGCGACGAATCTTACGAATTTCAGACGTATTCTCTAACTGACCGCCAGCTTTTTGAAACCGCATATTCAGTCTTTTTCTACTCAATTCCAGCAAGAGGGCGTTCAACTCGTCAGGGGTTTTCCCTTTCAAATCATCAGCCTTGGTCTTTGCAATCTCTTTTGCCATTTATATCTCCATTCCCTCGTGCCAGCTATTCGCCAACACGCTTCACAAATTTTGTTTTCATGGGGAGTTTCGCCGCAGCTAGCTCAAACGCTTCACGAGCTAATGTCTCAGCAATTCCTTCCACTTCAAACATGATGCGGCCAGGCTTTACTCGACAAACCCAATACTCGGGGGAACCTTTACCAGAACCCATCCGAACTTCCAAGGGTTTTTTCGATACAGGCACATCCGGAAAGATCCGAATCCAGACCTTCCCTTGCCGCTTGATGTGGCGGGTCAACGCACGACGAGCTGCTTCGATCTGGCGAGCCGTAATCCGTTCTGGTTCCATTGCTTTCAAGCCGAAAGATCCAAAGTCGAGATCACTCCCACCTTTAGCGGCCCCATGCATCCGGCCCTTATGAGCCTTGCGGTATTTTGTCTTTTTTGGTTGCAGCATCTGATTGCTCCACTAAACCTGTTTACTAATCTCTTTTTGTTGCACCAACGGAATCCGCCATGCGTTTATCGCGAGCCATTGGATCATGTTCAAGGACATCGCCTTTATAGATCCAAACTTTAACTCCGATAATTCCGTACGTTGTATCCGCTTCATAAAAACCATAATCCAAATCTGCGCGAAGCGTATGAAGAGGAACGCGGCCTTCCCGATACCATTCAGTCCGAGCAATATCAGCTCCAGCCAAACGGCCAGCGACGTTCACGCGAATTCCTTTTGCCCCAAGACGCAAAGCGGATTGAACTGCCCGTTTCATAGCCCGACGGAAAGAAACCCGACGCTCAAGTTGCAAAGCAATACCTTCAGCCACAAGCTGCGCATCGATTTCAGGTTTGCGAATCTCAACAATGTTGAGAGAAACTTCGCTACCACCAGATTTTGACGAGAGGTCCTTACGGAGCTTCTCAATATCAGCCCCTTTTTTACCAATAATGACACCTGGCCGAGCTGCATGAACAGTCACCCGAGTGTTTTTGGCTGCCCGTTCGACAATCACTTTGCTGATCCCAGCTGCTTTCAGTTTATCCGTAACAAACTCTCTGAGTTTCAAATCCTCAATGAGCTTGGTCGCATAATCCTTCGCAGAAAACCAGCGAGAATCCCAAGTGCGGTTTACACCAACACGCATACCAATTGAATTTACCTTCTGACCCATCGTCCTATTCCTACTCTATTCGGCTTTCTCTCTGACAACGATTGTCAGGTTACTGAAGAATTTTTCGATACGCCCCGCACGACCACGAGCCCGCGCTGTAAAGCGCTTCATGACAACCGACTTCCCGACCGTGGCTTCAGCCACATAAAGGCGATCGACATCAAGGCTGTGGTTGTTCTCTGCATTAGCGACAGCAGATTGCAAAACCTTTTTCACTTCACGTGCAACCCGACGCATAGAAAAGTCGAGGTCAACCAAAGCTTTACCCGCTTGCTTCCCACGAATCATCTCTGCCACAAGGTTCAGCTTGTAGGGACTGGAGTCTATGTACTTTGAGAAGGCACGAGCTTCGTTATCGGCCACTCGTCTTTCGTTTTTAGGCTTTCCCATGATTTATATCCTACTTCTTCTTGCTATCCGCTTTTTTATCGCCGCCGTGACCCTTATAGGTGCGAGTCAGCGCAAACTCACCCAATTTATGGCCAATCATATTGTCCGTGACCAAAACAGGAATAAATTTATTCCCATTATGAACGGCAAATGTCAGTCCGACAAATTGCGGTAAGATTGTCGAGCGACGCGACCAAGTTTTGATCGGCGTATTTTTCCCAGACTGACGAACCACTTCTGCTTTATTAAGCAAGTGACCATCAACAAAGGGACCTTTCCAGACAGAACGAGCCATGATTTACCTCAATTCACCTTATTTCTTACGACGACGAACAATATACTTATCCGTCGCTTTATTAGAGCGGGTTTTGTATCCTTTTGACGGAACACCAGTCGGGCTGCACCAATGAACCCCACCATTTGTCCGCCCACCAAGTGGGTGATCAACAGGGTTCATAGAGATCCCACGTTGAGTCGGACGATGACCTAACCAACGATTACGCCCAGCCTTCCCAACATTGATGTTTTTCTGGTCTGGATTAGAAACCGCACCAACAGTTGCAATACACTCCCCACGCACCAAGCGTAACTCGCCGGAAGAGAGTTTAATTTGAGCATAACCTTGGTCACGACCAACCAGCTGAGCATAAGTTCCCCCTGCTCGCGCCAACTGACCACCTTTACCAGGCTTGAGCTCAACATTATGAATGATGGTCCCAACTGGCATATTTTTCAAAGGAAGAGAGTTTCCAACTTTAATGTCAACCTTCTCACCAGAGATAACCTTGTCGCCTTCTTTCAAGCGTTGTGGCGCAAGAATATAGGCCTTCTCACCATCTTTATACTCAATAAGAGCGATAAAAGCCGTCCGGTTTGGATCATATTCCAAACGCAAAACCGTTGCTTCGATGTCAAGTTTTGTCCGCTTGAAGTCGACCAAACGATAACGCTGCTTATGACCACCACCGATAAAGCGGCAGGTAATGCGACCCGAATTGTTACGACCACCCGTTTTGCGCTTCCCTTCGGTGAGCGTTTTCTCAGGTTCCCCTTTCCAGAGCTGGCTACGATCAGTAATAATTAACTGACGCCGCCCCGGGGAAGTCGGATTGAATGTCTTCAATGCCATGATAAATGATCCTTTTCCCTAAATTCCCTATATGGCCGCACCAAAATCGATTGTTTGCCCTTCGGCCAAAGTAACGATTGCTTTCTTAACATCGTTACGACGGCCAATAACGCCCTTAAACCGTTTGGTCTTACCCTTTGTGATGCTGGTATTCACCGCCATCACCTTAACTTTGAACAAAGCTTCTACAGCCGATTTAATTTGTGGCTTGCTTGCATCAACCGGAACACGAAACGTTACCTGACCATGCGCCGAACCCATCATAGACTTTTCTGTCACAATTGGGGCCGTAATAGTCGAATACGCCGCCTCGCAAACTTGCTTTTCTGCTTCTTTTGCTTTTGCCATCTTCACTCTCCCTTACGCTTCCGACCCAACAAGACGAGCCGTCAAATTAGCAACTGCCTCCTTCGTGAGGACCAGTGTGTCCCGACGAAGAATGTCGTAAACATTTGCACCATCACTCGGCAGAACATCAATATCAGGAATGTTCCGAGTCGAAAGAGAAAAATTGCGATCAACTTCTTTTCCTGCTACCACAAGAGCCGAAGAAATCCCCATTTTTTTCAGGGTTTCCGACATCTTTTTAGTCTTAGCATCCGTCACAGCTTCGGCATCAAGAACGATCAACTGACCGCTCGCAACTTTTGCAGAAAGCGCTGTTTTCAAAGCCAACGCCCGAACTTTTTTCGGAAGATCCGTTGCATGAGAACGAACTACAGGACCAAAAACCGTCGCACCACCAACACATTGAGGTGCACGAGAAGACCCCAAACGAGAACGTCCCGTCCCTTTTTGAGCGTGAGGCTTTTTGCCTGTCCCACTGACATCAGAAATTCCTTTTGTCTTGTGAGTCCCTGCCCGACGCTTGTTGAGTTGATAATGCACCATCCGGTGGAGAATATCTTGACGAATTTCTACACCAAAAACAGCCTCATCAAGCTCCATTGAGCCGACTTCTTTGTTTTGCAAATTCTTGACCGCAACCTTCATAACGATCCCCTATTCCTTTACTTCTTCAACCGGAGCCGCAACCGCCGCACCAGCAGATGATTTGAACCCTGCGGGTTTTGGCAAATCTGCTGGAGCTGCTTTTTTGACAGCATCCGTCACCATAACCCATGATTTAACACTACCAGGAACAGCTCCTTTAACCAAAACCAAGCCGTCCTCTGGATAAACAGCAACAACTTTCAGGTTTTGCGTGGTAACTGTTTCAGTTCCCATGTGGCCTGCCATTTTTTTACCTTTGTAGACACGGCCAGGATCCTGCCCACCACCACCAGTACCCCCGTGGGAACGGTGAGAAACAGATACGCCGTGCGTTGCCCGCAAACCGCCGAAGTTCCAGCGCTTCATGGCTCCCGCAAAACCTTTACCAATGGTTGATGCTTGAACATCAACAAACTGGCCCGCCACAAAATGATTGGCTCCCAGCTCAACTCCAGGCTCAAGCATATTTTCTAGAGAAACCAGAAACTCAGCAACTTTGCTTTTAGGCTCCACTTTTCCTTTGGCAAAATGACCACGCATTGCTTTCGAGGTGTTTTTGGCCTTGGCTTGTCCTGCCCCAATTTGAACCGCGAGATAACCGTCGCGTTCTTTGGTGCGCACATCCACAACCTGCACATTATCAATCTTCAGAACGGTCACAGGAATATGACGACCATCATCGCCAAAAACCCGCGTCATCCCTTCTTTCCGTGCAATTAATCCGCTTCTCATTTTTTTCTCCAAAACGACTTTGTCGCGCTACTTAAGCAGCTTGACCAATTTTAATCTCAACATCCACACCTGCGGCCAAATCCAATTTCATCAGCGCGTCAACCGTTTGAGGCGTTGGATCAATGATATCAAGCACACGTTTATGTGTCCGCATTTCGAACTGTTCCATCGACTTTTTGTCAATATGCGGTGAACGCAAAACCGTAAACCGTTCAATACGAGTCGGAAGCGGGACTGGCCCACGAACCCGAGCTCCCGTGCGCCGCGCTGTGTTCACAATTTCACTTGTGGAACTATCCAGCACACGGTGGTCAAATGCCCGAAGGCGAATGCGTATGGTTTGCGTGTCCATGTTACGTTTCCTTAAAACCCTTACTTAATAATTTTAGCAACGACGCCAGCACCG
>JAEUKO010000019.1:0-28904 GCA_016794285.1 Alphaproteobacteria bacterium | reverse complement strand
TGCTAAGAAATTGTGAAAGAAAGATCGGCATGAGTCCTCAAGAACGGGCGATTTGGGAAACACCCTATACATCATGGGATAGCATGGGATTTCATGGGAAGTCAAACAAATCCGCGCTCTACAAGACAAGAAAACACTGGAAAACCCTGTGAAAAACCTCCCAACAAAACTGTGGATAAGTTTTATGTCTTCTGGAAAACGATTGAGGGTTTGAGAGGTAACAGCGATGAGCGATGCTTGCAGATCCCAAATTTCACTTAACAAAAATCTATGTAAACTTTTGCTTGTCAGTTGGTTATTAAATTTGTACAGTCGCCAAACGGTATATAGAAAACCAACCCCTAAAAAACGGTATGAGAAACAATCCAATGACAAGACCAGCCAGAGAGTCAGAATTTGTGGAAATTAAAATTCCTGCTACCCAGCTTAGAAAACACTTTGCCAACAGACGTGGTCTATTTGAGGTTAATGAAGCTCTTGCGCGAGATGATTTCTCTCGCAAACAACGTTCCCTGTCTCGAAAGTTCTATGAAGTGGCTGCGGCGGCGGCATTTTTTGGGTGCGTCGGATATGGGGTCATGACATATGACCCAAATGAGGAGGAAGAGAAGAAGAGAAGTGCAAAATTAATAATTGAATGCGCTTTGTCTTTTACATACACGTTTTTCTTTGCGGGCCAATTGACCCGTCCACAAACACCCCCGCTTTCCAAAGAAGCGCGGGCCGACCGTGAAAAAGAACGGCAAGGACGGCTGGACAGTTATAATGCGTTCTATCGTCAGCACTTCGGAGAAAACCCAACTCTCTACACCGCCCGAAAATTCGGGGAATAGATCGAGGAAGAAAACGAAGCTCAATACACCCGTTTTTTGGGTGGGACGACTTCGCAATCATTTGTCAGGGTCTTCATAATCACGGGGCGATAGCCAATCGCAGAGCCGCCCTGTTCATCCACCCAGATTGCTGTGTGTTTCATCCAGTTTTCATCATCACGCTCTGGATAATCCTCACGCGCATGGGCTCCACGGCTTTCTTTCCGGTTGGCAGCGGAGTGCATGGTCGCCACTGATTGGTAAAGCAAATTGTCGAGTTCTAAAGTTTCAACCAAATCGGTATTAAAGATCAAAGAGCGGTCCGCGATACTCACATCTGTTTTCGAGGAGAAAACTTCGCTGATTTTCCGCGCCCCTTCTTCAAGAACAGATCCCGTGCGAAAAACCGCTGCATGGTTTTGCATGGTTCTTTGCATTGTATTGCGAATATCAGATGTCGAAAGAGGACCATGAGCATGACGCAAGCGGTCAAAACGATCCATCGCCCGCGCTCCGTTATCCGCCCCTGCTTTTTTGTGGCGCATCCCGGGCTTGACCAGTTCCAAAGCCCGAATGGCAGCCGAACGTCCAAAGACAACCAGATCAAGAAGAGAGTTTGATCCAAGACGGTTTGCCCCGTGAACGGAAACACACGCTGCCTCACCAATAGCCATCAACCCGGGCACAACATGGTTAGGGTCGTCCATCGTTGGCGCAACGACTTCGGCGCGCCAGTTGGTGGGAATCCCGCCCATGTTATAGTGAACAGTTGGCAAAACAGGAATCGGCTGCTTGGTGACATCGACGCCTGAGAAAATTTTGGCGGTCTCGGCAATCCCGGGCAAGCGCGAATGGATAATATCGGGGTCCAAATGTTCGAGGTGCAAATGGATATGGTCTTTATGAGGACCGACACCGCGCCCTTCCCGAATTTCAATTGTCATTGAGCGGGACACGACATCACGGGATGCCAGATCTTTGGCCGATGGAGCATAGCGAAGCATAAACCGTTCGCCTTCGGAATTGGTGAGGTATCCACCTTCGCCCCGCACGCCTTCGGTGATGAGGCAACCCGCACCATAAACCCCTGTGGGGTGAAACTGGACAAATTCCATGTCTTGCAGAGGCAACCCTGCCCGCAAAACCATTGCATTGCCATCCCCCGTGCACGTATGCGCCGAGGTGCAGGAAAAATAGGCACGGCCATAACCACCCGTTGCCAAAACCGTTTGGTGAGCGCGGAAACGGTGAATGGTTCCATCGTTCAAATTCCACGCCATAACACCAACGCACGCCCCTTCATCATCCATGATGAGATCAAGCGCGATATATTCAACGAAAAATTCCGCCTTGTGCTTAAGAGCTTGCGTGTAGAGCGTATGCAAAATGGCGTGACCAGTGCGGTCCGCCGCCGCGCAAGTTCTTTGAGCGGTTCCTTGACCGTAATGAGTGGTCATTCCACCAAAAGCCCGCTGATAAATCTTTCCTTCGGCTGTCCGGCTAAACGGCACGCCAAAATGTTCCAGCTCGACAATCGCCGGAATCGCTTCGCGACACATATATTCAATTGCATCCTGATCGCCGAGCCAGTCCGACCCCTTGATCGTGTCGTACATATGGAATCGCCAATCATCTTCGCCCATATTTCCAAGAGCGGCTGAAATTCCACCTTGCGCGGCCACCGTGTGGGAACGTGTTGGGAAAACCTTTGTCAGGCACGCCGTGCGCAGCCCCTTTTCAGCCATACCCATGACCGCACGCAGACCAGCTCCGCCGCCCCCCACGACCACGACGTCATATTCATGATTGATAATGTCGTATGCAGACATAACGCTACCTGTACTTTCTGATTAAAAAGCGACTTTCAAAATTGAAAAGACCGAAGCCACAGCCAAAGCCGTGAGGACCAATTTCATAGTAAGCAAAACGAAAGATTTTAGACCTTCGCTATGAACGTAATCATCGATTGGAACCTGCAACCCTAAAGCCGTATGGTAAAAAGAGGAAATAACAAAAAGAATGAGCAAAATGGCGTTGATGGGCTCGTTCAACCAATCCGTGACCAAACCAAAAGATCCCCCCTCAATTGCGAGACGGACCACCGACCAGATCAACCATGCCGTTAAGGGAAGCGCGGCGATAGAAGTCACTTTCTGCATATGGGCGTGATGAACACCGCTACGCGCGGAGCCAAGCCCCTTGGCGCGTGCCAGAGGATCCTTAAACGGGGCTTCTTGCCATTTTAATTTTGATGCCATTGAGTTATCTCCTAATTAGAAGCCGTGCAGGTCAACACACACAGCCATGTTGCCGCTGTTAAAATCACAGAAGAGGCAATAATAACCTGTCCAGCCCGCGTGGCTTGGGGAATAGAAATCAGATAACCGGAATCCATCAGCAAATGGCGAATTCCGGTTCCGATATGAAGATAAAGCGCGAACGTCCATCCCAAGAGAGCGAGCTTCCCAATCCACGATGAAGCTACCATCAAGAAGGTTTCGTATGCCGACGGTCCAGATGCTAGGGCAAACACGCCCCAAACCACAACCAGCAAGCCAACCGCAAGGGCAACTCCTGTCATCCGGTGTAAAATTGATACGGCCATTGTGAACGTCCACTTCCAAATCTGCAGATGCGGAGACAGAGGACGATCAAGGGGTTTCACAGGCATGGCAAGAAGACTCCCAAAAATTTGTTCAAATTCGGCAAGAGCATAGGCGGAAATAACGGCTTTGCCAAGACCTCAACTTATGTCATCCACCCTATTCTTGCCCCCCTAAAATGAAGAAAAAGCGCGACCCAACTTCTGTTATTGTGAAAAATACGACTTCCCGCTACTCTCGCCCCCTTCGTTTTTTCTTCCTGAAAGGAACCTTTTTCGTGCCGAGTCCAACGACCTTGCCTGTGTGGCCTTTATTACAATCTCATTATGAGAAAATGAAAACTCTCTCTTTACGGGATTTGCTTTCCTCTCCATCTCGTTTTTCTGAAATGGCGGTGACAATGCCGCACGCGCTGTTTGATTTTTCCAAACACCTTGCCACGACAGAAACCATTTCCCTGCTGATCCGTCTGGCCAAAGAGAGCAAGCTGGGCGAAATGCGTACCGCCTTGTTCGCGGGAGAAAAAATAAATCGGAGTGAACACCGCGCTGTTTTGCATACCGCTTTGCGAGCTGATCCCAAAACTCCCATCCTACTTGATGGAGAAAATGTCATGCCTTTCGTCTGCGATGTTTTGGACCGCATGACCAGTTTTGCTGACTCCCTCCGCAACGGAACGTACAAAGGATATACGGACAAGCCAATACGCGATGTTGTCAATATCGGCATTGGCGGGTCTGATCTTGGTCCTCGTTTTGTGACCGAAGCTCTCCACGATTTCCATGATGGGCCAAATGTACATTTCGTTTCCAATGTCGATGGATCGGCCATTAGCAAAACCTTAGCTAGCCTCTCTACCGAAACGACTCTCGTCATCGTGGCTTCTAAAACATTCACCACCGAAGAAACCATGCTTAATGCCTGCGTTGCCAAGAACTGGTTCCTCAATCAGGCTCCCTCTTCTGCTCTTGCCAAACATTTTGTTGCCCTTTCCACCAATCAGGCCGCCGTCACAGCATTCGGCATTGCGCCTGAGAATATGTTTCCCTTCAAAGACTGGGTTGGCGGAAGATATTCTCTCTGGTCCGCCATTGGCCTTTCTATCATGATCGCAATTGGCCCTGTCCGTTTTCGGGAACTTTTGAACGGGGCTCTGGCGATGGATATCCATTTCCAAACCGCCCCCTTTGAAAAAAATATTCCAGTTCTTATGGGCCTTCTTGGAATCTGGTACCGAAATTTCTGGAACTACCCCGCGCATATGATTTTGCCTTATGATGACCGTCTTCGGGATATTGCCAAATTCACCCAGCAGATGGATATGGAATCAAACGGAAAATCCGTGGACCGCGAAGGAAATCCGGTTTCCTACGATACAGGTCCCATTCTTTTTGGCGAACCCGGAACCGACAGCCAGCATTCTTTCATGCAACTTGTCCACCAAGGAACCACCCCCATTCCTGCAGATTTTATTATTTGCAAAACACCACATCACGCTTTGCCGGAGAACCATGTTTGCCTGATTGCACATTTTCTTGCACAAAGCCGCGCTCTGGCCGTTGGACAAACCCTTGAAGAAGCCGGCAAGGATCCCTCTCGTATATTTAGCGGCAACCGCCCCAGCACCAGCATTGTTCTTTCTGAACTCTCGCCCTTCACCCTCGGCAGCTTGATAGCCGCTTATGAACATAAAGTTTTTGTTCAGGGCATTATCTGGAACTTGAATTCATTCGACCAACCCGGAGTAGAACTCGGCAAGAAACTAGCTGGTCCTCTTCGCAAACAGCTCGAAGCACAGAAGCCGGACCAAACGCTGGATTGTTCAACATATGGTCTCATGACTCATCTTTTAAGCAAGGATACCGGAGAATGACACGAACTCTTCTGGTCCTGCGCCACGGTGAAGCGGCCAACAGCCCCCAAGATTTTGACCGTCCCCTAACGGCCAAAGGAACGAAGCAAGCCCATTTTATCGGGACGTATTTGCGGGAACAAAAAATAATTCCCGACATTATTTTGCACTCCAGCGTGCCAAGAGTTCTGCAAACCATGAAGTCTTTGATAGATGGCCTGCAATTTGGTCCTGTTCATCAGGAATCCTGCGGGCTGTCTTTCTATCAAGCCGCCTCAATCGAAGACTTGCATATTTTGGCCCAAACCCTGATCCCCTCCTCTGCTCGGACAGCCCTTATGATCGGCCATAATCCGTGGATTTATGAGTATGCCGGATTTCTGGCCGAGACAAACGCCACCCCTGCCGGACAAAAACTGCTCAGCGGATACCCACCTGCAACGCTTTCGATCTTCAAGTATTCCGGAGGGGAATGGTCAGATATTCATCCAGATCAATGCGAATTACAGGATGTGGTTTTAGCCGAAGGGCTTTCTTAATCCGGCTTTTGGCTCCACCTCGCTTGAGGGGGACTCAAACCCAATCAAGACATCACGAATGAGAGGGATTGTAACCGGTCTCTTTTCAGAAGTTGCCTTGGTTAGAATAGATTCAACCAAACGGTTTATCGCAGCCCATGACCTCTCTGTGCGGATCACCGCATAAGACACAACATTCTGGGGAGCGTTCAAACCAGAGTCGTGCAACCGCTTTGCCAAGACCCGTGAAAGAAGCTCATCATCCGGCGGTTCAATTTGCGCCACCGGAGAAGCCCGCAGCCGCGAGGCCAAATCAGGTATCACAAAATCCAGCTTCTGAGGAGAAACAT
This sequence comes from Alphaproteobacteria bacterium, assembly GCA_016794285.1. Classification (GTDB taxonomy): domain Bacteria; phylum Pseudomonadota; class Alphaproteobacteria; order Micavibrionales; family Micavibrionaceae; genus UBA1573. The sequence continues at coordinate 22,769 of JAEUKO010000019.1, read as the reverse complement.
GGGACATGAAAAGCAAAAACAATTCATCGCGCTGGAAGGAATTATAAAGATGAAATAGTTTTTCTTCCGATTCACGATCCCCGACCAAAAGATCAAGGCGATCAATCACCAAGTTTTTTCCCTGTTCAATTAAGGTCGTGGCTGGCACACTCGTTACTTGAGAAACCGACAGACTTTGCGCCTCACACCGTTCGGCCCATACCGCTGCCAAGTGGCTCTTGCCGCAGCCTTTTGGGCCATAAATTGTAAGTGCCGGAAAAGGCAACCATTCTTTTGGCCAGTTTTCAACGTAATGCGCGGCCAGACCGTTGCTATTCGTGACCATGAAATCTTCACGGCCATAGGATGGAAGAAATTTGAGATCAAGAGGAAGCTGCTCACTCATCTTGCTTGTTCTGTTTTGTTTTTTGGTCCAGCTTTTTATCATCCTTCTTCCGATAGAAAGAACTAGCCTTGTATTGAGAAAAGGCAAAGGCCAATAGAACACCGATAATCGCTGCGACAGGGATAGCAAGGAACATCCCCAAAAGTCCCAACAAAGATCCACCAGCCATTAAGGCAAAGATAATCCAGAGAGGATGAAGCCCGACACTATCCCCCATGAGTTTGGGCGTGATAAAATTTCCTTCAATAAACTGCCCGACAAAAAAGATCACGGCAATGATCCCCACAAACGACCAATCGCCACCCGATTGTAAATAAGACACGACCAGAGAAGTCATGAGCCCCAGCGTGGAGCCAACATAAGGAATAATGGAAAGAATTCCTGTGCCAAGTCCAATGACAAAACCGTAATTCAAACCAGCAATGGAAAGGGCAATGGCGTAAAGAATCCCAAGTGCTCCGCAAATCATGATTTGCCCACGGACAAATCCAGAGATCTTTCCGTCAATTTGACGAAGAAGTTCGCGCAAGGTGGATTCATGGTCGCGTGGCATCATATTCCCTATCTCTCTTACAATCGCAGGCCATTCTTTCATCATAAAATAGGCCGCAATGGGCGTTAAAAACAAGGTGGTCATAAACTCGAGAACGGCACCGCCCCCACTGGCCAGTCCAGTAAAGACTCCTTTCCCAACCTGCAAAGTTTTTCCCATGTTATCTTGAAGAAGACCTTGGAGTTGATCGGTGATCTGGTAGCCTAGGCGTTCTTGAACGGCCACAATCATTGGCTGGACCTTGGCCCATAGATAAGTAACATACCCGGGAGCAGCATCTAAAAAAGCCATTGCTTCGCGCAAAAGGATGGGCAAAAGAATCGCCAAGAAAATCGTCAGCACCGTGAAGAAACTTCCCAGCATAAGGAGAACGGCCCCTCGACGAGCCATGCCAAGTTTCTCAAGCCGTCCCACAACCGGATTGAGCAGATAGGCAATCAAGGCCCCTAGCACAAAAGGAAGCAAAACCCCCTTAAGCAACCAAATAAGCCCAAGGAAGATCAAAAAAGCCACCGACCAAAAAATAGTCTGAGACAAGGGAAGGGTCATGGTATCTATCTCCCGAAAGGATAAGACGTTAACGGAGCTCTGCGAATAATTTGGAATCGTCCCGGGGCGGATTCATAGAGAGAGAGGCCCTTCCCAGAAAGAGCCCTGACCAGAGCCTCCCGATCCGCATAGGAAATATCCATTTCTGCTTCACTGGTTTTCATGGTTGTAATCCGCAGATTTTGAATCGCGGGAACACTCCCTAAATCCTTCCGCAAATTCAGCCATTCACCCATATTGGCAAAGACAACCCGCGCATGGAGTGTTCCGCCAGTGGCCACTGGCGGCGGAGGTGTCACCGCAGCCGGAACAGAAGGCGACGACACCAAAGAAGGGGATGTGGTAGGAGAAGGAGAAGGAGAAGGAGAAGGGGATGGAGAAGATGCCAATTCTGTTTCTGCAGAAAGAGGCGCGGGAAGCCCATTCTCAATCACCGTATGGGTAAGACGAAGAGCCTGCCCAAAAAGATCAACACTCCGCACAGGCGTTTTAACGGGAACCTTAATCGTCTGGCGCAGACTTTGTTCTCCTTTGTTAAAGTCAAACAGTAAAACATCAAGAGGTTCGCTTTTGCTGCGATCCAGTCTCGCCACAGTAACCAGCGCATCCGAGGCCCCATAACGAGATTTGATCCGTTTGAGTGCCGCCGCGCTAATCGTCAAGGCTTGATCGTCGTGAATGTCCATCATGTCCGAAACATCCCCCAGCGGAACGATATAAGAAGAGTTTCCTGTCTTGGCATCCAACCACGCTTTGAGCCACGGATTCTTGGTCGTGTCCCATAAAACGGTTTTTGTTCCATCTTGATAGAACGGCAAAATAAGGGTTCCCCCACTTGCGGTTTCTTCAGAAAACCCGCTCACCGGACCATGCCCAAAATAACGGTTGGCCGCCCCTGCCTTAAACCGAAAGACATAGGTTCCGCGATACCGTTTGGTTGAAAGCTGTTCATTGGTTACTTCAAAATCCTGCACCATCCCCGCAAGGATTTTAGGCTCAGGCGTTTTGACCTGCTCGGCTTCCCCAAACCGCTGAGAGAGAATGGCAAAAGCTTTGACCTGTGCCTCGAGAAAAGCCTTGTTCCGCGCCTTGACCGAACTTTCTGCCAGAGTGTCCACCTGAACATCTCTGACCACATAGGCGGAATCGCCCAGCTGAGCGTGTACCGGAGCCGTTTTTGTTACCAAAAACACAAAAATTAGGGCAAGAACGCAGCGAAGGACTGTACGGGTCATGGTAAACTGTCTAAAACTGGTTGAAATTATTTTTCGTTTATAACAGAAAGACTAGATTTTCCAAATGAAACAGAGTGCTTATAAAGCTGCCGGAGTGGATATTGACGCTGGGGAGGCTCTCGTCAGCCAAATCAAGCCTTTGGCAACCTCAACCAATCGGCTGGGCGTTATGGGCGGACTGGGCGGATTCGGGGCTTTGTTCGATGTCAAAGCCGCCGGATACAAAGATCCGGTTCTGGTTTCCTCCACAGATGGCGTAGGAACCAAGCTCAAAATCGCTATTGAAACAGGCCGCCACGATACGGTTGGCATTGATCTGGTGGCGATGTGCGTCAATGATTTGCTCGTCCAAGGCGCGGAACCTCTCTTCTTTCTTGATTATTTTGCATCAGGCCACTTGAATGTAGGCGTTGGCACACAGGTAATTTCCGGAATCGCAGAAGGCTGTCGAGAGGCCAGATGCGCCTTGATCGGAGGGGAAACCGCCGAAATGCCAGGAATGTACCAAGACGGTGACTACGACCTCGCCGGATTTACAGTCGGAGCCGTTGAGCGCGAAAGAATTTTAACCGGAGCGGAGATTCAAGACGGCGATGTTGTTCTGGGAATTGCCTCCTCTGGTCTTCATTCCAACGGATACTCCCTTGTTCGTAAAATCGTTGCGGATTCTGGTCTCACCTATGAAAGTCCAGCTCCTTTTTCGTCTAGCCAAACTCTTGCTGACATTCTTCTGATACCAACGAAGCTTTATATTCGTTCTGTTTTGCCTATTCTGAAGGAAACCTCTTTAATTAAAGGACTCGCACATATTACAGGTGGGGGATTGATCGAAAATATTCCCCGTGTTCTCCCCAAAGGACTTGGTGTTGTTTTGGACGCTAGAGCGTGGACTCGGCCGGATATTTTTGGCTGGCTGCAAGAATCTGGCGGATTGGATTCTTTCGAAATGGCCCGTACTCTCAACTGTGGTATTGGCATGGTGGCGATTTGTCGGGCGGAAGATGCCCCTGCTCTGCTCTCTCGCCTAACCGAAGCCGGAGAGACCGTCTGGTCTATTGGGTCTGTGACTCCCTGCGCGGCAGACAAAGACCGCGTAGGGATTACGCACACGGAGAGCGCATGGGCCAAAAACTAAATCTGGCTGTTTTGATTTCAGGCCGTGGAAGCAATTTGCAATCTATTCTGGAAGCTTGCCAAGACCCCGAGTTTCCAGCACAGGTGAAGCTTGTCATCTCGAACAAGGCAGATGCTTACGGGCTTGTACGGGCTGAAAAAATGGGAATTCCAACTAGCGTTGTCGCCCATAAGGATTTTTCCTCTCGTGAAGAATTTGAACGTGCTCTCATCGCCGCCATTGAAGCCGAAGGCCCCATTGATCTTGTTTGTCTAGCTGGATTTATGAGAGTTCTCACTCCTTTGTTTATTGCCCGCTGGGAAAACCGTTTGATTAACATCCACCCGTCTTTGCTGCCTGCCTATAAAGGATTGCACACGCATGAGCGTGCCATTGCCGCCGGCGAAAAAATCGCTGGGTGTACCATTCACTTTGTCACCAGTGGCGTTGATGAAGGCCCCATTATTTTACAAAAATCTGTTCCGGTTTTGCCAAACGATACTCCGGATAGTTTGGCCGAGCGCGTTTTAGAGCAAGAACACCTTGCCTACCCCGAAGCCATTTCTCTTCTTGCGCAAAAGAATCCTTTTTAAAATTCCATAACATAATCCCTAAACTTATTTTTAAGCTTTTTCGGGGAAGGTATCATACAGGAGCTCCATCTTTAGGAGACTTTTGGGATTGTAATGCGCATTTTCTACCAGCGGATCATTGTTGTGTTCGTCGGGCTCTTTTTGGGCTTGATGCCTTTGCACGCCGCCGATGCCGCCAGTTCCAATCCGAGTGTTCCCGTAACGACCTCCTCTGCAACACCGACAACTCCGACTCCTGCACTGGCCGTTCAACCTACGCCAGCCCCGCCGCCAGTTCGCCTTGCAATCCCCACCGCTCAGCCGGTTATTTCTCCTGCGCCCTCTGGTATGAAAAGGTTGGTGGTTGGAAATCTCACATCGAACGTCGATGTTTCTGGTTATGCCTATGTCATCAAAGATCCTGAAAAAAGCCATACTCTTTACTCAATTCTCGATCTCATTAACCGTGGCGAAATTTTGAAATATCCCGTTTCCGGTCCATCCATCAGCCTTGGACTTAAGGCAGAGCCTCACTGGATTGTGATTCCAATCACAAATATCAGCTCAACCGATCAATGGTCCCTTAGCCTTGGCGGATCTCTTGATGGCCGGATGAGCTATTTGTCTCAGCTCCTTCTTTATAACGGGTTTACGCGACAAATGGTGTTCGACACCTTGGAAAACATCTACGACAAGCACCCCATCCGTTCTTCTTTTCCTGTTACACTAACAAGTGGTCAGTCTTCTTATCTTGTTTTTCAGGTTAAAGGGTCCCCGGGAACTATCTCTTATATTTCTCCGCACGTTATAAACCCTATCAAAATTGATATGCTTGCCGAAGTATACGATCACCTTCTGGGGATTGTACCGCTTGTTGCGGCCATTCTTCTTCTCTCTCTTTATGCCTCGCTCCGACGCGTATCTTTTCTTTTTGTTGGGATGGCATGGGTTGTTGTTTTTTGCCACAATTTTATGATTGACCAATTTATCGTCGTGACCGGACTCTCTAGCGGCATGGTTCCTCCCTTGGCGTGGCTTCTGGTTTCTCTCTTAATCCTTGCCGGTCTCTGGCACTCACCAAATATACATGAAGAACTTCCAAAATCATTGTTCTTAGGGGCGGGCTCTGCCTGTTTAATCAGCAGCATTGCCGGAATGGTTTTGATGATTTCTGCCCCGATTGTTGCGGCATTGCTTATGTATGCACCCATTCTCGTAGTTTCAGGCATGATGTTGACATCTCTTCCTTTTCTATTGTCAGGATACCGGATTCACTTTGGCATAGTTATGTCTGGATTCTTTTTGGCTTTCATGTCGCTTTGGATTGCCTTACTTTCCTATGACCTTTTTCTTTTTCCTTCAGTTAGCCTTGAAATTGGATCGTGGCTTCTGGTCGGGGCGGTTATTTCTTCTACGCTTCCAGTTTTTCAACTGTCTAGTCAGGTTGCGCAAGAATACAGGGGAAATGAAGTTGATACGGCCCCCGTCCATAAATCGGCTCAACACATCAAAGATGCCAAGGAAATGTCAGAACATCGCCGCTTGATGCAAGTCATTGAGAACGAACGGAAGATGATGGCCGATATGCAGGTCCAAGAGGCCCGCCGTACCGAAGCCATGCACAAAGCCAAAGAGGCTGCTGATGAAGCAAACCGTGCAAAATCTGCTTTTCTGGCAGTGGTTAGCCACGAAATTAGAACTCCAATGACAGGTATCATGGGCATGGTAAGACTTATGCTTGATACCACTTTGACTAAGGAGCAGAGAGAGTTTGCAGGAACCATTCAAGACTCTGGCGAAGCTCTTCTCGCTTTGCTGAATGATATTTTGGACTTTGAAAAAATTGAAAGCGGCAAGATGGAGCTGGAAAACGTCAGCTTTGATCTTCCCCGCCTTGTCCGTGGTGTACAAACCTTGATGGGGGGGCACGCCGCTTCAAAAGGTGTAGAGATTCAGCTTGAAATGGATCCTCATGTTCCTCTCTTTGTTCGCGGGGACCCTACCCGTTTGCGCCAAGTTCTTTTGAACCTTGTCAATAACGCCGTCAAATTTACCTCCAAGGGAACCGTCTATATCCGAATCCGCGACTTGACCGGAGAGGGAAGCGATAACAGTGGAACTTATCAAGTTTACTTTGCTGTTCAAGATTCTGGGATTGGGATCAGCCCAGATGCTCAGAAAAAGTTGTTCATGCCTTTTGCTCAAGCCGATTCAAGTATCAGCCGAAAATACGGTGGGACAGGTCTTGGCCTTGCTATCTGCCGCCGCCTGATTGAAGCAATGGGAGGCGCAATTAACATCAGCAGTAAAGAAGGGGAAGGAACAACCTTCTTCTTCACTTTGAAAATGTTCCCGGGTGTTGATGACCTCTCAGAATCTTCCAGTGCTGCTTTGTCTTCCTCCTCTATTCCTCAGTTTAGAAAGAAACTTTCAATTCTGGTTGTCGATGACAACGGCATCAACCAGAAAGTCCTCAGCAGCATGATTGAACGGTACAGCCACTCGGTTAAAACGGCTAGCAATGGCCAAGAAGCTCTCGATAGAGTTTCAACCGACTTGTTTGACTTAATCTTCATGGACATTGAACTTCCAGACATGAACGGATTGGACGTCACCCGCCATATCCGTGATCTTCCCGTACCCAGAAAAGCAAACACCCCCATCGTTGCCTTGACCGGAAACGTGGCCTCCGAAGATGTGAAAGCGTGCTTTGAGGCCGGAATGAACGATTTTCTAGGCAAGCCAATTTCGCCAGAAAAACTACAAGACATTCTGCTAAAAGCTGATCGGCAAGGGAAATTTGCCAATCAACCAGGTATGTTCCTCGAAGACCCTCAGCCTTCACCTTCCCTTCCTCGAGAGTCGGGAATACAAAATTCTTCTCTTTCTTCTTCTCGTTCTGATCTGGAACTCGAATCTCCTGATGAGATTGACACCGAAACAGCTGTAATGCTTCTCAGCAATATCCCCTTAGAAATTGAACAGGATGATGAGGAGGAAGACTCTTTCTCTCTTGCTGTCAGAAAGTTTGAGCAGGCCGAGAAAGAAAACACACAAACACCTTTAGACTCTCCCAAATCCATCTCAGGAAGTTTGCTTGACTACGGCTTGGATGAGCCGATGGTTAAGTCTCTCTTGGTTAGCCTTGGAAAAGATCAAACCACTTCCCTTCTCGATGGGTTCTACGAGAAGGCTCAGGAGTTGGTAACCTCCATTGGTCACAGTTTTCTTGAAAACGACATGAGCGTCCTCGCCGCTCGAGCCCACGAACTCAAGGGAATGGCAGGAAACTTTGGCTTCACAGAAATTTCTGCTCTTTCCGCTCGCATCGAAAGGGCAGCCAAACTGAACGTATCGGCTGACCTGAAAGAGCCTGTTGAGAAATTGGCCGACAGCTACGCTGTGGCCAAAACTCAACTCAAAATATGGTTAGATCGTCAATAAAGCTCTACCCGACGATTTCAGTCCCGCTGAAGAAATAAGCCATTTCAATTGCCGCGTTTTCAACACTGTCTGACCCGTGAACCGAGTTGGCTTCAACGCTCTCAGCAAAATCCTTGCGAATTGTTCCGTCTGCGGCGTTGGCCGGATTGGTTGCCCCCATAATTTCACGGTTTTTGGCAACGGCCTCTTCTCCTTCGAGAATTTGCACGACAACTGGACCTGAAATCATGAACTGAACGAGATCATTATAAAAGGGGCGAGCTTTGTGGACTTCATAAAAAGTTTTAGCTTGAAGCTCGGTCATTTGAATCCGTTTTTGAGCCACAATCCGCAGACCGTTTTGTTCAAAACGGGCGTTAATCGCCCCCGTCAAATTACGGCGAGTCGCGTCAGGCTTGATAATCGAAAAGGTCCGTTGAATGGCCATGTAAAATTTCCTCTATGTATAATTTTAAGCGTACTGATTGTCAGTCAGCGCGGTTATACGAGCGAAACCCACCTGAGGCAAGAGAGTTTCCCTTCCAGAAGCTTTAATTTACATATACCAATATCCACGGGCTTAGGCAGCCTTTTTCTTCTCATCTTTTTGAGAGAGTTTCAACGCCGCCTGCGCCGCTGCGAGACGGGCAATCGGGACGCGGTACGGAGAGCAAGACACATAATCAAGTCCCACCTTGTCACAAAAGGCAATCGAATCCGGATCGCCGCCATGTTCCCCGCAAATCCCGAGTTTCAGATCAGGCTTTGCCAAACGTCCTCGGTCAGATGCTATTTCAATCAATTGCCCCACCCCTTCTTGATCGATACTGACAAACGGGTCTTTGGCAAAAATTCCCTTTTCGACATAGATTGGCAGGAATGATCCGGCATCATCGCGGCTCATTCCCAAAGTTGTTTGCGTGAGGTCATTGGTACCAAAGCTAAAAAACGCAGCCTCTTCTGCAATATCCCCCGCCATCAACGCCGCCCTTGGCAATTCAATCATAGTTCCCACAGAATAGGAAAGCCGCCTCCCTGCTTTGATAAATTCTTCATCCGCGACTTTGTCGGTCATGTCTTTCAGTCTCTTCAGCTCAACCTTGGTCGCAATCAGGGGAATCATGATTTCAGGCATCACGCTTTCCCCTGAAGATTTTGAAACGTCAAGAGCGGCCTCGAAGATTGCTTTGACTTGCATCTCATAAATTTCTGGATAGGTAATCCCAAGACGGCATCCCCGATGACCGAGCATCGGGTTGGCTTCTTTCAATTCGGCCAGACGGCGACGAACTCTTTCTTCGGAATAACCAGAGAGTTTAATAAACTGCGCAATCTCTGCTGGCTCATGAGGTAGAAACTCGTGTAAGGGGGGATCAAGCAAGCGAACCGTTACCGGTAACCCTTTCATGATCGTGAATAGTTCAATAAAATCACTCCGCTGCGCCGGAAGAAGTTGGGTCAAAGCATTCCGCCGCTCCTCTTCTGATTCTGCAAAGATCATTTCTCGAACATTTTGAATGCGCTGAGGATCAAAGAACATATGTTCTGTCCGGCATAACCCAATGCCCTCTGCCCCAAAGTTTCTTGCCGTTGTGGCATCTTTGGGAGTTTCAGCATTGGCGCGTACACCTAAACGCCGCGCCTTATCCGCCCATTCCATGATCGTTGCAAAATCTCCCGAGAGCTGCGGAGGAAGGGTTGGAACACCTCCCTTGATAACTTCTCCTTTGGCCCCGTCAAGCGTGATAACATCCCCCTCTTTCAACTCGGTCCCACCCGAGCGCAAGGTGCGGCTAGCCATATCAATTTGAATCCCTCCAGCCCCCGCCACACAAGGACGACCCATCCCCCGCGCAACAACAGCGGCGTGTGAGGTCATGCCTCCGCGTGTTGTCAAAATACCTCGCGCTGCGTGCATCCCGTGAATATCTTCGGGTGAGGTTTCAACCCTCACCAAAATAACATTTGCGCCGCTTTTTGCTTTTTCTTCGGCTTCATCGGCTGTAAAGACAATCATCCCGCTGGCCGCCCCGGGGGAAGCAGGCAACCCTTTGCCGATGACTTCTTTTTTCGCTTTGGGATCCAGCATAGGATGCAACAACTGGTCAAGTGCTGCCGGATCAAGCCGCAAGATTGCTTCCTCTTGAGAAAGCAATCCTTCGCCGACCATATCAACGGCAATTTTAAGAGCTGCCGCCGCTGTTCGTTTTCCGGTTCGTGTTTGCAGCATATACAATTTCCCCTGCTGCACCGTGAATTCAATATCCTGCATCTCGCGGTAATGATGTTCAAGTTTGTGGCGCACATCGTCAAGCTGGGCATAGACGCTCGGCATCACTTCTTCCATGGACGGCAAAGATCCTTGTTCCTTTTTGCCTGCGTATTTGGATAGAGGTTGAGGAGTCCGAATACCGGCCACCACATCTTCCCCTTGGGCATTCACCAAATACTCTCCGTAGAAATAATTCTCACCCGTGGATGGGTCACGCGTAAACGCCACACCGGTTGCACAGCTTTCCCCCATATTTCCAAAGACCATCGCCTGTACATTGACCGCAGTTCCCCACCCTTCGGGGATGCTGTGAATTTTGCGATACGTCACCGCCCGTGGTGTCATCCATGAAGCAAATACAGCGCGGATCGCTTCCCACAATTGTTCCTCAGGACTTTCAGGAAAGCTCCGTCCCAATTCGCGCTGAACCATGTCCTTATAGTCTGCAACAATTTCGCGCCACCCCTTGGCCGTTATGTCCGTATCTTCGCTTATGCCTTGATCTCGTTTATGCGCGTCCATAATCGCTTCGAAAGAATGGTGAGGCACATTCAAAACAACATCACTATACATTTGGATAAAACGGCGGTAACTGTCCCACGCGAACCGCTCATCCCCCGACTTGCGAGCAAGCCCCTCAACTGTCCGGTCATTCAGTCCAAGATTGAGAACCGTATCCATCATCCCGGGCATAGAAACCCGTGCCCCCGAACGCACCGATAAAAGCAGAGGATTTTCTGCATCGCCAAACTTCATTTGCGTAGCCCGTTCAACGGCGGCCAAAGCCGAACGAACTTCTTCGTGGAGTGTTTCGGGATAGCTTCCGGCCTTCTCGTAATAGAGCGTACAAACTTCGGTTGTGATGGTAAACCCGGGAGGAACCGGAAGGCCGAGGGAGGCCATTTCGGCAAGGTTTGCCCCTTTCCCGCCTAAAAGGTTTTTCATGGAGCCGCGCCCTTCCGTGCGTTCCCCGCCAAAGCTGTAAACCCATTGTGTCATGCTGATACCTCCCGTGTGAGTGATGGGAGTAGATTATCCGTTTTATGACCACAGGTCCAAGATGATTTTTAGGAAAGAAGAAATATAACGGAGGAGCACTTCTGAAAACCTATTTTGTCCTCCCGTCCCCCTGTCATCCCGTTGGCGTGTCCCGTAGGGACACTGGCACGAACGGGATCCAGAGTCTCGTGCAGCTTCGCTGCACTCATAGCACCAGATCCCCGATCTACGGTCAGCATCGCTTCCCTTGTCGGGGATGACGGGTTAGAAGTGTTTTGAGGACAAGACCCTTAGTGTCCGTCCAGAAAGTTCCAGATATGTGACGAAAATGGTGGATTTCCGAGAACCGTAGCGGAACGTACATCAGGGTACTTGAGCAACGGAAGCGCAGGAAACCACCATTTGCAGTCCATAGATGGAAACTTTATGGATGGACACTAAATTGGCATTTGAATGACCTTGTTATAGGCATCCAAAGCCTGATCGCGGATAGCCACCACTTGGTCCAGAGTAATCCGCGCCGCCGTCAAGGCCTGCGTCACCGCCAAGGGATCCATTTTTCCGGTAATCCCAGCCGCCGAAGCCTTCTCACCGCTGCGGATTGTATCAATAGCCGAGCGTGTGGCCTGTTCGAGCATATCTCCGAAAGGGGTTGCGGCAACCGATGGGGCCTCTCCACCGCCAAGACTGGCCGTCTTGGCCATATTGGAGTACGCTTTTGCCGCTGCAACTGGGTTAGATACTACGTCAACCATTCCGAAACTCCTATCTCTTCATTCTAACACAAGCCGCCCTATTCCAGCAAGCTGATGGTCTTGTTAATCATGTCGCGGGTTTGACTGAACATCCCCAGATTGGCCTCGTAAGACCGCCCAGCTTCTTTCATGTCCATCGATTCAATCAACGAATTGACATTGGGCATCGTAACATAGCCATCTGCATCTGCCCCCGGGTGGCCTGGCATATATTTTTTCTGGTACGCGCTCTTTGTATCGTCTTGAATGTCCTTCACCTTAACCAATTTTTCATGAATCTGACGATCCAGAACATTCTCAAAAGTAATCGTTTTGCGCGTGTAAGGTTTTTCGCCTGGTTTGGTCGGAGCCGTATCGGCATTGGCCATATTTTCAGCAATGACCCGTACCCGTTCACTTTGTGCCCGCATTCCCGAACCTGAAACTTGTAGGATGCTCATCATGTCTGACATGGTTTATTTCTCCTCGTTCCTATTTCTTGCCCATGGCGGTCCGAATCATATCGACGTTACTGCGATACAGATTCACCATCATGTTGTAATTTAACTGAACATCGTTGGATTTCATCAACTGCTCTTCCATGATGACTCCGTTGCCGCTAGGAGCAACTTCATAGGTCCGCTTTTGGACCTGCTCCCGCGTGGAGGCGGCGTTATTCAAAGGAAGGTGAGAATCATCTGTTGTAACCATCTGAACCGATGGTGTTTTTTCCTTGGTGACGTTGGTCAAGAGCCTGCCAAAATCAACTTTCTCCAGATCTTTAGGCTGATAGCCCGGGGTGTCCGCATTCGCAACATTCTGTGAAATAATTTTCTGCCGCTGGGACAAATAGTTCATTTTTGCGTTCATGGCCTGAAAAAGGCTGATATTTTCAATTGTCATGACCCATATCCTTGTGTTTTTCTTTTAGGACAACTTACCCACACAGACTCCTTGCAGGTCCCATGCCAAACCCTCCGCCTTCTGATCTTGGCCCTTCTTCCTCTTTTGACCGGCTTGATACTGGCGAAACGCCAGCCCCACCGCCAGAAAACATCAAGAAAAGACCCAAAAACCCGACAGCCATTGCCATTACGGCCCATGAAGATGGGCAAAAAATTCCTAGAATCTCCGCAGCCGGACGCGGAAAAGTTGCTGAACAAATTCTGGACCTTGCCTTTGCCAATGGCATTAAAGTCCGTGAAGATTCGGCTCTCGCCGAGATGCTGGCCAAAATTGAGCTGGATAGCCCCATCCCGTCCGAAACCTTTCTTGCCGTGGCCGAGATTCTCTCCTATGTTTACAGGGCCAATGGCGAGCCAAACCCATTTGACGCTATTTTGAGTTCTGAAGCGTCTCTGGTTGATAAGGAAACTTCTTCACAGGAAACCCCATGACCGCATCCTTTCTCGATCGTCTGAAAGCTGAAATTGATAAGCTTGAGGAAGCCCAGACCAAATTGGAACAAGGCGAGATCATGGATTTTGAGGAGATCAAGGGACGTGTTGCCGCCCTGTGTGAGGACATAACCAACAGCCCCCCCTCCCAAGATGTGCAAGAATTTGAAGAGACTCTCAATAAAATGGGGGACCTTATCACCATTCTTGATTCCCTCACCCAGCAGCTAAAAGACATTCAAGCGATTGTGAACGCCACAGAGGAATTTCCCGAATGATCTGGACCGATTACCTTCGCTTTATCATGGCCCTTCTTTTCGTGCTGGCCCTTATGGGGGGGCTTTGGTTGCTGCTGCGCCGCCTTGGGCTGCAATCTTCCGTTTTGAATGCGCATCAAAGACGATTGAATGTCGTTGAAATTCTCCCTCTTGATGCCAGAAGAAAAGCGATCCTTTTGGCGCGTGACAATGTTCAACATCTTGTTATTCTAGGACCAAATGGAGAAACCGTTGTTGAAACCGCTATTTCCCCTCCGCACGAGACACAGAAAAATGACCCGTCTGTTTAAGAACTTCGAACTCAGAAACTTTCCTTTTGCCCGCACGTTGGTGCTCGCAGGATTTTTGGGAATGAGTTGTCTGGTTATGGCTGCGACCCATCCCGCCGCCGCACAGGTTCTTTCACTGAACATGGGGAGTGAGGAAAATACCGGAACCGTGACGGGGCGCGTGGTTCAGATGATGGCCTTGTTGACCGTCCTGTCTCTTGCTCCTTCTATCCTCATCATGATGACTTCGTTCACGCGGATCATTGTTGTTTTGTCATTCTTACGTTCCGCTATTGGGTTGCAGCAAACCCCGCCGAACACTGTTATGGTGTCTTTGGCCATTTTCCTGACTTTTTTCATTATGACCCCCACCTTGCAACAATCTTACGAGCAAGGGGTCAAGCCCTTGATGAACGAAGAAATTGATGAAGTGGAAGCCTTCAAACGGGGGGTTCTTCCTTTCAAAACCTTCATGCTCAAGCACGTCCGCGAGTCCGATTTGAAATTGTTTCTTGAGGTCTCAAAATCCAAAGCCGAGAAAGCCGAAGATGTTGAGCTTCAAGTCATTATTCCGGCTTTCATGATTTCCGAACTTCGCAGGGCTTTTGAAATTGGTTTCATGCTCTTTTTGCCTTTTCTGGTGATTGATATTGTAACCTCCTCGATTTTGATGTCGATGGGGATGATGATGCTGCCTCCGATTGTGATTTCCCTCCCGTTCAAGATTATTTTCTTCGTCTTGGTGGATGGGTGGCATTTGGTCTCAGCCTCTTTGATTCAGAGCTTTGACGCAGGAGCACAAATGGGAGATGCCGCCGGAGCCGCTGGAGCTTTGCTTCCTTCCGTACCGACTGCGCCTGTTTCCGGAGAGTAGGGATAAAAACCCCTTCCCTTTTCTAGGGTTTTCGTGCCATAAGCTCTCCAGACAACAGAGTGAGCTTATGCTAAATATTTCTAATCTGACCTATCGTATTGGCGCACGCACGATCCTTGACAATTGCACCCTCAATGTCATGGATGGGTGGCGTGTGGGCGTGGTGGGAGCCAACGGGGCCGGAAAATCAACCCTGTTCAAATTGATTTCCGGAGCCCTTCATACCGATGGCGGCGCGGTTAGCTTGAGCAGTAATCAGCGGCTGGGCATGGTGCGGCAAGATATTCCCGAAACAGATTCTCCCCTTATTGATGTTGTCCTTTCAGCCAATGAGCGTATGGCTCAATTGTGGAGAGACTCTGAAACCGAAGAAGACCCGCACAAGATTGCAGATATTTATCAGGCCCTTGCCGATATGGATGCCTACGCCGCTCCGGCCAAGGCCGCAACTCTTTTGACCGGTCTCGGTTTTAAGGAATCTCAACTGAATGAACCTTTTTCGTCGTTCAGCGGCGGGTGGCAAATGCGGGTTATGCTGGCTTCGGTTTTGTTTGTTGAGCCTGATTTTTTGTTGCTTGATGAACCGACCAACCACCTTGATCTTGAAGCTATTATGTGGCTGGAAAGCTATTTGACCTCTTACCCTCACACGATGATGATTATTTCGCATGATCGGGAATTGCTCAACAGATGCGTGGACCATGTGGTTCATGTTGACAAGGGGCAATTGACACTTTTTACCGGAAACTATGACACGTTCGAACGCGAGCGGGCTTTGCGCAGCGGGCTTCAGCAAAAAATGCATGAAAAGCAACAAGCCGAACGCGCTCATATGCAAGCCTTCATTGATCGGTTTAAGGCCAAGGCCAGCAAAGCTAGCCAAGCCCAAAGCCGGATCAAAGCTCTGGAACGTATGGATATTGTTGATGCCGTGATTGCCGCACGCGCCATAAAATTCAACTTCCCCAACCCTGATAAAATTCCCTCGCCCATGATTTCAATTCAAAAAGCGGATATTGGCTATACCGAAGGGAAACCCATTCTCCGTCATGTCCATGAAAATGTGGACCGTGACGATCGCATTGCCTTACTCGGAGCAAATGGGAACGGAAAATCAACCCTGATGAAGTTGATTGCTGGAAAACTGGGGATTATGGGTGGTGAAATTTTTCGCTCGGGGAAACTTCGGATCGGTTATTTCTCACAGCACCAAACCGACGAACTCAACGTGGAAAGCACGCCGTATCAGGAAATGATGAGTCTGATGCGCAAAACAATCCCTGATATTACGGAACCGAAAGTCCGCGCTAAACTCGGAGCATTCGGTTTTTCTCGCGATTTGGCCGACAACAAAATTGGTTCGCTCAGCGGGGGGGAGAAGGCTAGGCTGCTTTTTGCCTTCATGAGTTTTGACGCACCCCACCTCCTCTTGCTTGATGAACCGACCAACCACTTGGACATTGATGCGCGGGAAGCCTTGGTACAAGCCCTCAACGCCTATGAAGGCGCGGTTGTAATTGTCAGCCACGATCCAAACATGGTCGAACGTGTGGCAGATCGTTTGTGGTTAATCAAGGACGGGAAATGTACACCCTTTGAAGGCGATCTCGAAGACTACCGAAACTTTACCATTCAATCACGACGCGATGAACGCAAGGATGAGAAGAAAGTCTCTGCGCCTAAACCTGTTGAACCCGTGAAAGACAATAAAAAATCTCCCTCCAAGAAATCTCTTGAAAAAACCGAGAAAGAAATTGCGCGCCTCAGCAAAGAAAAAGAAACCATTGAGGCTGAAATGCTTTCTCCTGATTTCTACAACAATCCTACGCAAGTGGCCGATACCAAAAAACGCTATGATAAAATTGTTGTCGCGCTAGCCGAGCAAGAAGAAATTTGGCTCTCTGCCCTTTAATCTGTCGGAACCATATCCGTTTTAAGAAGACCGTTTTCATCTCCCTGAAGCTTAACGTCAGGTTTCTTGGAAGGCAGCGGCGCAACTTTTTCTGCCGATTCCGCCTGTTTCGGAGGTGTTGGCAATGCTTCTTTCTTAGGAGATGTTGGAATATTGTCTGTTTTGAAACTCTCTAAGAAATTCTTGAAAATATCTGTTTCGCCAACAATGTTATTGATTGTATTGCGATCTGAAAGCAACGCGCTTTGACGAGGACGCGTGACCACATCAAATTTTTTGGCTAGGGTGGTTTGAGCCATAGGGTCGCTATATTGTTCGCGCAAATTGGCCAGCACCGAGCGATTATCCGCAAGGTACAAAGCAACCCCCCAGTTCAGAATTGTTGCCGCTTGGTCATCGGTTAAAGGACGTGTCTGCGAAATTTCCTGAGAGGTTATAATCTGTTCGAGAGCATCTGCCGCATCCTGCCAACGTTTTGACCGCCAAGCAATGTCTGCACGCAACCGAAGAACATCCGGTTCTTGTGTTTGTAGAGCCAGCGCGGCAAAAGCTTCTTCTGGTTTTTTAAGATCCGCCAAAGCCCGCGCCCGCAGCAAGGCAATTTGACGCCGGTCCGGTGCCGCAAGGTCAGGCGAGACTTGGCTTAGAAAGGCTTCCGCCTTTGCGAGAGTCTCAAGGGCTTTATCTGGTTTTCCGTCTAGCACTTGCAAAGAGGCGAGACGCAGAGCAACCGCGGCCCCTTCCCGTTCTTGTAACCGATTATCGATTTGGTGCTGTAAAAGATTTTCCGCCCGTGGCAGCAAATCAGCATCTACCAAACGTTCGGCAATATTTCTGGTTAGCTTATCCCCTTCATCACCTTGAGGAGCCAGATCCGAAAATTCATCATAGATAGCAACAGCATCAATCGGAGAAATTTTCTTGAGTGCATCCGTCATAAAAAGTGTTCGGAATATCTCAACCATACTCTCTTTAATCTGCTTAGCTTGGTCTGATTCAGGAGCTAGGCTCGCCGCTTGCCGCAACAAAGTCAGCCCCTTCATGTGATCGCCCTTTTCGATGTAAAGCTTTCCCAAACGAGCGTTGATAGCGGTTTCCAGCTCATCTCCGCGCCATGCATAGCGAAGCCCCTCAAGCCGATCAATCGCCTTGTCCATATCGATTTCTTTTTTATCAAGTTCAAGCGAAGTTAACGCTAGGCCCGCTTTGGCCCGATACAAATCATCTGGACCAGTTGATAATGGCAACCACAAATCCTTGGTTGCCTGAATATCTCCCTTTTGTCGGCTGGCTTCTCCCTGCAAATATTCAAGAGCAGCTTTATACCCGGGATGAAGAGACTCAACTCCTTCAGATATCTTTTCCATTATTTGTTCGGCTGTCCCAATGTCCCCAGCCCGCAAAGCAATCCCCGCAAGCCCTAGACCAAGGGGAATCTTGATTTCAACAGGATAGCGTTCAAGTATCGAGACATCCTTGGGAAGAATTTCTCCTGCTTGTTTCCAATCCTCAAGCCCTGCCAGAACATACCCACGCCAGTATTTAATTTCCGAGATCGCATCAAGGCTTGGCGCGGCCAAATCTTTGTAGGCTTGGTCGTACTTTCCGCTCAAAGCCCCCGCCGCCCCGCGCAAAGCCAAAAATTCTGGGTTACTCGCAATATCAGGAAGCATTTGCAAAGCAAAATCCAAATATCCCAACGCCTCAGGCCCCTGTCCGTAAGAAAGGACTAGTTTTGCCAATGTCAGTAAATCCTCAGCTTTTTTTTGGTCTTTCTCTGCGGAAAGGGCAGACATGATAATTCTCTGGTTCTCGCTCAAAGTCTCCGGCGTTCCCATCCTCCAGTTAGAGAAATTATAAATGGTGCTAAACGCTGGCGAAGACTCTCCCTGCTCTCCACTCGGTTTTTTATCGCTCTGTTTGTCCGAGGCATCTTTAGCCTTCAACGCCAGAACATTTTTTTCATCGGAAAGGGACAGCCCATTGGGACGAAGAATATCGATCCGCCCTTCTTTGCCTTTGCGAATTTCAACGTCATCTGTCTTGGGCAGGAAAGCAGCCCCGATACTCGCAGGCAAGGCGGAGACTTCCACAAAGCCCTGTGCCGGACCGGAAAAATCGTCTGCGCTGCCAACCGTAACCACTTTGACAACATCACCCGCATCTGGGTCCGTTACAGATAGAATTTGCCGTGCAGATTTTGATGGCCACGCGAGTTGGCTTTTTGCCTCTTTCTCGTCACTCTGGCCAGAATCTGGCTTCTCGCTGCCCACTCGCGTGAAATCAACTGGTTTTTTTTCGGCCGAAGCCGCTGTGCCGGAGAGAAAAATTTTCCAGACCAATCCTTCCCCTTCTCCTTGCACATGATACCCCGCAGGAAGCTTAAGCCGAAAAGCCGTTCCCCCTTCAAAAGCTATACGTTCAAAGACGGGAAAACTTTCTTTTTTAGGGCCGCTCAACTGAGGAAATAGTTGATAATCTGGTACATCCACGACGATCCAAAGTGAAGAAAACCTCTCATACGCGGCAATCCCAATTGCCTGTGTCGAGGTCATTTGAATAGTGTAAGGGGCCAGCGCAGGAGAAGAAGGGGGGGGGACAGGCTCCGCAGTCTTCACTGGTTCTTCTTTAACAACCGGAGGTTCTTTAGCCGGCGTTGCAGCCGAAGCCGCCGCTGCAGGTTCAATTTTTTCTGGCGCAGGTTTTGCCTCGGGTTTCTTTTCCTGCGCAGGTGGTGGGGCTGACGGTTCCGGACCTTTAAGATCCACGATCAAACGGTTGCCCGCCGTAAAATGGCGAATAGTCGTCTCTGGGCCGAAATCAATTTTGACTTCACCAAGACCCAGAACCTGATACCCTTTGATGCGGGGAAAACTTTGAGGCTGTGGACCTGTCACACTGAGATGCACAGGTTCTGAGAAACTCAGAACCAAGGAACCAGATTCTTTTTTCGCGGTATATTTAGGAGGAACCGGCCACGCAAAAACAAGTCGCGTATAGCCATCATGATTCCCTGCCCGCACAACAACGTCCTCCCCCTTCGTTTCAGCGTGAAGAGGAAGAGAGAACAAGGCCAAAGCAGCAACAGTCGTGGCAAGAATCCGGATTCGGTTCATAAACCCAAATTGCCACAGCGAGAGGGCCACAGCAAGACCGCGGGGCAAGAAAGCCTAAGACAATTCCAAGATATTTTTGAAAGACTTAGTGTCCGTTAAAAAAGATCCGCCAGCAGTTTATCAATATCAGCCTGAGAAATCGCCTTATCGGGCAGTTGTGGGCCATTCATCAGCCGCGCATCGCCAACCCGCAGGTCTTCATCTTTGATAGTTGAAGGAATTCCAGGAATTTTCTCTTCCAAAATCCCCATCAAGCGATTGATTTTGCTTTCAATTGTCTTAATACTTTTGACAACTTTGGTAATTCTCTGGCCGGTAATGTCCTGAAAAGAGCAAGCCTCAAGAACTTTGGTCACCTCTCCCATCAAGAACTCTTTCGATTCATTTGTCAGAGTGTCCGAGTGTGCGGAAATAGAATCACAAGCATCCATAATGGCACCGGTTGCTTCTTCGGTTGCCGCCACAACAGCATCCAGCTCATCGGTAGCCGTTGGAACGTGCTTCCCTGAAATATCGGACATCTGCGTCTCAGAAATTTCGCGGCGGGTCTCTTCAATGAGCTCACGCAAAGCGCGTAGTTCCGCATAAATCATTTCCCGCGACAGGTCTTCTGCGGCTTCTACTTTCTCAATAACCGAACTGATAATCTGGACGACCTTGTCCCGCTCTAATTTATGAGTTCCTGCGTCCGACATGACAAATCTCCTAGAAAAATTCAAAACGTGTTAATTAAAAATCACCCAAGACCGTAACCATTTTGCCCTTCAATGTCTCAGCATTAAACGGCTTGACGATATAGTTGCTAACTCCGGCCTGCTTGGCTGCAATCACGTTTTCGGTTTTGCTTTCCGCCGTGACCATGATAAAGGGAACGTTACCGTTAGTAGCCAAAGCCCTAACTTGTTTGAGCAAATCAATCCCAGACATTGGCTCCATATTCCAGTCGGAAATCACCAGCCCGTAATTCTTTAACTTGAACATATCAAGGGCCATAGCACCATCGGTGGCCTCATCAACATTCGGAAATCCAAGTTGTTTCAACAAGTTATTGATAATACGAAGCATCGTTTTGTAATCATCCACAATCAAAACGTTCATATTTTTATCTACGGCCATAACAGAATTCTCCTCAAAGACAAACCAGACGGGGGCGCGCATGAATTGCA
Source organism: Alphaproteobacteria bacterium (assembly GCA_016794285.1). Lineage (GTDB taxonomy): Bacteria > Pseudomonadota > Alphaproteobacteria > Micavibrionales > Micavibrionaceae > UBA1573. The sequence goes on along the minus strand of JAEUKO010000019.1, from coordinate 1,921 downwards.
CCCCCCTATATTTCCAGCAGAAGATTAACAAAACCCTGACAAATAGGGAGTCATTTCTTTTTCAAACAAATATATTTGAGAAAACAACATACCCCTGTGTGGCAAGAATAATTATCTGGAAAATAATTTAAACAAGTTACGGGGTGGAGGCCTCAGGAGAATCAAAGGGAACATTTGGCAACGTTTTTTGTTCCGCCAGCAAAGTCGTCAAACTCTTGGCTCGGTCAGCTTCCATTGCGGCCAAGATTGCTCCTGATTTTCGCTCGCCCATGCGGCTTACCACCTGCAACAAGACATCCATATCCAGCGTGTTAAAAATACGTGCGGCATCTTTGGGCTTCATACCTTCGTAAATTTTGACAAGACTTGAAATTCTGGCTTCTTCTTCTTTTGACTGGGTTTTGAGAAGCTCTTGAATTTCATCCCGCAATCCAGAAAGTTCCTGAAACTTACGATCCAATTCTTTTTGGCCTGCTTCCAGTAAGGCTTCTCTCTCACTCAGTACCTTTTCTTTTGCATCGAGTTGTTGACGGCGTTGCAAAAGGTCCTGATACATTTCTTTCCGAACTGTGGAGTAATCACTTTCCGTTTCCGAAGCGTCACTCCATTTCTTGGGGTCTCCTTCTTTAGGAGCTTCTTCTTTTTTTGCAGACTCTCCCTTTTCTTTCTCCGAAGATGGTGCAGATTCCGTGGTCTCCAAAGTTTTTTCTTTTTCTGCTGTCTTTTCTTCTGCAGGTTTCGGAGTATCGCTTGCCGCATCCTTCAGTTCGGAGGCAGGCGGCTGTGTTCCGCTTGCCTCAGCCGAAGCGTCTTCACTTTTTTTAGCGTCAGATTCTTCTGCAGCTTCGGCCGCGCCACTCAAGGAACGAACTTGCAAAGCCGCATCGCCAATCCTCACTACAAAAGCCAGTGAAGCTACAACAATCAACAGAGGCAACACCCGCAATTGTTTGGGAAAATATTTCAGCAGCTTACGCACAATCTCTCCTTACCCTCGCTTATTTCTGAGGGGTCCATTTTTTAAGGGCATCCGCCAAATCCCGTTCGGCTTGACTTGAAAATCCACTCTCCTCAAATGAGCCCCGCTCTTCAAGAGATGGCTTTTTCTCGTAGCTCTCGAAATCAGGATCACGAATAGTAAAAGGGGAAGAGGCAGAAGATGGAGATGTTCCAAGAGGAGTCCGCACAGCTTTTCTTTCTTCAGGTTGATACGGTACGACCGATGGCTTTCCCCCGGGGTAAACTCTGTTGATCGTTGCATCGCTGAGTTCATCAACAATGGTTCGGTTTTTCGTTGCCAGCCCTTCCAAGCGTCCGGCCAAACTATTGCCTGACTCGGTCATTAACTGTAACTCATCGCTAAGACCTTGGGCCTTGGCAACCAACCGCCGCAACTCATCACCGCGTTCTTTCGAGATTTCATCAAGAGTGGATATCCCCTCCTGAGCCCGCGTAATCTGGGTAGAAAGTTCACGGATCAATTTTTCCATGTCCGACCGATTGGAGCGAAACGTGTCAAGGTGACGCGATAGACGCAGAGCATAAAAGATTGTCACACCCAGCATGACAATCACCACAATATCCAAAACCAGAGCCATAACACTGCCCCCCATCTCGGCTTACTCCTGCTCAGGCGGAATATACCGCTCAATTCGTACGGCGATGTTTCCCTCTTTCTGTCCCAAAGGCCCCAGATACATAGGAAAATCACCGCATCTCATCTCGACCTGATCGGAAGGTTTGGTGTTAAACATAACCAATGTTCCCTTCGTCCAGTTCAGCATATCGCGCAACATCACTATTTTTTCACCCATCACGGCTTGCAGATGGACATCCGTTTGATAAAGCTCATTGGTCAAGTGGGTTTCCCAAATGGAGTCACGCCCAAACTTCTCACCCATGAACATCTGAAGGAGCAATT
>JAEUKO010000018.1:0-29495 GCA_016794285.1 Alphaproteobacteria bacterium | reverse complement strand
CATGACCACTTTTTCTCCATCCCTTGCCAGAGCCGCCGCCGAGAACCAGATTGACCTTCTCAAAGAGAAGCTTAGCCACGGATTGCGCTTGCTGGCTTTGCTGATGATTCCGGCTTCTGTTGGGTTGATGTTGATTGCCGAACCGCTTGTGACCGCATTGCTTGAACATGGGCGTTTTAATGCGGCCTCATCCAGCCTCACCGCCCAAACCTTGGCGATGTTTGCGCTCGGCCTATTTCCTTTCTCGGCTTACTTGTTTCTCTTGCGTGGATTTTATGCGCAACAAGACACGCGCACACCCTTTTGGATCAATGCCCTTGAAAATATTCTGAACGTGGCCTTGGCCATTCCCCTTATGCAGATATATGGCGTGGCGGGCCTTGCCTTGTCCTACGCCCTTGCCTACACGATTGCAGCACTCGTAACCGCAGGGATGCTTGAGAAAACCCTCAAAGGCTTGCCGTGGACCATGTTCCTAAATTCATTGTGGAGAATTGCCGGAGCCACTCTCGTTATGGGAGCCGCCATTGGAATAGTTTCGGTTTTTCTGACGACCGCCCCACCTCTGGTTAAAACCTTGGCCATGGTACTGGTTGGCGGGATTGGTTATGCGGGGAGCGTTATCGCCTTCAGAACTCCGGAAGCCCTATCCTTCCTTCGTCCTTTTCTACGCAAGGGATGAACGCATATCTTCCAGCTCAAGCCAGCGGGTTTCAGCAGCTTCAAGCTCATGTTCCGCCAAAGGCAATCTCGCCGAATAGGTCTGGAACAAGGTGGGGTCACGTCCATACAAATCGGCATCTTCTAGTTTACGAGAAATATCTTCAATCTCCGCTTCCAAAGCCGCAATGACCTTGGGCAAATTTTCCAACTCGTATTGAAGCTTATAAGAAAGCTTCTTGGTGGAAGGAGCCTCTCCTCCCGTAGCAACAGGGGTAGATGTCCCGCTCTTACTTGTCACCCCCGACTTGGGTTCAGAGGACTGAGTGCGCCGAGAAGCCACCATCTCCAGATAATCACTATACCCGCCGATGCAGCCATCAATAACGCCATCTCCTTCAAACGCTAGAATTTTAGAAACCGTCTGATCGAGGAAGTCGCGATCATGGCTCACCAGAATCAATGTTCCTTGATAATTGGCGATGATCTCTTCCAACATATCAAGCGTATCCATATCCAGATCATTGGTTGGCTCATCAAGAATCAGAAAACTTTTAGGATCCGCCAAAACTTTGGCTAGTAAGAGCCTGTTCTTCTGTCCACCTGAGAGAGTTTTAACCGCATGACGCGCCATTTCTGGGTCAAACAGAAAGTCTTTCAAATAGCCGCAAACATGGCGAGATTTCCCCATGACCTCAATATGATCTCCGCCCGATGGGCAAAGGGTACTCCACAAAGAGGCATCAGGATCAAGCTCTTTTCGAGCTTGGTCAAAATAGGAAAATTCAAGGTCCTTGTTGATTTTGACCTTGCCCATATCCGGTTGCAATTCGCCAACCAACAATTTGAGGAAGGTTGATTTGCCCGATCCATTTTTTCCGAGAACCCCTATACGGTCCCCGCGCATAATCCGCAAAGAAAACTTATCCAAAATTACTTTCGAACCGAATGATTTATCGACTTTGATAAACTCGGCAACAATTTTGGAAGAAACCTCAACTTCGGTTCCTTCAATTTCGATCTTGGCCATCATGCGCAAGAAAGCTGATTTGTCCTGCCGCAATTTTTCGCGGGTCTCTTTCATCAGGGCAAGCCTGCGCACATTGCGCTTTCGACGCGCTCGAACTCCACGGCTCGCCCACGCCACTTCGACTTCGAGCATTTTCTCACGGTTGTGAAGTTCTCGCTCTTCCTGTTCAATGAGTCCAGTGGACCATTCGTCAAAGAATTTATATCCCCGTGGACACACCAGTAACCGCCCACGATCCAGCCAGAAAACTTTATCCGAAATATTGGCCAGAAAGGTCCGGTCGTGGCTCACACACAACACCGCACCGCGATAAGATTTCAAATAATTTTCCAGCCAGATAATAATCTCTAAATCAAGATGGTTGGTCGGCTCATCCAACAACAAAATATCGGGGTCCTCAACGAGAGCTCTGGCAAGGGCGGCTCGCCGTTTTTGTCCGCCCGATAAATTTTCCATCAGGTCAGACAAACCAATCTGCAAAGGCTCAGCCACCATCTCCATGCGATAGGTAAAGGCTTCACTTTGGTTTTCTTTTTTCAGGTCTTCGAGAATATAGTCTTTAACCGTTTGCCCGGGTTTGACCACGACATCTTGGCGCAAATAACCAATCGTAATTCCTTCAAGCTGCCAAAGTTTCCCCTCATCAAGATCTCGCAGCCCTCTGATAACATTCATCAAAGTACTCTTACCCGATCCGTTTTTCCCAACCAGACAGGTCTTGTCTCCCTCCAAAATATGAAAGGTCAGATTTTCGAACAGCGGTTTGCCGCCGAAGCTGATAACGGCGTTTTGCACACTTAATAAAACTTGGGAAACCATACGCCAGACCTATTCACAAACCTAATCAACGACTTGAATGCCGAATGATTTCATAACAAAGACATAGGCCATAAACAACAAACAGGTTGCCCCTAGGGAAATTAACAAGGCCAACCAAAAACCCATGCCTGAGCGCAACAATACGGGACAAAGGATAAAAAATAACAAGGTCGGAATGTGAGCCCAAAAAATATTTTCCAGAAAGTTTGATATTTTGGAATTGTCTTCCTTCTCAATATGCATCCAAATCGCAGTCATGAGCGATGTCATGGGAATGGAAACAAAAACCGCGCCCCATAGCGGAAATCTCTTGGCAAGTTCACTTGCTCCGGCAATGATCCCGCCTGAGACTAGGGCTTTGAACAATAAAAACATATTTGTTTCCGTAATCTATAGTGGCTTTGGCCAAAACATCCACATCAAGGCCCCGACAATAGCAAGAAGCAGGAGCTTGGCCAGCACAATTTTCAAAATGGTTTGTCTGTTAAATACCATGTTGGGTCCACATCAGAACGAAAATAAAAAAATAAAAATTTTTTACCTCTTCAAGGGGGATTTCATCCTACCAACCGTTGATAGCACAGATGTTCGAAAACAAAAAGTGACGAGAAAAAAGGTTTCAGATTTTTTCAGTTTTTGATATAGAACTAATATAGTCTTATTTAGATAAAAGGGAGTAAGAATTATGGCATATATGGACGACCCCGCAACTAGGAAATCAAATCTTGCTTATATCCGCACCTCCATGCAGGAACCCCTCCTTGAAAAAGAGCATGAGATGGAGCTTGCCCTCAGGTGGAGAGAGAACCATGACGAGAAGGCTCTGCATGAAATGATCCGCTCCTACACGCGCCTTGTTGTGGCAGCGGCGGCGAAGTTCCGCAATTACGGCCTGCCGATGGGCGATTTGATTCAAGAGGGAAATCTGGGGCTCATGCAAGCCGCCTCGAAATTCGAGCCAGAGAGAGGGTTCCGCTTCTCAACCTATGCCGCATGGTGGGTCAGGGCTTCGATTCAAGATTACGTTCTGCGCAACTGGTCTATCGTTCGGACCGGAACAACCTCGGCCCAGAAATCTTTGTTCTTCAATCTTCGCCGCTTGCGTTCTCGGATTGAAGGGGCCGCAACGGAGCATGGCTTGACCACCGAAGGCCGCGAGAAAATATCAAAACTTCTCGGAGTTAGTTCTCAAGAAGTCCAAGACATGGAAGGCCGCATGGCAGGGGCGGATCAATCCTTGAACGCCACAATCGGTTTGGATGGGGAGGATGACTATCAATCCCTGCTTGCGGATGATCGCCCCAACCCCGAAGAAGTGGTCATTGGGCTAAAAGATTCACAGACCCGTTCCCAATGGCTGGAGTCTGCACTGAAAAAACTGAGCGAGCGGGAACAACGGATTATTAAGGAGCGTCATTTGCGCCACGAAACTGTGACCCTCGAAGATTTGGGGAAAAAGTTGGGCGTGAGCAAGGAACGTGTGCGCCAACTCGAATCTCGCGCCATGGAAAAACTGAAAGACCATCTGATGTCCCGCGCCCCCAATGCCCGCGAGGTCTTGACCGGACGCGCTTAAAAACTACCTAAGTCTTATGCCTTTCTGGAAGCGATACAGAATCCAGTTTCCCCTCTGGATGCTTTCATGAGCAGGAGCCGGATTGTCCCCCCGACAGTCCGGCTCATTTTATAACTAAGCCTGTAATTATTTATACAATTGTCATCCCCGACAAGGGAGGCTGTGCCGACCGCAGATCGGGGATCTGGCATACGAGTGCAGCGAGGCTGCACAAGATTCCAGATCCCCTTCGTGCGAGCGTCCTATGGACGCGGGGGCGGGATGACAAACAAGTAACTATAGACTTGGCTATATCACCCAGAAATAATTTTGTACTTCCGGCCCACTTGAAGAGAGTCCCGAGGACCAAGCCCGTTCAAGGCACGGAACCTCAAAAGCGGAGCCTTATCAACCGACATTCTCGCCGCCAAGTCTTCGACGCGATCCCCCGCCTTGGCAGTGACGAGATCAATTCTACGCGCCTTGACCTGATGTCTCTCTTCACCGCTCAACCGCCGAAAGCTGTAGGTTGTGCGTTTCATATCCTCAACAACTCCGCCACTTACCCCTTGAGGAATGGCAAACTGAAAGCGGAAGACAGACTTAGGCCCCCAATTGATAGCCACCAGACGAATTGTCACCTCCTCACCATTCAAAGAAGCGGGAAAAGATGTGGTTGCCGCTTCCATGCCGTTAATCGTCAGGGGTTCGGGAGGAGCCCCTTTTCCACCTTCAAGCCATTGCCGCGAGATATAAGCCACCGGATCAAGCCCTGCTGCTTTCGAAGCCATATCCAAAACAATAAGCTCGCCATTTTGCCCAGAAGCCACAACTTGATCGGGCTGGTTGATAATCTCGTACCCGTCAGGCACTGAAAAAGCAAAGCCCAGCTTAGGATGAACAAATTTTCTTCCTGAGACAAACCCTTGATCTTCCCCATCGCCATAGGTCATCCCGCGTAGCGCAGACAAATAGCTTTCAGCACCACGGCTTGAAGAGGGAGAATAGCGAGTTGCCTCACTAGAGGCTCGGCTGGCGCGCTCGGCTGTATCGGGGTGCGAGGAGAAATAACTGAACTCTTTGTCTTCCTTTCCCTCAACACGAGCTTCTGTACTCAGATATCCTTCCATAGATTTGAGAAAATCACTCACCGCGAAAGGGTCATAACCTGCTCGTGAGATATAGCGAACTCCCAATTGATCGGCCTGAGATTCCTGATCCCGCGAATAGGAACTCATATACAAGTTATTCCCAAGGCTAAGGGCCTCTGTAACATTCGGGTCTCCAACTGCTGCGGAAACGACTGTCGCACCTAAGGCTGTCAACAATCCTTGAGAATACCGCTCGGCCTGATGGCGTCCGGTCACATGGCCAATTTCATGGCCCAGAACCGCCGCCAGCTCTGCCTCATCATTGGCCACAGCCAGCAACCCCCGCGTCACATAAATATACCCCCCGGGCAAAGCAAACGCATTGATGACCGGAGAGTCAAGCAAGGTGAATTTATAGCTCACATCGGGACGTTCGGTATTTTTGGCCAATTTCTGACCAATTTCATTAACATAATTTTGGAGCGCGGGGTCTTGGTAAACCCCGCCATATTGCTCGATAATCTTGGCGTGCTGCTCGGCCCCTATCGCCTTTTCCTGTTGAGGGGACATAAGGGCGGTAAATTGCTTGTCCCCCGTTGCTGGATTCACGGTACACGCCGCCACAAAAAACAGGGACGAAACAGCCCATACCCTCAGGACAGTCTTGCCAAACGCCGCATAATGCATAAATCTGCTCCCATGCTAAAATTATTGATTGCAACCACTTTGCTGATGTTTCCCGTCATAGCACATATTCGGGCCGAAGAGGTACAGGGAAAACAGACCCCTGCCCCAGAAATAAAAGCTTCGGCAGATGACTTGGCACAGCTTGAAAAAGATCCGGTCCCAGAAACGGTAACCGTCATTATTGACCCGCTGACCTTTGTTGGAAAATCTGGAAAGATTTACCAACTTTCCGGCCTTGATAGCCCGGGCCTTCTGGAAGGAGACCCAACCCTTGCCCTTGCTGCTCAAAAAAGACTTTCAGACCTTCTGGTTGGCAAGGATGTGAAACTCTTTCAAACCAAAAAAGAAACCATCGGACGGCTTAACCGCCTTGGCCACCACCTTGTCCAAGCCGTCAAGGTACAAGACCAGATTTGGATTCAAGGACAGCTTCTCTCCGAAGGATTGGTGAGGGTGAGAACCACGGCCAGTAATCCTGAAATGGCTGCCGCCATGCTCGCCACAGAACAAACCGCCCGCAGCAAGAAAATCGGCCTGTGGGGGCAAACTCCCTACCGCATTCGCGCAGACGATGATACCGAAGATTCTCTGAACAGCTTCCAACTTGTAGAAGGAACTGTGAAAAAAACGGCGATTAAAACCAACACTATTTTTGTGAATTTTGGCGAAGATTGGCAAACCGATTTCACCATTGGCATTCCTTCTCCCGCACGCAAGCTTCTTGCCAGAAAAAATATAGACCCTCTGCAACTGACGGGGCGTCATTTGCGCGTGCGCGGATGGGTCCGTCATTACAACGGTCCCTATATCGAGATTGACCATGCAGAGCAAATCGAACTTTTGGATGATGCTCCTCCTCCCACTTCTGCTTTGTCCGAAGAGAATCCAGCACCTTCAGAAATCACGTCTCCGAACATAGGCTCTTCCATTGGGATGAAAACGATCCGGCGGCCTCAGAAACCGCAAGTGAACGATCCTGAGCCACCTCAATCTCCGCCAACCCCATCCGCCGCAGTCAAAGATGAACCAGCCCATACGAAGCCTTAGGCCATCTTTGGGGCCCCGCTCGCTTAGTTATGCTTCGGCCTTGCACCCGAGACCGATGCGTGATTTGTACGCGCCGCTAACCCCCTACTCCCAAGGGTTTCTTGCTGTTGACGAGATACATACACTCTATTGGGAACAAAGCGGAAATCCTTCAGGTATTCCGGTTCTGGGGATTCACGGAGGGCCAGGCGCAGGCGTTTCAACTATTCACCGGAGGTTTTTTGATCCGAACCATTACAGGATTATTTTGTTCGATCAACGCGGCGCGGGACGCTCCTACCCTCTTGGTTGCCTTCAAAACAATACATTGGGCCATCTGGTTGAAGACATTGAAAAGCTCCGCGACCATTTGAAAATTGACCGCTGGCATTTATTCGGCGGATCTTGGGGAAGCACGCTGTCTCTTGCCTACGCGATACAACATCCAGAAAACTGCATCAGTTTAATTTTGCGTAGCATATTTCTGATGGAGCAACCCGAAATAGACTGGTTTATGATGGGGATAAAATCCATCTTTCCTGAGGCATGGGAAAGTTTTTCTTCAAACAACCCCGACCAATTGCTGGCCAATTACTATGACCGATTAACCAGCGACAATGACCGCGAAGCTTTTGAGGCCGCCTTGCAATGGAATGCCTATGAAAGCACGTGCTCTTCGTTTTTTCCCACACAAGAAACTATTTGTTCGGACGACCAACGTTATTTTGCCCTAGCCATGGCCAAGATAGAGGCCCATTACTTTCATTCGCAAGTCATTCCTCCCGAACAAAGTCTTTTGAAACAAATCGATAAAATAAGGGAAATTCCCGGGTCCATCATTCATGGCCGCTATGACATGATTTGCCCAATGATGAGTGCCCATCGCCTCCATACCGCATGGCCAGAGGCCGATTATGTGATTGTTCCGGATGCTGGACATTCTTTTCTTGATCCCACGCTTAGAACTCGTTTAATTGAAGCAACCGATAATGCCAAACCGCTTCGCTAACCACCGATAGGAGACTAAAACCATGCAATTTCAATCCTTGAAACATACCGATGTTTCCAACAAATATGTTCTGCTTCGCGCAGACCTGAATGTTCCGGCCAAGGATGGCAAAATTTCTGACACCACGCGCATTGACCGCTTGAAACCAACGATTGATTATCTTGCCAAGAACGGAGCAAAGACCATCATCCTCTCGCACTTTGGCCGCCCCAAAGGAGTCACTCCCGAATACTCGCTGAAATTCATGCTGCCCGCTTTGGAAAAAAGCTGGGGCGTTTCCGTTTCTTTTGCAGATGATTGTATTGGTGAGATTGCCGCTTCGGCGCGGGCTTCTTTACAATCTGGACAAGTTCTTTTGCTTGAGAATGTTCGCTTTCACGAAGAGGAAGAAAAAAATGAAATCTCGTTCACGAAAGAACTCGCCAAGCTAGGAGATATTTTCGTCAACGATGCGTTTTCTGCTGCTCACCGCGCCCATGCCTCAACCGAAGGTGTGGCTCACTACCTGCCTTCTGTCGCTGGGTTTTTGATGGAAGACGAATTGAACGCTCTGAGCAAAGCCCTCGAATCCCCGACCCGTCCAGTCATGGCGATTGTCGGCGGCGCAAAGATCTCAACCAAGCTCAGTGTCCTTGAAAACCTTGTTCGAAAAGTTGATTTTCTAGTCCTCGGCGGGGGCATGGCTAATACCTTCCTTTACGCGAATGGTGTTGAAATTGGCAAATCGCTTTGTGAAAAAGATATGGCCGCAGAAGCTCAAAAAATATCAAACATTGCTGCTGAAAATAACTGCGAAATTATTTTGCCTGTTGACTTGGTGACGGTAGAAACCCTTGCGGAGAACGCTCCCTCTCAAGTGTCCCCCGTTGCAATTTTGCCGCTTGAAAAAAGTGCCGTAGATATTGGTCCCGCCACGGTTAAATTGCTCGCGGAAAAACTGGCTTCGTGCAAAACCGTTTTGTGGAACGGCCCGCTAGGTGTATTCGAAATAGTTCCTTTTGATGAGGGAACAAACGCTGTTGCCAAAATTGTCGGTGACCTGACACAACAAGGCAAGCTGGTCAGCGTTGCGGGAGGGGGAGATACCGTCTCTGCCCTTGAACACGCAGGGATCGCCGATCAACTCAGCTATATCTCAACTGCAGGAGGGGCCTTCTTGGAATGGATGGAAGGAAAAACTCTGCCAGGCGTTGCCGCTCTCTTGCAAAACAAAAAAGCTGCATAACGACTCTTTCTACATATCAACCATATAGGCCGGACGGCTCAACAGCCGTCTGGCAAGAGAGAAGCTGATCCGGTCATAATAGGCAATCGCACGATTAATATCACTCGGATCCACCAAGCCACCCAGATTGGCCACGCGGCGGGTCAACATAAACATCGCCGTGAAATCGTCGCGGCCAATTTGATAGGCCCGACACGCAATCGCCAAACCTTGACCATTTTTTTGTTGAAGAACAGCGATTACAACAGGAACCGGTAAGTTACAAAAGCGCGAAAACTGGGCAATAAACGAGGCAATCTGGCCGCGTTTCAAAGTCCGCACCATCAAGAGTGCGTTCAACTGGCCGCGCTCAAAAAACATATCTGCGGCGCGTAACATCGCAGAACTGGGCTTGAAAAAAATTTCCGCCTCGCCCGTAAACTCGCTGATAACATCCTCAACGGTTTCGAGAACCTCCGCAGAAAGAAAAGCAGGATTCCCCCGAATGACTTTTTTAATATCCTCGGCAACGTAGCTGTAAAGCTTGCGCGCCAACTCGGGCGGAACATCTGCGCGAGCTAAGAAAGGCCGCGCCAAATCATCATCCCCTAAAGCCAACTCCCCGATCACATTTGCAGCGCGGCGAGTCAGTTTCACGTTATCATTTGAAACCAAAACTTTGGCAGTTGGAATATCGCGTGTCTCGGCCAAAGCATCCACGACATCTTCCCTCAGATCCTTGCGCGCAGCAATTTCTCGCCAATAGTCAGACGAACGGGATTGAATAATATAAAGAAGATCAAGATCGTTCAAAGCCCGACTGCGCCGCAGAATTGGAGCCGCAACATCAATCTCTTCATTGACTAAGTGAAGAGCAATGCGCAGAGGAACATCCTCCATAATGGACATCCGCTCAGCCAACGCTTTTTTCAAATCTTGTTCAGACTGACGAATTAATGAAATCAGAATATCCGCGACCAGTTCTTTTTCCCGTGGCCGACTACTCGCTGCCAAAAGCCCCGCCACTGTATTGCAAAGCTCAAGCCTTGCTTCGGGCGTGCGGTCCTCCGCCAATCTATAAAGAGTTCCAGAGTCACATAAATTAAGCAAAAGTGGATTCGCCACCGGAACAGGTGGACACCCGGAAACAGACTCTTCTGCAACAATACCCAGATCCATAAACCTTACTGACCCCTTTTTAATCCCCGCAGGACGAATCCGCGAGAAACAGCCTATTACAAGGCCTTCCATTAAATTCTTTCATGAATTCGTTACAAAAAGGTAAATAGGTAAAATGCAATCTAACTATATTTTTATAAATTGAGGAATAATAACTCAACTCAAGAAACTCGTTGTTAATGTTTTTATCCTATCCTATAGTTTAGGGTAACAAATCAGGGGAAATACATATCATGGCAGTACTATCACCAGTTGTTGGGCAGTCTCAAAGCGTTGGAACGTCTCAATCTCGCGTTGATCCCAATAACTCATCTTTCCGCCGTGATGAAGCTGTTAAGGAGCGTCTTGATCTCCTCAAGAGTGCGAATTCCAGTCTCGCCCGCTCTCAAAAGGCAGAGACATCCCTGCAAAACCAGAACAACTCTTCCGAGTTGATTGCGAGCAGCCGCGACAGCCAAGGCAACGTCCGTGATTTCAGTTCAGGAAAGACTCAAGGGCGCGGATCGCTGGTTGATATTTCCGTCTAGGCACGCAAACCTTTCTATACGTCATCCCGTTGGCGCGTCCCATAAGGACGCTGGCACGAACGGGATCCAGAAATCTCGTGCAGCTTCGCAGCACTCAACATACTAGATCCCCGATCTGCGGTCAGCTTCGCCTCCCTTGTCGGGGATAACATTAGCTACACGACTCATCTCACTGAAACGCGACTTCATTAAAACTACGAAGTTTTCGGCTATGCAGTTTGTCCGAACCAATCTCACGCAAAAGAGCCATTGCCAAAAGGCCAACTTGTAAATGCTGCTCAACCCGCTGGCGATAGAAGTTTTCGGCCATCCCGGGAAGCTTCAAAACGCCGTGCAAAGGTTTGTCGGATACGCAAAGCAAAGTTCCATAGGGAACACGAAACCGGAACCCATTGGCTGCAATCGTTCCCGATTCCATATCAAGGGCGATGGCCCGACTTTGACTGAGCCGCGCATTCTTGCGGATATTGGGGCGAAGCTCCCAGTTGCGATCATCCACTGTTGCAACTGTTCCCGTGCGCATGACCTTCTTGAGGTCATAGCCTTGCAATCCGGTTACATGGCTAACGGCCTGCTCCAATGCCAATTGAATTTCAGAAAGGGCCGGAATGGGAATGCTTGGGTGCAGATCACGGAACAACACATTGTCTTCGCGCAAATATCCGTGGGCAAGAACATAGTCCCCCAGACTTTGCGAATTGCGCAGCCCTGCGCAGTGTCCCAACATCAACCATGCGTGCGGACGCAAGACAGCAATATGATCGGTAATGGTCTTGGCGTTCGAGGGGCCAATGCCGATATTGACCATGGTAATGCCCGACCCGTCTGGCCGCTTGAGGTGGTAAGCTGGCATCTGGGGCATCCGGCGCAAAGCCTCTCCAGCCTCGTCTTCGGGGGAGCTCGCAATATTTTTGTTATAAGTAACCCTGTTCCCGGGCTCCACAAAGGCATGATACTGGGAACGATCCTGACTGAGCTCACTATTGCCCGATTTTGACATGATCATGTGGGCAATTTTCACAAACTCATCAATGTAGAACTGGTAATTGGTGAAAATAACAAAATTCTGAAAGTGCGCCGAATTGGTCGCCGTGTAGTGGCGAAGGCGAAGCAAAGACACATCCACCCGAGGGGCCGTAAACAAAGAAAGCGGATGAGGGTCTTTATCAGATGGATAATAAGTGCCGTTGGCAATCTCATCATCCATAATCGACAAATCAGGCAAATCGAAAATATCTGGCAAGGCTTGCATATGTTCGGTGGTCAAATCTCCTTCGAGATGAAAGTCCTCTCCCAGCATAAAGTGGATGGGAATGGGTGTATCACTCACACCGATTTCTACCGGAATATTGTGGTTCTTAATCAACAAAGAAATTTGTTCGCGGTAGTAATGTTCAAAAATATCGGGGCGCGTGAGTGTTGTTGAATAAACCCCGGGGCGAGAAACAAACCCATAAGAAAACCGGCTATCTACCCGACGGGCATTTTCAACCACGATCTTGATATAGGGATAACGAGCCGAAACCCGCCCGGGCAATATTTCAGGATTTTTTGAAAACTTCGAGAACCCTTCAAGCAAGGTCCGCTGAGACTCTTCGTAAATTTTCTTGATTGCTTCAAAGGCATCATCAGCATTGGTGTAACTTTGAGCGTGAAGCGGGGGAGACAGTTTCGACATAGGCAAATTCCTTCACCTGAAACAATAAAACAAAAACGCCGCCACGTCCAGCGAGGGAAAAAAGGGGTTACGCCGAAAGGCCAACCAAGGCTTGCGCAAAGGAGTCTGGCTTAAACGGCTGCAGATCTTCGATGTCTTCACCAACCCCCACGGCAAAAATCGGAAGACCGAATTTATCAGCCAACGCAACCACCACGCCGCCTTTGGCCGATCCGTCCAGCTTGGTCACCACAAGTCCGGTAACCTTGACAATCTGATTAAAAGTTTCAACCTGAGAAATGGCATTCTGACCCGTTGTCGCATCCAGAACCAGCAGAACCTCATGAGGAATGTCTTCCCCATATTTTTGCAAAACCCGAATGATTTTCTCGAGTTCAGCCATAAGATTGGCTTTGTTATGAAGACGGCCAGCCGTATCAATCATCAATATATCCATTCCGTCCTTCAAAGCCACCTCATAGGATTCGAAAGCAACCGAAGCGGCATCGGCTCCAATGTCACGCGCAATCAAAGGACATTTGGTTCGGTCGGCCCAGATTTGCAATTGTTCAATCGCCGCTGCCCGAAACGTATCCCCTGCCGCGATCATGACTTTCTTGTGCTGCTTGAAATGAAGTTGATAGGCTAATTTCCCAATCGTGGTTGTCTTTCCAACTCCGTTGACTCCACAGATAAGATAAGTCCGAGGCCCTTTTTCAGGTTTGGCAACATTCAGCGGTCTAATCGTTTTTGAAAGGATTTTGCTTATCTCCTCGACTAGAGCCTGCTGCACCTCGGCGAGAACATTCCCCTTATCGAATTTCCGTTCGCGCATTTTATCGACTAGGGCCGCCGCCGTTTTGGGGCCCAGATCCGCCTCAATCAACAAATCTTCAAGCTGCGCCAAACTCGCCTCATCAGGCTTGCCTTTCGAGAAAATATCCCCAAGGCCAAGTCCGATTTTACCCGATGATTTCGACAACCCATCCGAAAGGCGGGAAAACCAACCGCCGCCAGATTCATGATGAACCTCGGTATCGACAGGGCGAGACGCAGGGGAAGGAATTTCCTCCAGCTCCTCAATAACCTCCGTCTCGGTTTCGTTAAGCTCATGCTTGGTGAACTCAGGGTCTATCTGCGGATCAGCCTCCTGAACAGGCTCCAGATCCGGCTCGGAGGGATGATGAATAATCTTGTCCTCGGCAGCCTCACGGTCTTGCTGTTCTTGATTGTTCTTTTTGCGCCAGAAAAACATTTTCTCACCTTTTCCTACCTTCCTTCATACGCCTGCAAGGCCAGAAAAAAAAGAGAAACCTCAGAAAAATAAATTTTTGCTTTTTGGAACAAATTAGCCATATAATGACAAAAAAGAGGGTGATAAAAGTTATGAGCGATCAAAAGACGACATTTAATAGTGCCGCTGTAGGCCCTGACGATTACTACCGCGAGAGTCGGACTCAGCTTTTTGCTCAGCGGAGGAACCTTGGTAATCAAGACCCAGATGATCCATTGCATACCGCGCAGGCGCGAATTGACGCTGTGAATCATAGAGCACTTGTTTTGAATCGCGTATAATAACCTCCACTCCTCTCCCCTGTCATCCCGTTGGCGCGTCCGTAGGACGCTCGCACACACGGGATCCAGAGTCTCACCTCACCTCAATCCTCTCCCACAAGGGGAGAGGATGTTCCCTATCTTTCCCCTCTCCCCTTCGAGGGAGAGGGTTAGGGTGAGGGGGGCTAAATCAGGCCTTGCCCCTCAAGGTCTGCCCCTCTTTGCCAGTTATTTCCACTGCTGCGATTTTGCCAATCGGAGCTTCTTCGCTCAGATGTACCGGCGCAAAATGCTCGGTATGGCCCATTCCTTCTTTCTCGACTAAAACACAGCGCGTTGTTCCTATTTGGGATTGCAGAAATTGTTCTACCTGCTTCTCTCCCAGATCCCGCAAACGTGCGGCACGCTCCTTCCTCACGGCTAGCTCTACTTGAGGCATTTTGGCTGCGGGTGTTTGGGGACGGGACGAGTATGGGAAGACATGAAGAAAAGTCAGGTTACACTCTTCCACCAGACGAAGCGTATTTTCAAACATCTCTTCTGTTTCGGTTGGAAACCCCGCGATAAGATCCGCACCAAAGACAATATCGGGGCGAAGGCTTCTTGCTCTCTCGCACATTTCGATGGCATCTTGGCGCAAGTGGCGGCGTTTCATCCGCTTGAGGATCATGTCATCCCCTGCCTGCAAGCTCAGGTGTAAATGCGGCATCAAACGGGGCTCGTTAGCAATCAAGCTCCATAAATCCTCATCCATTTCGACAGGATCAAGGGAGGAGAGCCTCATTCTCGGAAGATCAGGAACAGCTTCAAAGATTTTGGTCATCATATAGCCAAGGTCTGGTTCTCCGACCAAATCCTTGCCATAGGACGTTATATCCACGCCCGAGAGAACGACTTCTTGATAGCCGCTCTCGACCAATCGCCCAATCTGAGCGCAAATTTCCTCAATCCCGACCGAGCGCGAGTTTCCCCGCCCATAAGGAATAATGCAGAATGTACAGCGATGATCGCACCCGTTTTGAACTTGAACAAAGGCGCGGGTGTGCCCCTCAAACCCTTCGAGCAAGTGTCCGGCGGTTTCCTTGACCGACATAATATCGTTAACCGCCATCTTGACTGGGTCTTTGACCCCCCATGTTTCGGCCTTGAGTTTCAAATCATTGCCAATCACGCGGTCCACCTCGGGAATCGCCGCATAGACTTCGGGGCTGATCTGAGCCGCGCATCCCGTCACAATAATCTTGGCTTCTGGATTTTCGCGCTTAGCCCGCCGAATAGCCTGCCTCGCCTGACGCTCCGCTTCCGCTGTGACGGCGCAAGTATTCACAATAATGGCCCCTTCCATCCCCGCATTGCGCGCATGGGTTTTCATGACTTCGCTCTCATAAACATTGAGGCGACAGCCAAAGGTTAAGACTTGCGGATCATTTTTTTTGGTTTTCTCGGTCATTTCCCCGCTTTCATGCCAGATTTTTCTAGAAAATACAAATAGCCCATGATAAATACGGAAATTATTAGAAAAGGATGTTTTGATGGGTTTAAGTGATTTTTGGAAACGCTCGGGCAGGAATGTACCGAAAAATGGTACTCCGCTGCAAATCCCTTACATCGATTTGCAAAGAGCTTTTCAGTTATTCGTGCCTCAACTGTATCACCTCACGGAAAACCCAGACGAAAAAAGTATAGGACGGGTTATTCCAGAAACCTCTCTCTACCTGAGCACACCAGGTTATTTTGTATCAAAAAAAGTTGATATTTCTAGAATCGGGACTTTGAGCAACATCATTGGAGGAAGCGTTTTTTTTGGCGAAGGTACAACTACAAGCGAAGCAGGAGAAAAAAAGGAATTTTTATATATTTTCCTCTGCACCCTGTCGCGGAATAAGGAAGACGGCACGCTTGATAGAACTGGACATTTCCTATTTCTCGGCGAATTTTGCTCTGACAGAACCAATTCACTCGCCGTTGTTCCTCAACTTATGGTGTATAAATCTCCCGAAACCGTAGGAACAATCGTCAATCCTTCCGATAAAGCCGGGGTTTTTAATGCCTTGGGCATCGCCAATAAAATCTTTCTATCTACCCTTCGGCACGCTCCTGTGGATCAAGCCTGCTTCTCACTGCAAGAAGGCGATGTTTTCAGCAAAATTGCCAGCCACAGAACCTTCGAAACCCTTGTAAGAGACCTTGTTACATGCGGACAAGAAGAGGCCCCCCTTCTCCAGCCTAGATGATTTGATCCTATCCTGAGCGGCAGAAATCATGTTAGCATGGGCCAGTTTAACCCAGCGTCCCCTCTTTCTGATAACCAAGACATGACCAACCAGCCGCCCCCTTCTTCCCCAATTGACGCCGATGCCGTGATCGCGTGGCTGAAGGCACATCCAGATTTCCTACAAAAGAACCCCGAAGCTTGTGACCTTCTTACACCGCCCAAGGTTCATAGCGGTCGGAAAGTTGCTGACTTTCAATCCTACATGATAGAGCGGCTTAAATCCGATAAAGACGAAGCCATTGAAACGGCCCGCGAGGTTGTGGAGACCGCCCGCTATAACATGAACAACCAGACACGCATTCACCGCGCTGTTTTGCGTTTGTTGGAAGCCCAAAGTTTTGATGAGTTCATAGACACCCTTACCCACGACCTGACGGCTCTTTTGGACGTGGATATTACAACTCTTGTTGTTGAAGCCGATGGGCGCGACATTCCTCATATTCACACCAACGGCATTCGCGTCGTTCCCGAA
Organism: Alphaproteobacteria bacterium; assembly: GCA_016794285.1. Taxonomy (GTDB): domain Bacteria; phylum Pseudomonadota; class Alphaproteobacteria; order Micavibrionales; family Micavibrionaceae; genus UBA1573. The sequence goes on along the minus strand of JAEUKO010000018.1, from coordinate 12,750 downwards.
GGGACGCTCGATAACTGGCTGCGGGGAAAACATATTCTCCATCAATCGGATATTTCGGGAATTGAGGCCATTTATGGTGCGGGGGCGGCCCTTGTCCGCTCTCAGGTTCTGATCCGCGTGGATATTTCTCAGAACACACCGCCAGCCATCATCGCCTTTGGGTCGCGTGATCCGAACCTCTTTCACCCGGGACAAGGAAGCGAACAAGTTTCTTTTCTAGCCCGTGTTGTCGAAAGGCAGTTTCGCACATGGCTCAGCGTATAACCATCGTAGACTCCTGTGCGCCGGATCTGGCCAAAGCCGTAGCCGACTGGCAATCATGGCTGAAATTTGAAAAGAATCTCTCGCCTCATACTTTTCGCGCCTATACCGCCGATGTTGGACAATTTCTTTCTTTTCTTTCACAACATAATGAAGAATCAATCAGCCTGTGTCACCTCTCGGATGCGACTCTCGCCGATTTTCGCTCGTGGCTATCGCGGAAAAGTATGGATGGTCTTGCGGCCTCCTCACGAGCAAGATCGCTCTCCGGCGTCAAAAACTTTCTAACCTATCTCGATAAACAAGGCATCATGCATAATGCTGCCATCCGCATTGTCCGCACGCCAAAACTTGCCCATAAACTTCCCCGCCCAATGGAAATCCCTCAAGCCTTTCGCTTGGTAGAAAACCAAACCGATGAGGGATGGGTCTCTCTTCGCAATCAGGCTTTATTTACCCTGCTCTATGGCTGTGGCCTTCGGATCAACGAAGCTCTATCCCTCAACATCGCGGACCTCCCGCGTGAGGGGTTTTTGCGCGTGATGGGGAAAGGCCAAAAAGAAAGACAGGTTCCGGTTTTGGCCATCGTTGACTCTGTCCTCAAAAAATATCTTGAAAAATACCCCTCTTCTCCTTTGCCTGAGAGACCTTTATTCGTAGGAGAGAGAGGGAAACGCCTCAATCAGGGAATTGCGCAAAAGGCTCTGCGCGATGTTCGGGAACACTTGCGCTTGCCAGAAACCGCGACGCCGCACGCTCTTCGGCATAGCTTTGCAACGCATCTCTTGCAAAATGGGCTGAACCTGCGGGAAATTCAGGAACTCTTAGGCCACGCCTCGCTCAGCACGACTCAGCGTTATACAGAGGTCAACGCCGATGAGCTTATCAAAATCTACCAAAAAGCTCATCCGCGATCGAGAACCGAATAAAAGACGCGCAAATTTCCGTTGCGCACGCACAAAGACGGAATCGAAACACAGCTTGCGCAATTGGCAGCAGAAACAGCATCAACTCCGGTTTCAAACATATTCACCATGTCGCCGACCTGATTGGGAATCGTTGCGCTTCCGGTGAGTTGTTTGTTGAGCGACTGGCATACATTTTCAGGGACGCGGATCAACGCCAGAATAATTTCATTGCCGCTTCCCCCCACCCCGTCAATGGCGTTCCGTACGAAAGCCCAACTGGTTGCCGTAGCCTCGGTTTTGTCATCAAGAGTTGCCCATACAGGAACATAGGTGATTTTTCCACCGCCAGAATGAAATATCTTGGCATTGACGGGCGCGGTATCAAAAGCCAAATCGCTGGGTAACATGAAATCAATTGCGCTCGCCGCTATGCCACTGAGTTTCATTTCCTGCACGCCGCCTTGGAGATTACGCGAGAAATCCAGAATTTGCGTGACTTCAAGGCGAGCTTTTTCTTCTTGCACCATAGAAGTATCCCCTGCGCCCAGATTGATACTCCGGCTCACGGCATAACTAACCGCCGCGAAAAGGACAATCCCGATCAGGATATAAAAGAAAACCGATCCGCGCTGACATTCCCGATTTACCATTTAGATTTTCTCCCTAGATATGAATCGGACGACCAAGAACGGCCAAAGCCGCCTCTTTCACCGTTTCTTCCAAAGTTGGGTGCGCATGACAGGTCCGCGCTATGTCCTCACTGCTGCCACCAAATTCCATCACCGCGACAACTTCGGCAATCAAAGTTCCTGCTTCTGGTCCGATGATATGCACGCCAAGAACGCGGTCTGACTTCGCATCCGCCAAAATTTTTGCGAATCCTTCAATCGCATTCATCGCCCTTGCGCGTCCGTTGGCACTAAAAGGGAATTTGCCAACCTTGTATTCTATCCCTGCGGCTTTCAGTTGTTCCTCAGTCTTGCCGACACTGGCCACTTCCGGCCATGTATAAACGACACTGGGGATGAGGTCATAGTCAATATGCCCGCTTTGCCCCGCCAGAATCTCAGCAAGGACAACGCCTTCATCCTCCGCTTTGTGTGCAAGCATCGGACCAATGATAACATCCCCAATCGCATAAATCCCCGCGACATTGGTTTGAAAATGACCATCGGTTATGATCCGCCCACGTTCGTCTTTTTGAACACCGGCATCTTCTAACCCCAGCCCATCGGTATAGGGTTTGCGCCCCACGGCGACTAAGACAACATCAGCCGTCAACTTTTCCTGTGCGCCGCCTGCGGCTGGCTCTAAAACCAGATCAACACTCTTGCCATCTGACTTCGCCGAGGAAACCTTGGTCCCCAGTTTGAATTCGATTCCCTGTCTGGTGAGAATTTTTTGAGCTTCTTTGGAAACTTCTCCATCCATCCCGGGCAAAATGCGGTCCAAATATTCAACGACCAAGACCTCTGCCCCAAGGCGTTTCCAGACGCAGCCGAGTTCAAGCCCGATGACACCGCCCCCGATCACCACAAGTTTCTTGGGGACTTCGGACAAAGTGAGGGCTCCGGTTGAGGAAACAATCCGCTCCTCGTCCAGAGAAATTCCTGAAGGCACAGCCACATCTGACCCAGTCGCCACCACGATATTCTTGGCTGCATAAATTTGCCCGCCGACCTCGACCTGCCCAGCGGCAACAATTTTTCCTGCCCCTTTGATCCAATCGACTTTATTCTTTTTGAACAGATATTCGATTCCCTTGGTGTTGGATTCAACCACCTTGTCTTTATGGGCCATCATCGTGGGGAGATCGAGCCGAACCCCTAAAATCTTCACACCAATCGCCGCCACGGAATGCGTGACTTCGTGATACTTCTCAGAAGCATACAGCAAGGCTTTCGAAGGAATACAGCCGATATTCAGGCACGTTCCGCCCAAGGTCTCCCGTTTCTCAACACAGGCGGTTTTGAGCCCAAGCTGCGCACAGCGAATGGCGCACACATACCCGCCAGGGCCAGATCCAACCACAATGACATCATAAGAAGCAGCCGACATGAAAAATCCTTTGACCAGAAGACGTTAGAAGAAAAATCTTTCTCAGCTATAACCGGAATTCCCCCTGCCAACAAGGCAGAGGACACGCCCCGCCAAATAAGTTGTGATTATCTCAAGAAAAACTCTATTTTTCTGTAAAATTATCTTGACTCCGGACGAGGTCTCCGTATAAGTTCGCCCGAAATTAGTTCAGACTAGTGAATGCGTAGCGTAGAAATATGAGAAACGTAACATCAGGTCACCATATGCCAGCCCCTTCTAGCAAGGTTGTCTGCGTGTCCCTTTTCACTTCTTCCCCTTCAATCCGCCTCTTGGCGGATTTTTGTTAACTTGAGGAGAAATATAAGATGACGACAAGTACCCAAAAACATTTTTCCAAAGCCGCTACGCTAAACAACCTGTCACGCCAAATAAAAGACCGAGAACTCGGCATAGCTGACGTAGACTTAGAAGAACACCTTGATCTTCAGTCTCTTTCCCACTTGCCCCAATCTATCACACTGAAGAACGTGCTTGCGGCTGTAAAAAACGATGGACTGGCAGAGGCCTATCTACGTGGTTCATTCTCAAGTGGAGATGCTGACGATTACTCCGATATTGATTTGTTTCTGGTTGTTGACCCTTCCCATCTCGAAAAAACCTTTTTGCAGTTTATTGATTACGCGAAGAGTCACTATGAAATTCTTTCAATCTGTCACGATAAACTCGTAGCCGACTACGGCGGAGTGGGCTTTATGGCCCTTCTAAAAGATAAAGTAAATTCTCGCGTAACCCAATTCGATTTGTACTTCTGCCAGACAGGAGGATACCCCAAAACTCCACTTGTAAACTCTCCACGCATCTACTCACGAAACCCCGATTACTCTGTTTTCTGTGAAAAAGAACCCCAAACCAGAGACGCAGATGCTCAAAAACTGATGGCCCATGTTGTTTCTCCCCTTGATAAGACGACAAACGATGCCCGCCACGAACTCAACGACCTAGCCATTGCTGCTTTTATTATGAGCAAACACCTGAAACGCGGACAAATTGCCCGCGCTCGAAATGATGACCACCACGCAGTACAACTCTGCGCAAATCTATTTAAGCAAGCTATTGGGTATACCAGTCACCAAACCCCCCTCTACTTTGCCGACCGTTTGGTTGAAACTTGCATATCATCAGGAACACCCGTTCAACAAAAAATTGGCAGTATCCTCAAAAATATATGTGCCAATAACCCATCCCCCGAACAAATTGGTGACATTACTTTGTTCATCAGACAGATGATCGTTTCTTTTTATCCAGCCTTAGAAGAAGAGTTCAGACCAATATTGAATGAGCTAGAAATTTCAGCTAATCCCAGACTAGCAGGCACTAATGTTATCCGCATACCGCAACCGATAAACAGGGAATATAGGGAATATAAGGTATCATGAAAGTTACAATTCTTGGCTGTGGATCGGCTTATGGCGTTCCACTAATTGGCGGAGACTGGGGATCTTGTAATCCAGATCAGCCCCGCAACCGTAGAACAACCCCATCTATTTTGGTGGATCACAATGGATCACGCCTGATGGTTGACTGTGGTCCTGATTTTCGGATACAGGCCGAGAAACACAAAATACGCCTGCTAGATGGTATATTATATACCCATCCTCATGCTGACCATATTGCTGGAAATTTTCATCTTCCTATGTTTATGCGCTACTATCAAGATCGCAATTTGCCGCTCTATGCTGAGCGTTCATGCCGGAAAGAGATTGAAAGGGTATGGTGGTTTCAGAACGACCCTACAATCAATGTAGAATACTCTGGGCCAGGACGCCCTTATTGGATTGAAATTATTCCATTCTACGACTTCAAGGTTGGGAATATAGAAGTTACGCCATTACTTCAATATCATGGACGTATGAACTCCATGGGATACCGAATTGGCAACTTTGCCTACTCAACTGATCTGAACGATATGCCGGAACAAAGCTGGAATTCTCTGCAAGACCTTGACGTATGGGTTATCGAATCTGACAGCGAGAAACCTACTACAATGCACTCTCACCTAGAAAAAACCTTGGGGTGGATTGAAAAGTTAAAACCTAAGAAGGCATACATTACTCACTTAGATTACACGATGGACTACGACTCAATATCAAGACACCTTCCTGAAAATGTTTTTCTTGCTTATGATGATCTGATAATCGAAATATAATTAAACATTTTGTGGTGTCATTGTGATCCCAAAATCCCTCCACCTCGCTGCGATAGGAAACGCCTGCACCGATTTGGTGGCGATGGTTGGGGGTGATTTTATTCTGCGCCATAGCTTGCGCAAATCGCACTGCACTTATTTAACCCTCGATCAACTCAAAACCATCAAGGCAGATCTTCCCTCGTTTGACTCCATCGCGGGGGGAGTCGGGGGAAATGTAGCCAGTGTCATCGCGGCTCTGGGTGGGCGGGCTGCTTTCTTAAGCAAAATATCCAAAGACCCCGAAGGCATGGCTTTTTCTGACACTCTCAAAGCTTTTGGCATCGAAGACCGGATGGCAGTTTCAGAAGGGGAATCCCTTTCGCCGCAAGTCATTTGTCTGACCACTCCCGATGGTGATCGCAGCTTTGCCAGTTATGACGGCGTTGCCAAAACGATGGAACCGAAAGATCTGGATGGCCGAACGTTAGAACGTTCCGCCCTTGTCTTTTTTGATGGCTATAGCCTCTATGCCGATAAGGCCGCCGAAAATTTTTCCCTCGCCTATGAATCCGTGAAAAAAGGAGAAGGGCTCCTCTGCTTCAACCCGTGTGATGTTTCGGTGATTGAAGCCCATTCGGCTTTGATCCACCACATCCTAACCCAAACCGATATTCTGATTTGCAATTACACCGAAAGTCGCGCTTTGTTCGGCGACCTCGCGCCAGAGGAAATGGCCAGATTGTTATCAAAACGCTACGTTGGTGGAGCTATCACCAACGGGTCTTGCGGGGCCCATGTTTTCAAAGACAAAGAGGTTCTCTTTGTTCCCGCGCCGCCGACATTGCATCTTTTGGAGATTGACAGCAACGGAGCCGGAGACCATTTTGCCGGAGGGTTTTTATATGCTTTTGCCGAACAACACCCTTTGGGCCATGCGGGAAAACTCGCACAATTATGCGCCCTTGACAGCCTGACTCATGCAGGAGCGCGGCCCCTTGGCTCTCTTAAACATTTGCTAACCAATTTCTAGCAGACTTAATCTCCCATGTTGACTCCAGCCGATGCCACGCAAAGAGCGGTTGATATCGTTCTCAACTCTTCTCATCCCTCGAGTAAAATCGCGGCGGCTTTGTATCGCGGAGATACAATTATTTGCCGCACCAACGACTGGCCGCCAAGACTTCTTGAAACCCTTGGCATGGATGAGAGGATAGGAGACAGCAGCGGAACTGTTCACGCTGAAATTGGCTGTATTTTGAATTTCCCCACGGCAACGGACGGGGCGAGTTTGTGCGTCACCGATCCGTTCTGCCCCAACTGCGCAAAAGGCGCAGCCGAGGCTGGAATCAAAACAATTTATATCGACCACAAAGGTTTCACCAAAGACTTTGCCCAGCGGCGCGGCGATGATTTTGAAAGTATGTCCTTGCGCATTGCAGCGCGGGCTGGAATCAGCGTTTACGAAGTCCGCCGCAAAGAAGACCTCGTGACCCCTATTCTTGTGGTCGATGCCGATTATATCCCGCCGCAAGATAACCCCATTGAAATCAAACCTTTTGCGGGTAAAGAGGCTACGCTTGCCGATTTGCAAAATCTTGTCTCTTCAGTTCACGTCAAAAAAGATCGTTGGGCTTGTGGGTTTGCGACAAACCCTTCGGGAGAAATTGTCTCTCTTGTTGCATCGCTTCACGCGGCAATTGGCTATTCCGAAGACAGCGCGGAAGATCATAAAACCATTGCCAACAGCGAAGGAAAATACAGTTTCTTTCTGGAGCCCACCAACCGCCTACTGATGGGGGCAGCGCGTTACGGGTATCGCTTGATAGACGGGTTAATCTGGTCTGCACAACTCCCCACCAGCCGCGAGATGGTCAACATCCTTGCCACGTCTATCAAGACTCTCTACATCGGCGATGAAAACAAAGGCCGCAGCCCGAGCTGCCTTATCGCACGAGACCAACTGCAATCCGCAGGCCTTTTGACCTTCAAATCCCTTTCCTAAAAGTATTGAGACATATCGTCATCCCCCGAATCCGTGAAACGGATTCTAGGGGGATCCAGAATCTCCCCTCACCTCCATCCTCTCCCGCAAGGGGAGAGGAGGTTTCCTTGTCTTTTCCCTCTCCCCTTCGAGGGAGAGGGTAGGGTGAGGGGGAGAAAAGGTAGTGAGGGGGATAAAAAACTCACCACGGACTTGTTGCAAAAGTCCGTCATTCCCTGAATTTTTTGATAGAAAAATTCTAAGGGAATCCAGAAATATCAGTCTGTTCTGGATCGCCCTAGAATTTGCCTTCCGCCAAATTCGGGCGATGACGGAGTTTTGCAACAGGTCTAACGGAGTCTGGACTCCGGCCTCCGCCGAAGTAGCGGGTTTTTGGTTATTCCCTCCCTTCGTCATCCCCGACAAGGGAAGCGAAGCTGCACGAGATTCCAGACCCCCGCCTATAAGCGGGGGTGACAGGGGGAGGATGAGGGGGAGGAAGAATTCTTCAACAAGTTGATTACAAATCGAGAATAATCCGTGATGGGTCTTCCAGAGATTCTTTAATCCGAACAAGGAACGTCACCGCTTCCCGCCCATCAATAATCCGGTGGTCGTAGGACATGGCCAGATACATCATTGGACGCGCCTTGATCGAACCATCAGGCATGACCATGGGGCGTTGTTGAATTTTATGCATCCCGAGAATCGCAACCTGTGGCGGATTGATAATCGGCGTGGACATGAGCGATCCGAAAATCCCCCCGTTGGTGATGGTAAAGGTTCCCCCTGTCATTTCTTCCAGAGAGATTTTTCCATCCCGCGCTTTTGTTCCGAGCAGCGTAATTTCTTTTTCAATCTGAGCCATAGACTTGGTGTCACAATCACGAACCACCGGAACCACCAAACCGTTTGGCGTACTCACTGCCACGGAAATATCATAGTAGTTCTTGTAAATAATATCATCACCATTGATTTCGGCATTAACCGCCGGGATTTCTTTCAGAGCGTTGACCGCTGCCTTAACAAAGAACGACATGAAACCGAGTTTGGTTCCGTGTTTCTTTTCAAAGACATCTTTATAGGTGTTCCGCAAATCCATGACGGCTCCCATATCCACTTCGTTGAAAGTGGTCAGAATGGCCGCCGTGTTCTGCGCTTCCTTCAAACGCTGCGCGATTTTCTGACGCAGGCGGGTCATTTTAACCCGCTCTTCCCGAGGTCCAACCACACGCGGAGCCACCTCAACAACTGGAGAAACCGATGCCGCCCGAGGCGTATCGAGATGAACAATCACATCGCCCTTGGTCACACGACCATCTTTGCCAGATCCAGAAATTTCGGCTGGATTCACTTTATGATCGTCAACCATCTTGCGTACAGCCGGAGAAAGTTTTTCCTCTGTCACAGAGGCAAGAGCCACAACAGGTGTAGGCGCGGGAGCAGAGACAGAAACAGCAGGCGCAACCGCTCCGCTGCTATTGGCAATCTCACCCAGCAAAGCTCCAACCTTCACCGCACTTCCTGCGGGAGCGATAATTTTTGCGATCATTCCAGCGGCGGGTGCATTAACCTCCAGCGTAACCTTGTCTGTTTCAAGCTCGACAATGGGTTCGTCCGCTTTGACGGCCTCCCCTTCTTTCTTCAGCCATTTGGCAACCGTGGCTTCGGAAACGGATTCGCCTAAAGTAGGAACTACGATCTGGGACATTCTTTTTGATCCTGATGGGTTGAATTGCAACAGGAGAAAGATTCACCTTTCCTTGAATAAGGTCAAGGCCTTACGCGCATTTCTTTGAGAAAAACAATCTTTCTTCTGAAAACTCCCCTGTTGCAAACGTCCGTCATCGCCCGAATTTGGCGTCAGACAAATTCTAGGGCGATCCAGAAAAGAAAGAACATCCTCTCCCCCTGAGGGAGAGGATTGAGGTGAGGGGGGACCCCATTGATCTGCTCCCCTATACCAGTGCCGGATGTCTCATCGCAGACGGATCAATCTTGTTGACTCTTTCCTTGGTTTTTCTGGCAATATCGGCAAGATCAACTCGGCAACACCTGTCCGGATTGGACAAAGGAATATCCAGATACCACTTTTTACAATCTTTGCCTTTGTAAAGCCTAGGGCTTTCCGTCAGAACCAGATACTCTTCTCCAACTTGCAACGAGTTCAATGCGCTTCCTGTTACTTGCAAAAAAGGCTGAACCCTACAAACTCTTCCTTCTGCCGCAATATAGGCAGAGAAGCAAGGCAACGTATATCTTTGTCGATCCCCTCCTCCTTGCCAATCTCTCATCAACCTCGGCGCGTCTTCGATTTTGATGTGAAAGAGCCTACGAGTTTCAGCCCCTTCCTTCGCCCTCTGCAGTTTTTTTGCTAGCTCAGTCCAGCGCACAGCCGTTTTATCTCTGTTGTCGTTGGCCGTGCGGCGTACAAAAAATTCTGACCAAGGAATTTGGAAATCATGGTAAATAATAACGCTATCTAAAACTCGCTGGATTTGGGCTGAACACATTAAATGAATAAAATCTTTAGGCTTTTTGGCTGGAAAAGTTTTTCTGCCTTTCAAGTCATTCTCACCCATGGCGGCTCGACAAAATTCTTCTTTAGAGATTCCCAAATTAAGATGAATTTTGAACCCTTTGGACGGATCAATCTCCTGTTGATCGTCATCACTTTCCCCCGAAGGCAACAAAGATAGGCAATCAGGAGAATGGCGGGCTAACTCATTACTTCTAAAATGAGGCATGGCTCCGCGCTCATTGTCCCCCCGCTTCGTTGGAGACCCCGCGCAGTAATGAAGCTCGGCCTCTAGGCAATGCGGACAAACAAGACGGCCCTTGTCTCTGCTCGCATCGTAAACAAGATAGTCCGTATTCGCGGCATGACGAAAGGCAACAACCAAGCGTTGCAAATCTGTTTGCAGCGCATAAGGGTTCTTTAATCCGGTATTGCCAGCCATCTTTTTTCCTGTTGTCTTATGTGTACACAAATTCCCATAATTATTCAATATTTTTTGATGGTTTTTTGTTTTCCAGAATATAATTAAAAACCGCTTTGCTTTTTGTCCTTAAAGGACTATAGAAGATACAAATTTCAACCCGTTAGACTGACAAATATGGCAAAAGAAGACCTCATCGAATTCAAAGGCGTTGTTTCTGAAATCCTCCCCAACGCAATGTTTCGCGTTAAGTTGGAGAATGACCACGAAATTCTAGCCCACACCGCAGGGAAAATGCGCAAGAACCGCATCCGTGTCTTGCAAGGGGATACGGTCATTGTCGAAATGACTCCTTACGATCTGACCAAAGGCCGGATCATCTTCCGTGAAAAATAAACCGCTCATCCTTGCCTCCAGCTCGCCACGGCGGCTTGACCTGCTCAAACAGGTAGGGATCATTCCGGACCAGATTATTCCCGCCGATCTTGACGAAACCCCTCTCAAGAATGAAAAGCCGAGAGCTCTTGCTTTGCGCCTGTCTGTGGCCAAGGCTTCTGCTATTCCGCCAAGCCCATCTTCTTTTGTTTTGGCGGCGGATACTGTTGTTGGCTGCGGCCTCCGCATTTTGCCGAAAACAGAAACGGAAGAGGAAGCGCGGGCTTGCCTCGCCCTTCTCTCTGGTCGGCGTCACCGTGTCTATGGCGGGATTGCCATCCGCACGCCCGAAGGAAAAATGCTCTCCCGCGTGACGATGGCCGTTGTGGAAATGAAACGCCTCGGAGCTGCGGAAATTAACGCCTATATTGCAAGCGGAGAATGGCAAGGCAAAGCCGGAGGTTACGCCATTCAAGGGCTTGCAGCGGCCTTTATCCCCTCGATCCGTGGGACGTATTCGGGTGTGGTAGGATTATCTGTTTATGATACAATCCAGATGTTAACCGGTTCCGGTTTTTTCATTTCCGAAAGCTGATCGCCTTGGACATTGTCATTGAAGAACAAGATGGAAGTTTGTGGGTCGCCGCGACGGAGCGGCGGCGCATTGAAAGTTTAGAAGTTGACCCCCCTCATGAGCTGGTCCGCTGGGGGTCCATCTATTGGGCAAAGATTGACCGCATAGACACCAAACTTGACGCCGCCTTTCTCGACCTTGACGGAGACACGACGGGAATTTTGTTTAACCGCGATGTTCGGTTTCACGACAAGGACGGCAAACTGCAAAAAGGCGGCCAGCAACCTATTGGCAAGCTGCTCAAATCTGGAAGCTATATTCTGGTTCAGGCCAAACAAGGTTATCTTGATCCAGAGTTCGAAGATAACCGCCCGCTGGAGGACAAAGCTCCAGTAGTAAGTATGGATGTGGCCATTCAGGGCCGCCACCTTATCTTTACTCCGCTGGATGACAGCAACCGCATTTCATCCCGCCTTCGGGACAAGAAACTCCGCAAGCAACTTGAAGAGATGATGGTCAATTTGACGGATGTTCATGGCTGCATTTTGCGAGCTTCGGCGGCCAATACTCAAAGCGATATTCTCATGCGTGAGGCAAAAATTCTCAAAGCCGTCTGGGAAGGATTGTCCGAACACGCAACAGGTCAGGAAAGTCTCTTGATTATGGAGGGGCCAGATGCTCTGCAGCGCACGCTCAGTGACAATTCGGCAAGGCCTATCCGCCGGATTGAAGTTGTCACGATGGACCACTTTCAAACCGCCGAAGATTGGTGCGAATTATTTGCTCCTGACCTTGTTCCTAAAATCCGTCCGGTTGAACTAAAAGATGCGTCCAAAGATCTCGCCTTGCTTGATTATTACGACCTTATGAAACCGATTGAGGAATTGTTACAGCCCTACGCCATCTTGACTGGCGGGGGGAACGTTCTCATTCAAGGAACCGCAGCCTTGACCGCCATTGACGTGAACCGTGGCGCAGATAAAAATAGCAACCTGACCATTAATCTGGATGCCGCAACCGAGATTGCCCGTCAGATCCGCGTTCGCAATCTGGGCGGAATCATTATGGTTGATTTTATTAACCTCAAAGACGAAAAAGAGCGCAAACAGCTTCTGGAACACGTTGAAAAACTGACCGGAGAGGACCCCTGCACCGTCCAGATTCACGGATTTACCGCCCTCGGCCTGCTGGAAATCTCTCGGCAACGCCGCACCCCTACGCTTTTTGAACGAGTTGGCTATTTGTTCGAGGGGTAAGAACGGTTTTTCGTCTGGAATTTTTCATCTAGACAGGGGGCTTCTCTTCTTTTATAACCCCCTAGCTAGCAAACGAGTGCCCAAGTAGCTCAGCTGGTAGAGCAAGCGACTGAAAATCGCTGTGTCGGTGGTTCAAACCCGCCCTTGGGCACCATTTTCCCCGTCCCTCCTTTTACGCATAACTCAAGGTCCGAGATGGACTGTTATCCTGCTGCGTCACGTCGGGAT
>JAEUKO010000017.1:21220-29809 GCA_016794285.1 Alphaproteobacteria bacterium | reverse complement strand
CACCGATTCGGCCTCGGCCTCTTTTTTTGTTCCATAAAAATATTATGTATATTATAATTAAAAAATCTTGTAGATTGTGGCTAAATTGTGCAATACTATGTTAACAAAAGATCGGGGAGAAACTCCGGTAAGCTATAAAAACAAAGTTAAAAAATAGAGGTGTGTGTGATGAGTACAGAGATTGCAGATCGTCCTAGTCAGGATCCGATGGCCGTCATTCCAGATTTTATGCGCAAAGCACAGGAAGGTCTCTCCTCTGATTATGAAGGCCGTCTGAACAGCCTGACAGTCAAGGTTAGAACAGCCACCGCCGCAGAAGCTACCGCGCTTTACGAAGCTTATCTGGCCGATCTCGCGAAGCAGAAAAAGCGGGCCACAGCGCAAATTCGTGAAGGGACACCCACCCATTTAGATTTCAACCGTTTCGAAGTTGGGCTTATTGAAGCACAAGAAAGGCAGATAGCAGCGGATATGTCCGCTTCGCCTGTCGTCGCCCCAACACATAATTCAGACAGAGTAAGAAAAATTCTTGAGCTGGAAGGACAGCCTCCAGAGATAGCTCCCCTCTTCGCTGCGGGAGAAGAGCCAGAAGACTTTAGATTGTTGCCCAATTTGGGTATTGATGTTGAACACCACGACGGCGAAAATGCCCCCCAGACAGCCTTTACTTTTGGAGCAAAAGACGAGGAGAAAAAACTTTCTCCCCAGAAACCTTCCTTAGCAGGAGAGGTTTCATCTGTGCCCTCCTCTTTTGTTGGTCCCCCCGCACCATACAGTGCTTTTACCCTTAATCTCCCAGCAGAAGCAATAGAGGGGGAATTGATTCCTGCCGCACCACCATCTTCAGCGGAAACCTCTCTATCTCTTGTTGTGTCTTCCCCCCGAACAGGTGTAGGTATAGGAAACATAGATATAGAGCATATTGAGATGGAACCTACACATCATGGCATGGAAGATCACCATGCAGAGAGAGCGACGAACGGTACACGCCGCTGGACACCAGAACAACTCGCTGACGATGAAGCGAGAGTTAGGGATGCCTTGGGTCGCTTGACAGGTCAAAGTCTAAAAGACTTCCTTGCTCAGGACCTCGTTCCGATGCAAAAAGAAGTTCTGACCGAGCTGGCTGCACGCAAGCAGGCCAATCCTTCTTTTCCTCCTGAAACTTTGGCAACATTGAATGCGGATCTTTTAGATCACGCTGACCGTTTGCACAGATTTGTCAGGACAGCTCAAAACACTCTGCGAAATTCCCCTCCCGCGCCAACCTCCGCGCTTGATGATGGGGGTAGCTCTCCTCCACCGCCTCCTTCCGCACCGCCTTCCTCTGGAGAGGGACAAGGACAAGCCGCTGTGCTCATAATGGCCAAAAGGTCTCACCCTACGGAGGAGAGATGGACTCTGACCGAAATGTTAGGACGTGGGAACGATTTGCGAGAAGCTGTTACAGAGACGGTTGACTTTGCGCGGAGTGTTAAGAACCCAACGTCTCTCACAGAGCTTCTAACAGACGAATTGCTCCCCGAACAAACCGATGTGGAAAACGAACTCGCTCGAAGAAGAGAGGCCTATGGCTCCGAATTTAATCAGGCAATCTTTGCGGAAAGAGAGTTTCATCTTCTTGAACACGCCAAGGTCATGAGCCAATTGGTTAGTAGCGTGCAAGAGGAAGTCACCTCTTTGGAAACAGTGGCGGCCCCCTCTCACTCTTCCGCACACCATCCAGCCTCCATCCCGACTATTGCCGAGATGCTTGATATGCGCAACTCTATTCGGCGCGGCCACCTAGAGGGGGGCACAGAAACAGAACTTATCAGCCATGCCCTTTCCGGTGTTGAAAGGGCCTTGGCCAGAGATCCAAACAATGCTTTTTACAAAGACGAAATGAAACAGCTTCTGGCTTTCCAAGCAGAAGATCAACGGCGTCAAGCATTAGAAAATCTGCGAACGGAAGAGATCAGAGTGGCCGCCGAAAAAGAAGCTGCCGCAACGCCTCCAAGTTTTCGCGAACGACTCACAAGTGTGTTCTCACGCGCCAGATCGTCCTTGACGGACTCCTTTACAAGAGCCACAAACGCTTCTTGGAACCCCTTTGGCCAGATGTCTGCCACGGTTGCAAAGTTTGCAGGCGTAGCCGCCTTGAGCGTTGGCATCAGAGGAGCCGCTGGTTCCTCACCAAGTCATGTCGAAGAGAAACTCTCTCAACCATCTGTTGCGGAGGTTCCGGCTGAGTCGAGATCTACTTTGAACGAGCTTTTTTCAGCCACCAGCCAAAAGTTGATGAGAGGCTTTTCGGCCTTGCGGGCAGCACGGTCTCCACAAGAAGACTCTTATGCAAGAAAATCAGAGGAACGTACCCATGAACCCGGGTAAGAGCGTCCGTCCACGCCTCTTACCTCTTGGTTACTGACCAACCCCTGCGGCCACTGCCGACAAATAGGCCGGAACGAGAATGACAATAAACAAGGCAGGCAGGAAGAATAGAATCATAGGCACTGTCAGCTTTGGCGGCAAAGAAGCCGCCTTGCTTTCTGCATTGGCCATACGTTGGTCTCGCAATTCGTCAGAAATAACCCGCATCGCACCGGAAATAGATGTTCCGTATTGTTCAGCCTGAATCATCGCCGTCGCAAAGGACTTGGCCGCCCCGCTTCCAACCCGTCTGGCAAAATCCTGCAGAGCCGAGCGACGATCATTGAGCATTCCCATTTCTGCGGCCAGAATTCCCAATTCTTCGGCAAGGGTTGGGGCGTGTTCTGCCACTTCATCGCCCACGCGCAAGATTGTTTGCTCTAACCCAATCCCCCCCTGCACACAAATCAGCATCATATCGAGCGCATCAGGAAAGGTCAGGTTAATTTCTTCCTGACGCTTGATGATGTGGTTTTTAATTAGGACAGGTGGCAGAAAGAATCCAGCGGCTCCCATGATCCCGACCCCTAACATCACCTGAACCGGCGTAAATTCCTTTTGACCGAAGACCATCGCCAGCCATGTGAATGTGATAAGGAACAACGGAATGAGTGCCCTTGCCATCAGATACTTGAACGGAGCTTTCGGGTCCCGAATACCGGCCTGTAACATCTGGTCACGGACCTTTTCTCCCAGCTGACCAAATAGCTTCTGAACCGTAAAAATAAACGCGAGCGTCTCCTTAGCAGAGAGAGATTTATCACCCTTGTTTTGCCCCCGCGTGGCTACGCTTTCCTTGGCCTGCTCGAAAAGAGCTTTCCGCTTTTTCTCGATAACCGTTTTATAATGTTCTTTCTTTTCATTGCGGTTGAGATACGGCAAAGCCAGAGCCACGAATGAAACCATCGCCGCAATTGCGCTGACAACTAAAATAATCATATGGTCAGTTTGTTCGTCGAACATTGGGCTCATCAAATTTTGAAGTTAATCATCTGGCGCATAACCAAAATGCCTATGGACATCCAGCAAATTGCTCCGGTGAGGTAATATTTTCCTTGGGTTGTAAAGAAAAGAGGCTCCATATATTTCGGGTTAATCGCATAAAGACCGCCCGCAACAATAATCGGCAACGCCCCGATAATCATAGCCGAAGCCTTAGCCTCTGCCGACAAAGCCGCCACTTTGCGGCGCAACCGGAACCGCGCCCGCAAAACCCGCGATAAATTGGTCAGAATTTCAGACAGGCTCGATCCAGTTTGTTGTTGAATAGCAATACCAGTTGCAAACATCTGAACCTCGGTCAAAGGAACACGCTCTGCCATGTGCAGGCAAGCTTCGGCCATGGGAATCCCGATTTTTTGTTCGTCATAGACTTTCGACATTTCTTCACCAATAGGTCCGGTAAATTCCCGCGAGACCATCAAAATAGCTTCCCCAACTGGCATACCAGCCTTGAGCAAACGAACCATTGCATCCAGCGCATCGGGAAAATCTTCCAGAAATTTTTTCTGACGTCTGCCAATTTTCATTTTGAGAACCCAGCGTGGAAAGCCAATTCCGCCCACAACGGCCATAAACAAAACAACCGGAATAGACTGCCCAGCCAATTTGGTAGCAAGAGCGAAAACCACAGCCAGCACAGCCGATATGATGTAGAACTTCCTTAAAGGAACATCGCCCCAACCAGCTTGGAACAGTTTGGCTCTGAGTTCCTGAGTCTTTTTGGATTTCTTGCCAATTCCCTGCTCTTGGAGTTTACGCGCCATGTCGGCCCGCCGCCGATCTCGAATATCTCCTGCAGACTCATCTCCGGCAACGCCTGATTTTCCGGCAATAATCGCCATGACCCGCTTTTGTTGGTCTTTGCGGTTGTTCATGATTAAGGCCGCCATCATCCCCAGAATGACCGCCACCACCAAAAGTCCCAAGAAGATGATTAGATTTTGAGACACTCTCTCACCCCAACTTACCCATAAGCTTCTTCCATCGCATCAAGCACCAATTGCTCAACACCATAGGCCCGAGCTTTATCGTAGAATTTTGGACGCAAACCGGATGATTTTTGCCGAGTAATCAACTTTCCATCATCGGATTCCCCAACGATATCAAGAGAAAACAAGTCCTGCATGGTTACCACGTCGCCTTCCATGCCAGTAATTTCGGAGACGTGAGTTACCTTGCGCGATCCATCTCTGAGCCGCTGAACCTGAATAATGACGTTAATCGCCGAGGCAATTTGCTCGCGCACGGCTTGCGAAGGAATGTTCAAATTTCCCATCGCAATCATATTTTCCATCCGCGAGATAGCTTCGCGGGGGTTGTTGGCGTGGACGGTTCCCATAGACCCATCGTGACCCGTGTTCATCGCTTGCAGCAGATCGAACGCTTCAGGCCCCCGCACCTCCCCAACAATGATCCGCTCAGGACGCATCCGCAAACAGTTCTTGACGAGATCACGCATTGTCACTTCGCCCACACCTTCAAGGTTGGCCGGACGCGTTTCAAGACGAACAACGTGTGGCTGTTGCAATTGCAATTCGCACGCATCTTCACAGGTGATAATCCTCTCACCCGCTTCGATATAACGAGTTAGACAGTTAAGCATCGTGGTTTTACCAGAGCCTGTTCCTCCAGAAACCAGCACATTCACACGGCATCGCCCAATCGCCATAATCAACTTAGCGCAGCTAGGGGTCATGGCCTTGAAGTCAATCAATTTTTCAAGAGTCAGTTTGTCTTTCGAAAACTTACGAATGGTCATACACGCTCCATCCACCGCCAAGGGAGGAATGATAACGTTCACCCGCGACCCGTCTGGCAAACGCGCATCGCAAATTGGGGAAGATTCATCAACCCGCCGCCCAATTGCCCCCACAATCCGTTGGCAAATTGTTGTCAAATGCTGGTTATCACGAAATTTAATATCAGTTCGCTGAATTTTCCCTTTGCGTTCAACATAAACTATTTCCGGCCCGTTAATCATGATATCCGCAATCCCATCTTCGGAGAGCAGAGTTTCAAGTGGACCATAACCCAGCATATCATCCGAACATTCCCGCGCAATTGCGGCCAGTTCAGACGGGGTTAAATCCAAATTGCGGAAACGGGCAATTTCTTCAACTGCCGAACCAACTTCTTCACGCGCTGCCTTCCCATCCATGCGGGCAAGAGCTTTGAGATCAATCCCATCACGCAGATCAGACCAGATTCTGTTCCGCGCCCGCTGTAAACGCAAAGCCGTCATAGAGTCAACTTCACCGCTTCCGGTAACGTGGAGACTCTCAGGTTCTTGGTTGGTCAATATATCAGTTTCGGCTGGCTTTTTCTGGGAGTCGTGTCCCCCTGCCGCCGCCCCCCCTGCCGAAGGAGGAGACGAAACTTTGGCGGGAGCCTCAACAGCTTTGGTTGGCTCAGACGTCACAGCAGGAGCTGGCTCAGACGACTTCGCACTCGCCGCATGGTGGTGCGGTGTTGTGTGATGGCCTGCGCCAGAAGAACCCGTTTTCTTACCAAATGACATTCAGCAGCCCTTTACCTACTTCGCCTTAAACATCCCAAGCAGATTGCCGAGCATTCCCTCTGACCCGCTTGTCTTTTTATTATCCACAGCATCTTTTAATCCCTCAACTCTCAAGAGTTTACGGAGCAGATCAAGCAAGGATGAAACAACGTCTCCAGCCTCAGGCAAGTCAGTTATTTTCTTGCCCTGCGCTTCCATGCCTGCAAAAATTTTGGGAGAGAAGGCAATCGACAAGGTCGGTTTTCTACCCATCGCGCCTTGTATCTCTGCCGCCGAAACTTCTAGGCCAGCCGCTTCCCCAACCTTGTTAATGACCAGCTCAACATCTTGATCCGATCCCCCCCGCAGTGTTTTAATTTCCTGCAAGAGAGCACGGGCTGTACGCAAAGATGGCAAAGACGGCGTTGAAACAATAACCACCTCATGCGCTCTGATTAAGGTTGCTTTGCGAATCCCGACCGGAGCCGCTGACAAATCCACCACCACCAGAGGAGATGTTGTCATCAATCGAGAAAGAATGGTTTCGAAAGCTTCGGGCGAAACCGTTTCATCCAGCAACCCTTCCGCTCCGGTTGCCAAAACCGATAATTTATCAGAAACAGCCCCAATCATTCTCTTGAGGGAATCCTGATCGGAAGAACCGCACGCCCGCGAAGCCTCGTTCAAGGTTGTCAACGGCTCCATACCCATTGCCACAGGCAGGTAAGTCCATCCTCCCGCCGCATCTAGAATTGTGGTTTTCTGTTCGAGTTTGCTGGAAGCTAGCACAGCACACGCGTGAGCAATACTTGAAGTCCCAACCCCGCCCTTGGCTCCAACGAAAGCCACCAAGCGACTCCCGGGATTGCCAAGACGTTCGATCAAGGTTTTGATGATAACTTCGGCAATCATCTCTTTCTGAAGAGGACGCACGAGGTAATCCGTGACCCCCATATCAATCAGCTTGCGGTACAAATAAACATCGTTCACGGGACCAATGACAACAGCAGCGGTTCCCGCCGAACAATTCCCAGCAAGAACTTCGAGCCGAGAGGAAAAACCTTCTTCAATTGTCGATGTCTCAACCAGAACCAGATCAGGAGATTCGCGGCTCTGGTACGAGGCAATGGCTGCTTCAACATCGCCTTCATTGATTTCAAAAACAACACGGGCAAAACGCCAATCGTCTTGCAGAGCCTTAGCCGCATCCCGCGTATCTTGGTCCAAAACAAAAAGGCCAACCCGCGCTGCAGGCAGAAGAACCGAAAAAGATGACCCTGAATGTTCGTTCATTTTTGCTAATCCTGATTGTTACCCAAAAGACTGATAGACCTATCCACGCTCGATTATAGCTGCGGATTATAAATCAGAGGTTAACCTGCAAAATGAAAAAAGCATTCGGAAAATTAATTTTCGGAAGCAGTTTCGCCTTCGAGTTTATCCGCTGCCTTGTCCCCGTAATAGCCACGACCTGACAAGACCTTATCTTGACGGCGAGCGTCTGAATTTGTTTCAAACCCGTGTTTACCCAGCAAATCTGCAGGGCGGGAAACTTGCCGCGCCATCATCGTTTCAATGGAGCAGCCAAAGCGATACGCCGGATCGTCATTGCCGTTAGGTTCTAAAGCATTTGGCCCCTCAAGACCTGGCATCAAGCCGCATTTTTCCGGAGCACGCGCTGTAAGGGCTTCAAAATTGACCATAGTTGTAGAAGCATCCCCGCTTCCCGCCGCCGCCGTTTTGGTAATCCGAAGATCTTTGACCCCGCCAGCCTTCAAGGCTCTTTCAATTCGGACCATCTCTGCCTGAGCTTTTGCGGCAGTATTGACCTTCGAGCGCGGATCATAAGAAACCACAACATCCATCGGTCCATTGCCATAGCGATAATAATAAACGCCAATAGCCCGTAACATCCCGTCATCGAGCTTAGCGGTTTCAAAACTATCAGTGAAATGGTCTTGGTGGACCTCAACGCGATCTTGGTTGACCCATGTTTTTGGCTCTTCAGCGCACCCTACTAAAGTAGCTGTTGCCATCAAAAGAGCAAAAATCCTGACTGTTTTCATCACTTTGTATCCCTTGTGCTTTAATCAAGCATATAACCGAAGGCCTGATCGGACGGAGCCGCCTCTACCCGATCACCGTAGATTTTTTTAATATTCGCATGGAAAACTTTGCTCAGCGGGCTGTTTGGACTCAAAGGAGCTGCCACAACTTTTTCCTGCGCATCTTGAACCACATCTTCTGCGGACACCAAAGCTTCAGGCTTCCCTTTATCTGGCGGGGTCATGGCGGCCGTTGGAGGAGGCGATGGAAGGTCTGCCCCCAAAACGCTCTCGCCCACTGCCTTAGCCTGTTTTTGATCCGCAAAAGGCTGAACCAAGTAAGGGGTTACGATAACCACCAATTCGGTTTCTTGTCTTTGAAAACTTTTAGAAGAGAGGAGATCACCAAGAATTGGTGTTTCCTTGACCCCGGGAATTCCAGCCAGCCCTTTGGTATTTTCAGATTTAAGCAAGCCAGCCATCATCAAGCTGCCACCACTGTTCAGTTCAACGGTGGTTGAAGCCCGCCGCACATCAAGACCAGGAATCTGGACATCAGAGAGAGTCAGCCCTTGGGCCTGATTCAAAGCGGAGACTTCCGTATTCAGTTGAAGGCTGATCCGATCTTCAGAA
>JAEUKO010000017.1:0-21210 GCA_016794285.1 Alphaproteobacteria bacterium | reverse complement strand
GCACGGATTGGGCTTTCATCACCTTGTCAAGTACTGTATTGCGGAATTGCCGGGCGAGCCGATAACTGTTCTTGCTACTTCGTTCAGAGCGGTGTTGAAAAATCAATGACTGAAGCAGGAACTGGAAATTCACCACCCGCGAGGAACCCAGCTTCTTCGCCAGAAACCGCCGTCAAGTTTGGTTCGGCAAGGACATTCCCCAGATTATTTTTCTCAAGAATATTAAGCAGCATTTGAATGCTTCCGATCCCGTTAATGCCGGAATCAAAGATCATGCTGGCAATACCAAACGGAGTATCGTTGAGGCCCGTTTGCGTCCCAACCGCAACCGATCCCATCAAACCGTTCAACTCGCTTGGAGCCGCACGACCAAAGAGTGTTGCTCCACCTGTGCTTGGCGCGTTGGCACTGGTTTCAAGCCCCAATTCTTTAAGAACCGAACGGGACACTTCCAAAATACGCACGCGGAGCATAACTTGTTGCTCGCCGCGAACTTCCAACAAATTCTCGATAATCGAGTCGCCGTCCTTGGCATCTTTTTTCTGGACTTCACCCATACGGGCGGCCACCAAACGAACAATTTTCTGGGCAGCCGAGGGAGTGGAAACGGATCCACTCAAAGCCAAGTGACTCCCGATCATATGAATTCGAACATTTTTTTCTTGCGGAAAAAGCTCGCTGACCATTGCTTCAATCGCATCGGTATCCACCCGCACATGGATGTTCATTTTTTTGATAACATTGCCCAGTTCATCAAGGGCAATCAAATTGGTATCACCAATAGAAGATCCGACAATATACAAACGATTGCTTTGAATCGCCTGCACATTGGCAATTTTAGGATCGGCCACCATAACATCAGAAATAGCCCCGGGAAGTTCAATCACCTCGGCCTTACCAAGAGTCACATTGAGCATCCCCTCGCCCAAGACATCCTTGCCAGGCAAAGGAAGAGGAATAGCCGCGGCCGACAAGAGCGGCGCAGGAGCCGAAACAGGCGGAACAGGTACAGGAGACGCAGCCTGCGCCCCCGACAAAGCGGGGCATAACGACAGAAACGCGACTGCCCCCAAAAGGCAGGCCGCACGGCCCAAACGCGGCGCAGCCGTGGATAGACCTGTGGATAGACCTGTGAACATCATAACAATAAACCTTTATTTCAACTAACTAGATGATTTATCGGAGAACCCGAAAGAAGAAACTCAGAATAACTAACGGCGAACAGTAACGTTTTCTATTTTATCACCACCATAGACTCGCACAATATCGGACTTTCCGCCAGATGTCTTTTTAATTTTACCTATTTCTTGCAGAACGGTACTGACTTCAACATCAGTAGTCATATTTTTTTTGGTTTTATCAGAAAGAGTAGCGTCTCCCAAAGCCCGCAACGCCAAACTTAAATCCCCCATCTGGACAGCCAAAGCAAGCTTTTCAGCTCCAACCGCATCAACCTCAAGCGTAACAGTCCGGCCAACTTTTGCCTTGTCATCTTCTTTTTTGGAGACTTGGTCAATTGCCAGAACCTTGACGTTTTCCAGAACGGTTTGGGAGGCGTAACGGTCCACTTTATCTGCGGCTTCGTCCCGCGCATCCCCTGACAGGCGCACCTGATAAGTCAGGATCACATCAACGCGATCATTCGGAGAAATGAACCCCCCCACCATTGATTCGGCAGAAACCTTAATCGCGGCAGCCCGCATCCCGGGCTCCATCGCAGCAGCCAAAACATTTCCCTTACCCGCAACGGTCAAGGCAACGGGAAGCAAAGGCTCCCCTGCCCCTAAATCACGGCGCAAACGACCCTTCGCCATGTCGCTCACTTTTTTATTTCCCTCACGAACAATCGCGCCGTCAAAGACAGAGCTTTTCGGCCATGATTGCCATTTGAAGTTTGAATCGTCAACGACAGCCCCAGTTGAAAGGGTCTTGGCCGCTACGGCTATTTCGACAGCATCCTTTGATTTTGAGCCGAAGCTGACTTGCACGATGATGGCAACCAACAGCGCGATAAGAAATCCACCACCAAGGACGATCAGAATATTTTTATTCATATCAAATATCCACTTTCAGAAAATTGGCTCAGTTCAGAGCAAAAGAAAGACGGCAGGACCGCGACGCAGAAAGGCAAATTAAAGTTTCTCTCATAAGCCCTAACAAATGTTTAAGAAAACATCATTGGGCCCCGACAAACATGGATTGCCACTTATCTGGACTAAAATACCCTGTATAGACAAAAGAAGCTAGAGCCCCGAGTGCAATTGCGATTCCATAAGGAACGGAGGGATACCCCTCTTGCGCCTTGGCCAACCAACTTTCGGCAGGAGGATTTTTAAGCGGTTTCCATTTTTTGAGAATGAGCGACACTCCTGCAATGACTCCGCCAGCCATAGCCATATAAAATAAAAAAGCCGCCAAGCCGGACAGCCCAACCCATAAGGCCACGGCAGTTGCAAACTTGGAATCCCCTGCTCCCAACTGTTTTAGACAGAACATAATCGCCGTCACAACCAAGACAACCAAGGCCGCCGCACCGTGGGACGCATAAGTCCCAAAGATAAATTCTCTCTGCCCCGTTAAGGACGTAACACCAAAAGCCAGCACAAAGGCAATAATAATCACAACAGACACGATATTAGGTATACGAAATCCCTTAAAATCGGAAACGGCCGCCATGGCGCACATCCCGAGAGTGACCAACACGCCAAATAAAAAGAAAAGAAAACCGATCATAAAATTATCTTCTTTGAAAAAAACGAAAAAGGAGAAAGCGGAGAGGAAGAGAAAAAAGCCCACCTCGGGGGCGGGCTTTCTTCAAAAGCGTCACATATCGAGATACCGACCCTATTATGGTGCAGCGGTATCAAGCGTGGTGCTCATATCCTCGAACAGGCTGTTCAAGCTGCCACCGAAGGCAACGACAGCACCGGCAATCGCCAAAGCAATCCCAGCAGCAATCAAACCATATTCAATAGCTGTCGCGCCGTCTTCTTTGGTCGTGTAAGCTTGTACAAGTGCAATTATCTTTTTCATACTTTGGTCTCCTTGGTTTCCAGCAAGATTGTTTTTAATTTTTTATGTAAAGCATTCCCTTACCTTCTCAGAATACACCGAAAGAGGTTAAAGGAGAGTTAAGGCTTGAATTTTTTCATAATAAAAAACAATTCAATCAACTATTGGCGGAATTCTAACAAGTATTCGTTTTGATTATTACTTATGGAAATTTTTTCTATTATTTGCGTAAAATTTTATCTATCCCAGAAAAGGCAGGAATACCAATACGTTTGATTTCCCAGCGCAGATCAATTCCGCATTGCCCTTTAACCCGCCGCCGGATTTCTTCGCCCAAATCTTCCAAATCTTGCGCCGAGGCCGTCCCAGTGTTGATCATGAAATTGGCGTGCTGCTCAGACATTTGCGCCCCACCGATGCGCAGCCCCCTTCCCCCAACACGGTCCACCAACTGCCATGTTTTGGTCTCTGGCGGCAACCCCGCCGCACTCAATTCCGCCAAGGTTGGATTGGCAAACGTGGACCCGCCAGTTTGTGATTTGATCGGTTGGGTGGCTGCTCGCCGCTCTCGAATCTCTGTCATGCGAGCTGCAATTGTCTCGGGATGATCGGGCTTACCCTGAAACAAAGCACTAAGAAAAATTGATCCCTCAGGCGTATCCGTATGGCGATAGGTCATATTCAAATCTTGAGGACCCACCTTGCGCACAGTCCCATTTTTTTGAAGCAAGTCAGCTTCAATCAGAACATCTTTGACTTCACCGCCATAGGCTCCAGCATTCATGAGCAAAGCCCCGCCAATGGTTCCCGGGACTCCGCTTAAAAACTCAAGACCCGCAATTCCGTTTTGCCCAGCAACCTCTGCTACGTTCACATCCAGAGCCGCCGCACCAGCCCTGAGACGAAAACCTTCCTCCGGTTCGATGGTAGCAAAATCACGACCCAAACGAATAACTACCCCGGGCACGCCTCCATCTCGGACAATCGTATTCGAAAGAACGCCCAAGACCATCACTGGAATATCAGGAGAGACCGCCGCCATAAAGTCTATCAAATCCTCACGATCAGCGGGTTTATAAAGAATTTCAGCACGTCCGCCTGTACGAAACCATCCGACTTCTCCGAGCGGAGCGTTCGCCGTATATCGTCCCCGCACCACTGGCAAGGAAGAAGGTTTTAAGGCAGGCTCAACCATTCACCACCTCTGATCGCGCCGTGTTTATAAAAATGGTTTCCAACTCCTCCGGCAGAGTATGGGCCCACTGCGTAATATTTCCAGCCCCAAGACAGATCACGAAATCACCTGCCCGCGCCATGCTGGAAATGAGGGAAGCCAGAGACTCCGGAGAGTCAAGTTCCCGCACATCGTGGTGACCGTGATTAAGAATGCCTTCAACCAAAGTCTCTTTCGTTGCATTCTCGATGGGAGATTCTCCAGCCGCATAAACATCCGCAATAATCACAGACTCGGCTTCATTAAAACAAGTACAGAATTCTTCAAACAAACTAGAGAGGCGAGAATACCGATGTGGCTGCATAACCGCAATCACGCGCCCACCGCCGTCTCCCAAGGCTTGGCGAGCTGCTTTGAGAACAGCAGAAATTTCAACCGGATGGTGCGCGTAATCATCAACAACCGTGATGCCGTGACTAATTCCCGTACGCGTGAACCGCCTTTTTACACCACTGAAATTATTGAGAGCCCTCATCATTTGCTCAGGAGATATTTTTAATTGATACCCAACGGCAATCGCGGCCAAAGAATTTTGAACATTATGCCGCCCCATCATAGGTAAGAAAACATCCTTCAAGACCAGATCCTCACCATCTGGTGTGATCCATCCGGAAATCACCACGTCATAAGTGCTGCCCAAGGCCGTGTGACGAAGATTGATGGCTCGCACATCGGCTTGCGCATTGAAACCGTAGGAAATCACCCGACGATTGGCCACCTCGGGAATAAGACTTTGCACCACGGGATGATCGCTACACATCACAGCAAACCCGTAAAAGGGGATGTTCTCAATGAATCTTAAAAACCCAGCGCGAATAGCCTCAAATGATCCGTAGTGATCCAGATGTTCGGGATCAATATTGGTAACAACTGCCACTGTTGCAGGAAGACGCGTGAAAGACCCATCGCTTTCATCGGCTTCCACCACCATCCAGTCTCCCTGCCCCAAGCGCGTATTCGTGCCGTAAGCATTGACGATTCCGCCATTGATAACTGTTGGGTCAAGCTCTCCCACTTCCAGCATAGCCCCCACCATTGAGGTTGTTGTGGTTTTGCCGTGAGTTCCCCCAATCGCCACCGTCCATTTGAGACGCATCAACTCACCCAACATTTCGGCACGCGTGACAATGGGAAGTTTTAATTCTCGCGCCGCAACCAGTTCAGGGTTATCTGCTTTGATGGCAGAGGACACAACCACAGCCCCGGGAAATTTTCCATCCTCGCACTCAAGGTTCGCAGGCTCATGACCAATTTTCACCCGAATGCCCTGCTTGCGCAACCGAGTCACATTGTAGCTATCTGCAATATCACTGCCCTGCACATCATAGCCCAAAGTTCGTAAAACTTCGGCAATGCCACTCATGCCAATGCCGCCAATGCCGATGAAGTGCAAAGTTCCAATTTCAGGGGGAATATGACGCATCGCGCACCTCTTTTTTCTGGTAAGTGCCTATACATGGCAAAGATGAGCCATCATCACAATAGGATTGTTAAGATGCAAGCAAAGAGACCACATCATCCGCCAATTTCTGGGCTGCTTGTGGCTGCGCCAAGGTTCTGGCCGCCGCCGCCGCTTGGCGTAACCCCTCAGGGTTTTCAAGAAAAGAGAGGAGTGCAGAGCGAAAACTGTCTGGGGTCATATCCTGTTCCAGCAAGACTTTTGCCCCACCCACAGCCGCGACCACCTCAGCGTTAAACTTTTGCTGGTTATCCCGATTCCATGGAAAAGGGACATACAAAGCAGGCCGCCCCGCGACATTGGCTTCGGCAACTGTGCTAGCCCCCGAGCGGGCAACCAGCAAATGCGCCGCCCCCAACCTCTCTGGCATATCACGAAAAAAGGGCTGAACCTCAACATCCAATCCCGAATTTTGATATTTGGCCACCACAGCCGGAAGATCCTCGGCTCTGGCTTGCTGGGAAATTTTAAGGCGAGACTTGATGTCTGCAGGAAGCCCTTTGAGAGCCGGAGGAATAACCTCAGAAAACACCTTTGCGCCTTGTGATCCCCCTACGATGAGAATCTGGAGACCGCCGCTAGGGTCCGGATAGGCGGCATTAGAAAGAGCGACAATTTCAGCCCGCACAGGATTTCCTGTCACATGAGCTTTTCCAGCCCATTTTGGTTTCAGCCGCGCCGTGGGAAACAGGGAAAGACTAATTTTATCAACAAAGGGAGCCAGCAGAATATTGGCCATGCCCAAGATAGCGTTTTGTTCATGAATCAGAGTGGGAATCCGGCGATGCAAAGCCGCAAACATCGGCGGCGCGGACGGATACCCTCCAAAACCAACCGCCACAGCGGGGCGAAGCCGCCCGATCAAACGATACGCCTCAATATATCCTGCGAGTAAGGCCTTTATAACGGCCCATTTTCCCTTCATCCCGGGCAGATAGGGGGCACTGGATAGCAGAAATTGCGGAACCGATTCCATTCCTCCAAGGTATCTTTGTCCACGAGAGTCAGTCGCAAAAGCAACCCGAAACCCACGCGAAAGCAGCTCCTCGGCCAAAGCGCAGGCAGGAAACATATGGCCGCCTGTTCCACCCGCGCACAAAAGAATCAAAGGAGAGTCCGAACGATCCACCACAGCTCACCGCCAAAAGGGCGGACCCCAAAGTTTTTTACAGTGTTTATAGCTAAGTCTATAATTACTTATTCGTCATCCCGTGGGCGCGTCCGTAGGACGCTCACACGCACGGGATCCAGAATCTTGTGCAGCTTCGCTGCACTCAACATACTAGATCCCCGATCTGCGGTCAGCTTCGCTTCCCTTGTCGGGGATGACAACTGTATGAATAATTATAAACTTAGTTATAAGTATTTTGATGGTGCGGGTGGTCGGAATCGAACCGACACGCCTTGCGGCTCTGGATTTTGAGTCCAGCGCGTCTACCAGTTTCACCACACCCGCAGCTCAGGAGGGAGTTATAGCCAGCCTGCAAAAAGATTTCAACCCAATTTTTACGATTTTTGAGTCTTTCTTTATCCTCGAAGAGGAGGAACAGACTTGATGCTCATGGCGCGGGGCAGCCCGCCATGTTTAGCAATTAAATCAATAACTTCCATTGTTGCTGTGTGTAGGGCATCGTTCAAAGCAGACTTCAAAACCAGTGACAGATCCAACGCCCCCATACGGAAATGAGGATAGCTTCCAATTTCAACCTCTGGATAACGCTTCTGAATCTCGGATAAATCCTCGGCAATTTCACTCTCGGCCAAGCTGCACGCAATTGTGTTTGAGAGGATGGGGGGACCCGACTCAAGGCTGGAACAAACGTGATCCAACATAGCTTGCATGATTCTCGGCACACCTGCCAAAACGAAAACATTCTCAATTCGAAACCCGGGAGCGGAAGAGACCGGATTCTCAATCAAACTCGCTGAGACTGGAATACGCGCCATTCGAAGACGTGCTTCTGTCAACTGAGTCTCGTTCTTTTCGTAATGGGCCAGAAGCAAAGCCCGCGCCTCGGCGTTCAGTTCAACCGGAAGTCCGAAAGCCTTTGCAACGCTGTCGGTGGTAATATCATCATGAGTGGGGCCAATTCCACCCGTTGTGAACAAATAGGTCACCCTGCCCTTTAATTCCCGCACTGCGCGAACGATGGCTTCTTCCTGATCGGGAACCACGCGAATCTCAGTGATTTGTATGCCCCTTTCGCCCATTTTATCAGCAATCCACTGGGAATTTGTGTCCTGCGTCCGCCCAGAGAGGATTTCATTGCCAATTACGAGAATAGCGGCTGTCAAAGATGTGTGCGTCATGTTGCCAAACCCAAGGCGAATAGGATAAAAGGGAGAAACGTATTACCTCTTTTTATTATGTAAGTAGCCAAGGCCAGCGTCAAGTGAAAGACCCTCTCTCCCCCAATCGTTTTACGGCAGATGGAATTGAAATTCATTCTCCGGCAGATTTTGAATCCATGCGTCTTGCTGGAAAGCTTGCCGCTGAAACGCTGGATATGATTATTCCCTATGTTAAAACAGGGGTTACAACCGAAGAGCTCGACCAAATCTGCCATAACTTTATTACCTCTCGCGGGGCGGTTCCGGCTCCCCTTGGATATCACGGTTTCCCGAAATCCATTTGCACATCCATTAACCATGTGGTTTGCCACGGAATTCCCGGGCCAAAAAAACTAGCGAATGGCGATATTGTCAACATTGACGTAACAGTCATTGTGGATGGATGGCACGGAGACACCAGCCGAATGTATCTTGTCGGCGATGCGGTTCCCGTCAAGGCCAAACGACTCGTGGACGTAACCTACGAATCCATGATGGCTGGTATCGAAGCCGTCAAGCCCGGGGCAACTTTGGGCGACATTGGGAAAGCTATTCAGAAAATTGCCGAAGGCGCAAGATTTTCTGTTGTCCGAGATTTCTGCGGTCATGGCCTTGGCAAAACTTTTCACTCTGACCCTCAAATTCTGCACTATTACGCACCACCTTCTGACAAAATTATTCTCGAAGCCGGAATGTTCTTCACCATTGAACCGATGATAAATACCGGAACATGGGAAACCAAAGTTCTCTCAGACGGATGGACCGCTGTCACGCGGGACAAGGGTCTCTCTGCCCAGTTCGAACATTCCCTCGCTGTCACAGAAACGGGATATGAGATTTTCACCCTGTCCCCGATGGGATACCACAAACCCCCATATCACAATGTCTGACACAGCCGCCGTCAAAATAGATACACCTCATCACGTTGGGCATCGGGACCGCTTGCGGGAGCGTTTTTTGAAGGGAGGAGAAACGGCCTTAGCCGACTACGAATTGCTTGAGCTTTTGTTGTTCATGGCTATTCCACGGCGAGATGTAAAACCTTTGGCTAAAAATCTTCTGGCCTATTTTGGAACACTCTCTGGGGTCTTTCATGCAGGGCCTGAAGAATTTTCGCGCTTTAATGAAAAGCAGTCTCCGTCCGAGCGCATCTCAGATCTGGCTATAACCAGTTTGAAGACAGTTGAAGCCGCCGCCTTTTTGATGATGAAGCAAGACCTCTTGAAAAAACCTGTTTTGAATTCATGGGACCGCTTGCTTGACTATTTGAAAGCCAGCATGGCTCATGAACGCAAGGAACATTTTCGTTTGCTCTTCCTCAACAAAAAGAACGAATTGATTGCAGATGAAACCCAGCAAACAGGAACCGTGGACCATACTCCTGCCTACCCTCGAGAGATCATGAAACGCGCCCTTGAGCTAGGAGCAACCGCAATTATTCTGGTCCACAATCACCCCAGCGGAGACATGACCCCAAGCCAACCGGACATTGTCATGACCAAAGATATTATTGCAGCAGGAAAACCATTTTCCATCGTAATTCACGACCATTTGATTGTGTCCAAGAATGGCATTTCCTCAATGCGGAACCTCGGCCTTATCTAAAGATTTTTCCGGCGGAACAACTTTTGTCGGCAACCGAGGAATGCCTTTTTCAATCTTATCATTCAAAGGTTTTTGCAACTCAGCTTCCTTGGTAAAGCTCAAAGCGCGCTTCCACTGAAATCTCGCTTCATTCTTCCGCCCCACTTGCCAATAGGCATCCCCCAAATGATCGTTGACCGTTGAATCATTGGGAAGCAAGGAAACCGCCTGCTCAAGAGTTTTAACTGCTTCGGCATACTCGCCACCACGGTAATGAGCCCAACCTAGAGAATCAACAATATACCCATCATCAGGACGAAGAGAAACGGCCTTGGCAATCATCTCCGTTGCTTGTTCCAAATGGATTCCCTGATCTAACCAACTATAACCAAGATAGTTGAGAACGTAAGGGTGATCTGGTTGAAGAACCAAAGCGGCTTTCAGATCTTTCTCGGCCAGATCCCAGTTTTTAAGACGCTCATGGGTCATTCCTCTGGCATAAAGTAACTGCCAATATTTCTCAGGAACATCCCCCTTCACCATGGCAAAAGCCTTGTTGTATTGCGCAAGAGCCTCTTGATACTCTTCCTTGTGACGATACAAATCACCGATTTGAATTTGGGTTTCAACATCCTGATATTTTTCGACAAGACCGCTTAGAACATTCACCGCTTGATCAGTTTTTCCGCCCTCTTCAAGAAGTTCAGCCACACTTCTGCGAATGCGAATCTCTTGTTCTTTGCTTTTCGTTGTATCAATGCGCTGCAGGTAATCAATTGCAACATCGTACTGACCATGCCGCGCCGACATCTCAGCTAAAACCATTAGCGTATCGGGTGCATTGGGATTTAAGTACTGCGCCATTTGGATAAAAAGACGCGCACTATCTTCGTAATGCTCGGAAAGAACTTGTCCCATATCAAACAACGCTTGCGCCAAACCGATTTGAGGTGATTTGACAGGCTCTCCGCTGCGGCTCTTTCCAATAGAGTCAATTTTTTCTTGAAACTCAGCCGCACGAGACGGCAACCCGTTTTTCAGTACGTTGTAAATATCCCACGCTGGCGCAGCAATCCCATGACGGGCATAAATTTCGGCAATCTTTTCAAGAGAGTCAACCGAAAGAGCGAGCGTTCCAAACTGGCGCGAGGCAAGTTTTTTGAGAGTCTCCTCATCATTGCGGTAATCGGCAATTAAAATCGCCTGATAGATGTGAACAGCATTACCCCCCAAATCAGCAACATCTGTTTTGCCCATGCCCGCCTGGGACCATGCCTTCATCAAGGGGAGCATAAACTGAGTTACGCCATCTTGTTGAACTCCTGATGTTTCTTTGGCAACTTCTTCATAGCGGCCATTCTTGAAATATTCCAAAGCAATCAAGATATGAGGAAGCGGAGCTTGTTTGTCCTGCTGGACCACAGCTCTCGCGGCACGGACCGCTTTTTCAAATTGTTCCGATCCCAAAGCTAGTGCCATCGCCCGCCGTTGCAATTCGGCATTTTTAGGATCAGCCATCAAAACTTCGTTCAAAAATTTTTCTGCATGATCCCAATCGTAAGACGATTGAGCAAAATGTCCTGCGAGGTAACTGCCCGAAAGTGTTTTTTGAGGCATGTAAGAACCGGAGGGCGCGTAATACCCTATCATGCCAGAAGAGTGATTACTGCCTTCTGTTTTATTGTCTGAATCATCACATCCCGCTAACAAAGAGAAGGAGGATATGAGACAGAAGAAGAGAAAAGGGAAACGGGTCATAATGGCCTTCAAGGAAACACGCGGTTAGATTAGGTTAGCATATAAGTCAAAGGCCAGAGAGGTCTAGCCAAAAAAGTTACATTCCTGAGTAATTTGGGCCATTTCCGCCCTCAGGGACCGTCCATGTAATGTTCTGGCTAGGGTCCTTAATATCACAGGTCTTGCAGTGAACGCAGTTCTGGGAATTGATCCGAAAGACTTTTTTTCCGTTTTCTTCCACAATCTCGTAAACCCCTGCAGGGCAGTACCGTTGGGCGGGTTCGTCCCACATTGGCAAATTCCGCCCCAGCGGAATATCTGGATCAGAAAGTTTCAAATGACAAGGCTGCCCTTCCTGATGATGCGTTCCTGAAAGGAACACGCTTGATAGGCGGTCAAAAGTCAAAACTCCATCCGGCTTGGGATAGTTTATCTTCTCGCTCTGCGCGGCAGGTTGTAACTGTGAATGATCGGCGTGGTGAGAAAGTGTATAGGGAATCCGCCACCCGCCCAAGGTTTGAAAAACTGAATGCAACAACCCGAACCACAATCCTTTGTGAAACCCGGGACGAATATTGCGAACTTTATAAAGCTCGTCATAAAGCCAACTGGCTTTGAAATTTTCTGTATAGGCTATGCATTCCACAGCATCCTTATTCTCGGCCAGAGATTCAGCAGCAAGCATACCTGACTTCATCGCGGCATGATTGCCTTTAATCTTAGCAACATTCAAAAATCCAGCACTATCACCAATCAACATCCCCCCGGGGAAAGTCAGCTTGGGAAGACTTTGCAATCCGCCCTCCACCAAAGCCCGCGCCCCATAGGAAATACGCTTTCCTCCCTTGAGGGTTTGTTGAAGATAGGGGTGGGTTTTGTGACGCTGCATTTCTTCGAACGGAGATAAATACGGATTCTGGTAGTCAAGCCCCACCACATAGCCAACCGACACCAGATTATTCTCCATGTGATACAGCCACGATCCACCATAGGTATGAGGGTCAAGGGGCCAACCCAGCGTATGAACCACGCGGCCTTGATGGTGCTGATCGGCAGGGATTTCCCAAATTTCTTTGATCCCCAAACCATAAGTCTGAGGAGAGCGACCTTCTCGCAAGTTAAAGTGATGAATGATTTCTTGACTCAAAGACCCATGACACCCTTCAGCAAAAATGGTCTGCCGCGCATGAAGTTCCATCCCGCATTGAAACGATGCGCTGGGCGCGCCGTTTTTATCCAAACCCATATCGCCTGTCGCCACTCCTTTGACGCGGCCGTCCTCATGAAACAGAATTTCAGCAGCGGCAAACCCTGCATAGATTTCAACCCCGAGAGATTCCGCTTGTCCAGCTAACCACTTGGCAAAACTCCCCAGCGAGATAATGTAATTTCCTTCGTTACGCATTTGCGGAGGTGTGGGCAGAACGAAATGACTCTCCTCCGTCAAAAGAACGAAGAAATCTTCCTTGGCCGAACAGGTCAACGGAGTCCCCCGTTCTTTCCAATCTGGGAAAAGTTCAGCTAAAGCCCTTGGCTCCAGAACTGCGCCAGAAAGTGAATGCGCCCCGATCTCTGACCCTTTTTCCAAAACACAAACGGTCAGGGACGGATCCACCTGCTTCAAACGGATAGCGCAAGACAAGCCGGCCGGCCCGCCGCCAATAATTACGACATCATACACCATACTGTCACGGTCAGGTCGAGGGGCGGTCATTGAATGAAATCCTGTGGAGTTATTAGGAAAATAGGCATTATGCGGGTTGTCACTGTCTTCATTATATATCAAGAATAAAAAATAATCTCTTAGTGAAAAAGGAAATCTGGCGGATGGAGTCAGCTGCCCCGCAAAAATTTCTAGATAACCCTGCCCTCTGGCTTGAATGGCACATAGAAGCGGGAGCGGACGAGGTTTTGCAAGAAACCCCGCGTAATTGGCTTGCTGCCCCGCAAGAAACAGCCAAAACAGAAACCATTGAGAGCAAATCTCATAAAACCCAACCACCAACGGCCGCCTTACCTCTTGGCACGGCCGAAGCCTGCTTGGCGGCTGCCAAACTGGCCCGCTCGGCGACAACGCTTGAAGAACTCCGCGCCGCGATTGCCGGATTTGAGGGCCTCGCCATTCGGAAAACAGCAACCAATATGGTCTTTGCCGAAGGAAACCCCAAAGCCAGAGTCATGATGATCGGTGAAGCCCCGGGGGCCGAAGAAGATGCGCAAGGCAAACCCTTTGTCGGAGCCTCGGGACAATTGCTGGATAAAATGCTTGCCTGTATTGGCCTGAGCCGGTGGGAGGAAGATCCAGAAAAATCTGTCTATATTACCAATATCCTCAACTGGCGCCCCCCGGGAAACCGCAGCCCCTCGCCTGCTGAAATTGAGATGTCCCTACCCTTTATCGAACGTCACATTGCGTTGGTCCAGCCGAAGGTTCTGTTTTTCTTAGGGGGTGTTCCCACCAAAGCCTTGCTCCAAACCGAAGAAGGTATCAGCAAGCTGCGCGGAAAGTGGAAAGACTACACGCCTCAAACGCCCGAGATTGGCGGAAGCCGCCATCCGGCCCTTCCATCCTATCACCCGTCTTATTTGCTCAGAACACCC
This sequence comes from Alphaproteobacteria bacterium, assembly GCA_016794285.1. GTDB lineage: Bacteria > Pseudomonadota > Alphaproteobacteria > Micavibrionales > Micavibrionaceae > UBA1573. Next base: position 7,252 of record JAEUKO010000017.1, on the reverse strand, counting down.
ATCAAGAAAAAAGAGAGCTGGATTGACCTCCAGCTGCTCGCAAAAGAACTCGGCTCCTCTACCTGACTACGCATATACGTAAACGGGTTTTGTCCGTTCTATTTTCTCTGCGTACCCCATCTCCTCAACGAGAGAATCAGCATATCCGTCCCCTTGTTTCAGTTTCTGTGCCAGCTTAGACACTTCACATTCCGCATCTTGTTTGGACAAACCTTCTCCAAATTTTATTTCATGCAAAACAGCAACAGCAGGAGCTTTCTCTTTATCCGTCGCCCCTGCCCGCCTGAATTCCTTGGGAAAACTGCTTTCCTTGCGGGTAACCTCCGAACCATAACTTGCTGCGGTAACTCGTAGCAAAGCAATCGAAACATCAAAACCAGCCGCGCCAGCTTCTTGAATAGCCCTTGGCTCAAGGCAAAGATCATAAATAAGCGCGGGCCACGACCGTATGACGCGATCCCGTAATTGTCTCCTTCCGGGAAGGAGAGAAAGCTGCCTTCGGCGCGGCAGAAGTAAAACTTGTGGCAACGGACATTGAAAACCCTCTCTTTTATGGTAAAATTTACCAAGGTGTAAATGAAACCATCTCAATATGTCAAGATCTTTTGGGTCTTCAATTCACACCTTCTATTTGTTTGCCGGAGTCGGCAATAAACGCTACCATAGAGGAAGATAACCTAGGTTTTTTGTCATATGGCAGGTCCGCCAGCGTTTTCCAATGTCCCGAGTGCCCGCTCAGCCATGAATTCCCTGCTGCGCGGGGACTTTGCGTTGGCTGTTGGGCTGATTCTCATCCTTATGTTCATGCTGGTTCCCATGCCTGCGTGGGTGGTGGATATAGGGCTGGCAATTTCCATTACTTTTTCCATCGTCATTTTGATGATTACCTTGTTTATCCGCCGCCCGCTTGAGTTCTCGACTTTCCCGACCATTCTTCTGATTTCCACTGCCCTGCGGCTTGGCCTGAACATCGCGTCAACCCGTCTTATTTTGTCAGGGGGAAGCGAAGGCCACGACGCGGCCGGTAAAATCATTCAGGCCTTTGGGACCTTTATGATTCAGGGCAACTATGTGGTGGGAGCGATTGTCTTTGCCATTTTGGTCATTGTTAATTTTATCGTTATCACCAAGGGTTCGGGACGGATTGCTGAAGTCGCCGCCCGATTCAGTTTGGATGCCATGCCCGGGAAGCAAATGGCGATTGATAGTGACCTCTCCGCAGGCCTCATTACCGAAGCCGATGCCAAGCTCAAACGATCTGAATTGCAACAAGAGAGCTCTTTCTTTGGAGCGATGGATGGGGCGGCTAAATTTGTGCGTGGAGACGCGATTGCCGGACTCCTGATTGTTTTCATCAATTTAATTGGCGGCATTATTATCGGTACAGTTTCGAAAGACATGAGTCTTTCAGATGCGGCTGACAACTACACCATTCTCACCATCGGGGAAGGTTTGGTGGCTCAAATTCCGGCCCTGATTGTTTCTGTTGCCGCAGGTCTTCTGGTTTCAAAAGCTGGGGTTGAAGGGACTGCCGATGAAGCCTTGATGGACCAGTTCAGCCGCTATCCTCGGGCTACGGCAATGAGTTCTGGTCTGATGGTCATTATTGGATTGATGCCCGGAATGCCTGTTGCTCCTTTCCTAGCTTTGGCTGGGATAACGGGAGCCATTTCCTATTTTGCGTTCAAACGCCAACAAGTCGAAGCGGACCGTGTTCTTTATGAAAGCAGAGCCGCAACGATCGCCGCCAAACCTTCGGAAGAACCTATCTCAAAATCTTTGGCAATGGATACAATTCGGCTTGAACTTGGCTACGCGCTTTTGCCGTTGGTTCAAGGAGAGAGCGGAACGAAACTCCCCGATCAGATCAAAGGCTTGCGCCGTCAACTCGCCGAAGATATGGGGTATATTCTTCCCTCGGTTCGCATTCAGGATAATTTGCAACTTCCTGCCAATACCTATGTGGTGCGCATCAAAGAAATCGAAGCCGGACGCGGCGATGTTCGCCCGGGGATGCTGCTATGCATGGACCCAACCGGAGAGGCGATTACCCTCCCGGGGGAAGTCACGATTGAACCAACTTTTGGTTTGCCTGCCATGTGGATTGATGAGCGATACCGTGAAGAAGCCCATTTCAAAGGCTATACCGTTGTCGATGCCACAACTGTGGTGACCACTCACCTGACCGAAGTCATTAAGGACAACATGGCAGACTTGCTCTCTTATACCGAGACCCAGCGTCTGCTCAACGAATTGCCGCAAGACTATCAGAAACTGGTGGGAGATGTGATCCCCTCACAAATTTCTGTCGGGGGGCTGCAACGCATTCTTCAGAATCTGGTCAATGAACGCGTTTCCATTCGTGATCTCCCGACTCTGCTCGAAGGTGTGGCCGAAGCCACCACCTATACCAAAAATGTTTCCATGATTACCGAGCATGTCCGCGCCCGTTTGGCGCGCCAACTTTGCGAAGCGAATTTGAACAGTCATGGTCACGTTCCACTTGTCACCCTCTCGGCCAAATGGGAACAAGCTTTTGCGGAATCTCTGGTGGGAGACCGCGAAGAACGCCAACTCGCCATGCCCCCTTCCCAGCTACAGGATTTTATTGTGAGTGTCCGGCAAACATTCGATAAATTCGCCCAAAGCGGTGAGAGTCCCGTTTTGCTCACCTCGCCCATGATTCGGCCCTATGTCCGCTCGGTGATCGAAAGATTCCGCCCCAGCACCACCGTGATGTCCCAAAACGAGATTCACCCCAAAGCGCGCATCAAAACCCTCGGACAGATTTAAGACCACTTCTAAGTGTCCATCCACCTTTATAGGTACTCCCAAACCCGTCATTCCAGCGAAAGCTGGAATCCAGAATAGGAGGGATCGCCTATGCGTTTGAACACTGGATCCCAGCTTTCGCTGGGATGACAAGAGGGGATACACGGGGGAGAAATGACGGGAAGAGTTTTAGAGGGTCCCTTCAATCGGCTCCCCTTGAGTCAAAAAAGTCACATTAACACTCTTTTAACTTCTTTCTGGTCCAATGAGGGGTTATCATCCGTTTATTGGGCTGGTCAGGAGTCTCTGACTTTATTATACTGAACTCGAATCAATTTCGGTTTTTTCTCCATGCGACTCAAGTCGTTTTATGCAAACACAATGACAGAAGCGATGCAAATGGTGCGTAACAGCCTCGGGGAGGATGCCATTATCGTGGCAACCCGCGAGGAGAACGGTGGTAAGTCCGTTCGCGTAACAGCGGCCATTGAAGATGATCGCCCTGCCCCTTCGTCCAAGGAACGCCATATCGCGTTCGAACTTGGCCACGGAGGCTTGCCTGCCGAAGATGATGATTGGCTCCAGTATGACGATGAACAAGACCGTGACGATAACCTGACCGAAGCGATTATTGACGTTCTCTTGAAACACGCTGTCCCCGAAGATGTCATGGATCAAATTGTGTCCTGCGCTTCGCTTATGGATCTGGACGAACCCATGATTGCCTTTGTCGGGGCTCTTGATGCCTTGTTCAACTTTACGCCCCTTCCCACGCGGGCTTATAAAAAATCAATTATGTTTGTGGGCCCTCCCGGGTCTGGCAAAACCTTGACCGTTGCCAAACAGGCCGCTCGCGCTGTGATGAACGGTTTATCGGTCGCCGTCATTACCACCGATGTGGTGCGAGCTGGCGGGGTTGAACAACTCGAAGCTTTTACGCGGCTCTTGAAAATCAAGCTGCATACGGCCAAAACCTCGGCTGATTTGACCAAAGCCTTGCAAGAAATTGGCAAGGTTGACCAGATTATTATCGACACACCCGGGTTTAACCCGTTTGATACGAACGATATGAAATCGCTCGCCAAACTGATTATAGCCGGAGATATTGAACCTATTTTGACTCTCCCCGCCGCTATTGACGCCAATGAATCGGGTGAGATTGCACGCGTTTTTGCCGCGATGGGTGTTCGGCGACTTCTTCCCACACGTGTCGATGTAGCCCGTCGGCTTGGGGGGCTTCTAGCTGCCGCCCAACAAGGGGGGCTGTCTTTCTCGGATATTGGCAATACCGCCAAGGTTGCCGAAGGGTTGGAGCATCTCTCTCCCCGCCGCCTTGCCTCTTACTTTTTTCCACAAAATACCTTGGATAGTGGTTCGCCATTCTCCACACATGAATCACTGCGTAAACCAAGCTCAATTCGTTCCACATCACGCAAGAAAACAACAGGATGACGACTATGGCTGAAACCATTACCAGTGCCACAGACGCCGCACTCGACAACCCCCTCTCCCCGGGCTTTCGGCGCGGAAAAAACATATTGGCCGTTGCCTCAGGCAAGGGGGGAGTAGGAAAAACATTTTTTTCCATCACTCTTGCGCAGGCTCTGGCCCGATCCGGCAAGAAAGTTCTCCTCTTTGATGGAGATCTTGGCCTTGCCAACGTGGATGTCCAGCTTGGTTTGATGCCCAAGCGTGATTTGAATGATGTCATTCGTGGACGGCTCTCTCTGGATAAAGTCGTTCAGCATTATGAAGACGGCGGCTTTGATATTGTGGCGGGCCGCTCTGGTCAGGCTTCCCTTTCTGCTCTCCCCAGTCAACGCTTGGCAATGTTGCGGGATCAATTGATTGACCTCTCCGATGCCTATGATGCCATCATCATTGATCTTGGCGCGGGTGTAGACCGGACGGTGCGGATGTTTTCGGCTTCGGCCACGCGAACCTTGCTGGTCACAACAGACGAGCCAACTTCTCTAACCGATGCCTACGCCTTTATCAAATTGGGAAGCGCGGCTGGATTATCTAAAAATGTGAGCATTGTTGTGAATATGGCGCAAAGCACGACAGAGGGAGAGAAAACCTATAAGACTCTCCTCAAAGCTTGCGAAAACTTCCTGCGCCTCTCGCCTTCTTTGGCGGGGATGGTCCGCCAAGACCCCAAAGTCAAAGAAACCATTCGTCACCAGACACCGCTTCTGACCCGCTCTCCCAACACCGAAGCGGCCAGCGATGTTGAGAGAATCGCCAAAAATGCCTACAAAGAAATGCAGGAAGAAGCGCGGGCTATGGCCAAAGCCTCCCGCCGATAGGGGACTCGCCCCAAGCGAGGATGCGATATTAGGGCTCTGAGTCATGTCCTCTGATTTATCTGGCCTTCCGCCTCCTTTTGTGACACGCGCCTCTGCAATGGCGCAAATTCAGGACGTTGCCGTTAAACTGGTCAATCTTCCCGAAGGACTTCAAAACAATTCCGCTCCTGTGAAATTACAAGGAACCGTTGCGGGACAGGCTCCAGACGGCTCTTTGCGACTTGAAACGGAACGCGGCCCCCTCACTATTCTTTTGAAAGATCGCGCTGCCCTGCCCCAAGGGGCAACACTTGAAATTGAAATTCCGGCAGGGCGAGCCCCGCAAACCGCCCTTATTCGGCCAGCCTTGCCGCAAGCAACCTCCGCACCCCCATCTTTAAGCAATCAGCTTTCTGCGCCTCCAGAATCTCTCTCCCCTCCGGTTCGTTTGGGCCGAGGAGTTCCTCTTTCAGCTCCAGCCCTTGAGGATCTCCTTTCGGCAAAGTCTTCCCTCTATTCGAAAGCTTCCATCGCCGCCCTACCCAGCAGTGATGCTCAACTCGCACAATTTTTGCGCCTGCTTCCTCTTCCCCCGAAAACAGCGTCATCGTCATTGCCACCTCTTCCCGTTGTTGATGTGCTGGAAGCGCTGGTCAGCTTTATCAAAGATATGCCCCCCTCACAGGCCGCTTTGCGAGCTACGCTTGTAACCATTCTTTCGCGGATGGACCTTTCCAGCCTTCTTCCATCGCCGTCATCTTCCCCAAACGATCCCATTTCATCGCTTATTCAAAATATCCAAAACCTTGTGCAACCCTCTAATGTAAAAGGTCTTTCTGGCACACCACCCACGGGGCTTATTTTATTCAATCCTTCGAAACCGATTGATGCCCAGCTTCTTGGTTTAAGCGTCCCGCCGCAAACAGGAAATCTTTTGGGCTCTCCTTCTGCTTCGGCGTCACAGGCCCCCCTGTCCATTCCTCTCCCGAATAGTGCGGCCTCTTTTTTCCTCAGCCCCACCCAGCCTCCCCAAAATTCTTCGATCAGCCTTGCGCAAGTGACGGGGTTTACGCCAGAAAATTTACCCGTTCTGACACTACCCGCCCCGGGATCTGGTTATCTTCAATCTTACACACTCCAGTTCCGTGCCCCGAACTTGCCTCTCAACACTTTGGCTCTTCTGGCTTTGCCACTATCGGGAACTGCAGCAGGTTCAGAATTGGGACAAACCTCCCTCTCCTCTTTCTCACTGGCCAATTGGGCCAAGCCAGGAGCATGGGAATCTCTTGATATTCTTCTTCAAGCTCTTTCTCAAACAGGTGGAATATCTCCCCAACAAACCACAGCAATGATCCCCTCTCCTGTTCACCCGCACACAACAGGTCCTTTGGCCCTGTTCTTTTTGTCAGTTCTAAGAAGCGGACAAATGGAGAGTTTTTTCCCGCCAGATGCTCTCGCCCTCTTGCGCCAGAAAGGGCGGGAAGACTTGCTAAAATCCTTTGCTCAAGACCTGAACCAAACCAGCCGTTTGGAATCAACTCCGCTCGCGCAAGATTGGAAAGCAACCCTCATCCCTTTGCTATGGAACAATCAGATTCAAAAACTTCCATTATTTTACAAACACATGGAAGACGATGCAGAAGCAGATCGCGAGAGGCGCAACAAGGCTCTTCGTTTTCTATTCCAGCTTCACCTCTCGCGCATGGGCGATGTGCAGGTGGATGGCTTTCTCAAACAAAACAACCTTGATTTAATCTTGCGTACCAAGACTCCAGTTAGCTCGGGAATGCAAGAAACGATGAAACGGCTTTATACCCAGACCGTTGAAAAATCGAACCTGACTGGCGAATTAGGCTTTCAGTTCAAGCCTGACCAATGGGTGGAGTTTGATCTTCCTCTTGAAGGACAAGCGATAACTGCTTGATTTTATAACTAGATTTGTACAGTTGTCATTCCCGACAAGGGAAGCGAAGCTGACCGCAGATCGGGGATCTAGTATGTTGAGTGCAACGAAGTTGCACAAGATTCTGGATCCCGTGCGTGCGAGCGTCCTATGGACGCGCCCATGGGATGACCTATAAGTAATTATAGATTTAGCTATAAGTATCATCTTTTCTTCGAAACCCCTCAATGCCGATTTCATCAAGCACTGATGCCTCTTTACTCTCTTCAACAGCGCGCTCTTCTTCCTT